>JBEKEB010000073.1:0-17340 GCA_050014055.1 Anaerolineales bacterium | reverse complement strand
CAAGATCCTGAATCACGTACGCCGAGCCGCGTAATTCCATCCTGGCGTGTTTCCGTGAAACCTCCGCGTCGTTAATTGCAATGATATTGACGGCATCCCGTCCAATGCTAACCTCCTGGGCATCAAGAGGAAAGGTCTTACCGACCGTCGGACCGGAGCGCATGACGAACTGAAACTGAGCAGTCATAGATCCTCCTAATAAACTTCTTCGAGTATGCCTTTAGTGTACAGAGTTTCTCGAAAAATGTCAAATCACCAACAGTACTATTGCACTCATCCGGGTTATATCTTGATAATCCAGGGGAGGGCCGACTGCAGGCGGCTTTGACGCCCGCACACCCTACTCCTTTCCGGCTCATTGAGTTGAGACGAATTAAAAAGTCAAACGTCTGAAGATGATCGAGGGAATGTTCCTTACCACGAGCATGACCAGCCACCAGACAGAAGCGATATAGATCACCTGCTTGCGCCTGCGGATGGCCAGGCAAATATCGGCGGCGGCGCGTTCAGCAGGTATGGCGAAATACAGATTCTTCCTGCCGGCAGTCATGCCGGTCAGAACGTAACCGGGCTTGACGGTCAGCACATGCACACCCCGGCGTGTCAGCCGGTTACGCAGGGATTCCAGGTAGCAGGACAACGCCGCCTTGGAAGCATTGTAAGCAGGAGTGCCCACTCGGCCGCGGTCCCCGGCGACGGAAGATATGCCAACGATTTGACCGGCTTTCGAGCGGTGGAACATGGCTGCCACCGGGTTCAACCAGGCTAGGGCGCCCAAGTAATTCACCTCGGTCACGCGGCGGTCCTTATCGGACTCGAAATGTTTCATCCCGGATGGAAATATGATGCCGGAAGTATAGATAAACAGGTCCAGGCCGCCCAAAACGGCGTTTATTTCCTGAAGCAGGCCAGGCACAGAATCGTAATCTGTTACATCGTGAACGAAGAAAACGGCTCGAATTTCTCCGGCGGCAGTGTTAATATCCTCACAAAGGGCCGCCAACAGGTCAGCGCGGCGGGCGAGCAGGGCCAGGGTATACCCTTCGGCGGCCAGGCGCCGCGCCAGCGCTGCGCCGATTCCACTGGAGGCGCCGACAATGATCGCCCGTCTGGGAGGCTGTGAAGGAGTGATGTGAATTGGCAGGTGCTCTTTTGGTTGGGCCATGCTTGTCTCCGCAGTTGAATAATCACCTGATTATACAGCCGGGGCAGGCTGCCGGAGGGATATGAAATGCTGCTCCGGGATTCGCCGGGGTGAAGTGAAAATAAGGAGAGTCGAGTACAGGCATCAATTTATTTTTTCCGGCTATAATGCACTCACGGAGACCTCCCCCTATGACAAATAAAATTAAACTCATCTTGAATCCAACCGCCAACCATGGACACTCCTTGCAACAGGCAGCAGATTTGCGTTCGCTTGTGGCCAACCACAACGCCGACTGGAGTGGTACGGAATACCCCGGTCATGCCACTAAACTGGCCCGCCAGGCGGGTGAACAGGGCTACGACCTGGTTGTGGCTGTCGGCGGAGATGGCACCGTCCACGAGGTGGTCAACGGCCTGATGCAGGTACCAGCGGAGTCGCGCCCGGCACTGGGAATCGTCCCGCTGGGATCAGGCAACGACTTTGCCCATATCCTCAGCATCCCCACAGACCCGGGCGAAGCGCTACTTTCCGCAGTCAATGGCCAACCGCATTCGCTGGATGTGGGCTCGGTACGGGATGAGAATGACCGGCTGGAATATTTCAACAATACCATCGGGATGGGTTTCGACTCGGTTGTCAACATGTATACCCGCAAGATTACCGCCATCCATGGCTTCTTAATGTATTTTATTGCCTTGATTATGACCATCTTCCGCCATTTCGATCCGATCGATTTACATGTGGAGACCGATCAGGAAACCTGGGATCTTACTTCACTCATGCTGGCACTCGGGAACGGCCCGCGTGAGGGCGGAGGATTCATCATCACACCGGATGCCAAATTGGATGATGGTCTGCTGAACTATGTCACCATCAAGAAGATTTCCCGCCTGATGATGCTGCGGCTTGTCCCGGAGGTCATGCGGGGAACGCATGGACGCTTTAAACAGGTGCGCATGGGAACCTGCCACAAGATGACCGTCACTAGCCAACAGCCGCTGTATATCCATTGTGACGGGGAAATTTACGCCGGTTTCGGCACGGACGTGCGCAAGCTTGCCATCCAGATCCTGCCGAATTCCATTTTCTTACTGAAGACGTAATGCCCAGCCTGGTCCAGTCCCTGCAAACGCGTGATCTTGGCCATCTGCGCATCGTGGCCGGATTGTGGGGGGTGGAGCTCGGCTCTGCTGAATATGAGGCAGCGCTGAAGGAGCTCACCTCGGCACTGCTGGACCCGGACCTGGTGGGCGAAATTGTGGACAGCCTCAGCGCGGAGGCGCAATCTGCCCTGGAAAGGCTGGTGGAGGCGGGCGGAAAAATGCCCTGGGCTGCCTTTGCGCGACAATTTGGGGAAATCCGGGAAGCCGGCCCCGGCAGACGTGACCGGGAACAGATTTACCTCAACCCGATCTCCGCGGCCGAAACGCTCTTCTACCGGACCTTTCTGGCGCGGGCCTTTTTTGATTCGGCCAGCGGCGCGCAGGAATTTGCCTATATCCCGGAAGATTTGGCAAAATTAGTTATAACCAAATCACGCAAAGTTCCCCAGGGGAATCCCATCGAGCCGCCAGGACGCCTGGCCACGCTCAAGGAATACGCCCACCCTATTTCAGCTACCGACCGGATCCTCGACGATGCCACCAGCTGCCTGGCCGCCCTGCGCCTGGGCATGGAACCACCTGAAATGCAGACTCCGGCCAGGGTGGTTAAAGAACTCCTGAAAGCTGCCAGGATAGTGAGCGGGGAAACTTCCCAGCCGGAGCAGGTTAAATCCTTCCTGGAAATGTCGCGCCTGCAGGCGCTGGTCCTGTTGACCACAGCCTGGAGGGAGAGCGAGTGCTTTAACGACTTACATATGGTCCCTGGCCTGGTGTGCGAAGGCGAATGGACCAACCAGCCGCTGGCGACGCGCAGCTTCCTGTTCCACCTGCTGGAAGCCCTGCCGGAAGGAAAGTGGTGGAGTCTGCCGGCTTTCCTGCTTGGAATAAAAGACAAATATCCGGATTTCCAGCGTCCGGCCGGCGATTACGACTCGTGGTTCATTAAACGATCCTCGGATGGGACTTACCTGCGCGGCTTCGAAAGTTGGGATGAAGTGGATGGCGCGTTGCTGCGCTACCTGATCACGGGGCCCATGTTCTGGCTGGGGGGGGTGGAACTGGCCACGCCCGCGGAGAGCGAGTCGGTGACCGCTTTCCGGGTGAACGAGAAACCAATTACGAGCTCCGAAAAGGGGAAATTGACGGTTGCCTCCAACGGGCGCATCACCGTGCCCAGGCTGGTTCCACGCGTAACCCGGTATCTGATTGCGCGCTTCTGTGAATGGGAACAGCCAAGCCCGGATGAATACCACTACCGGGTCACTACCGGGTCGCTGAAAAAAGCCGGGAAGCAGGGGCTGAAAGTGGGGCAACTACTCAACCTTCTGGCAAAGAATGCCGCAGCCGGGATCCCGCCTGCATTTGTCAGGGCGCTCAAACGCTGGGAAGCCAATGGCAGCGAGGCCCGCATGGAGGCACAAACCATTTTACGGGTCAGCCGGCCGGAGGTGCTGGAAGAGTTGCGAAAATCGAAGGCAGAGCGCTTCCTGGGCGAGACGCTAGGCCCGGTGACGGTCATCGTCAAGCCGGGGGCGCAGGCCAAAGTTCTAGCCGCGCTGGCAGAACTGGGCCTGCTGGCAGAGTCACTACCGGACTCTGAAGCTCCCCAGAACGGAGACAGGCAGACACCCGTACCTGCGGTACCCTGGACTGTCCGTCCAGGAAACGCTGGCGCAGGCAAACGGAATTAAATAGATGTAAGTGTCAAAACGTACCAGCCATTTTGCTTAATCTCGCTATAATGGATTTGTATAAACCATTTTCCACTTTTTACTCAATCTTCTCTGCTTTGGGAGGCTCGCATGTCTAAAACTGATTGGATTGCACAGGAACTCGACGGGCTGAAAAGCCAAGGCCTGTACAACCGCATCCGCACCATCAGCTCGCCGCAAGGGGCGTGGCTGGTGGTGGACGGGAAAAAGGTGCTCAACTTTTGCTCGAACAACTACCTGGGGCTGGCAAACCACCCGCAGATCGTGGCAGCGGCCAAGAAAGCTGCGGATGAGATGGGTGTCGGCCCGGCGGCGGTCCGCACGATTGCCGGGACAACCAGCCTGCACCTGGAGCTGGAAAAACGCCTGGCGGCCTTCAAGGGCGTGGAGGCGGCGATCACCTTCCAGAGCGGTTTCACCGCCAACCTGGCCACCATCCCGGCGCTGGTTGGCAAGGAGGATGCCATCTTCTCGGACCGGCTGAACCATGCCAGCATCATCGATGGCTGCCGGCTGTCCGGGGCAAAAATCATCCCCTACGAACACTGCGATGTGGCCTCGCTGGAGTCGGTCGTCAAGGAAAACCTGCCACAATACCGGCGCGCCATCATCATCACCGATGGGGTATTCAGCATGGATGGCGACGTGGCCCCGCTTGACAAGATTTACGAAGTTGCCAGGATGTACGATATCCTATTGATGGTGGACGATGCCCACGGCGAAGGCGTGCTCGGTAAGGGCGGGCGCGGCATCGTGGATCATTTTGGTCTGCATGGCAAAGTGGACGTGGAGGTAGGGACGCTTTCCAAGGCCTTCGGTGTGGTGGGCGGCGTTGTGGCCGGGAATGCGGTCATTGTGGAATGGCTGCGCCAGCGGGGACGCCCGTTCCTGTTTTCTTCCGCGGTCACCGCACCGGATGCGGCAGCCTGCCTGGCGGCGCTTGACCTGCTGGAAGGCTCGACCGAACTGGTGGATCGCTTGTGGGAAAATGCAAGATATTTCAAGGAGGAGATGAAGAAACTCGGTTTCAACACCGGTCTGAGCACCACGCCCATCACCCCGGTCATGCTGGGCGAGGCGCCGCTGGCCCAGCAGTTCAGCCGAACATTATTTGAAGAAGGCGTATTTGCCATGGCGCTGGGTTTCCCGACCGTCCCGCAGGGCAAAGCGCGCATCCGCGTGATGATCTCCGCCGCTCATAAACAGACCGATCTGGATAAAGGCTTGGAAGCATTTGCAATGGTGGGAAAGAAACTGGGCGTGATCCGTTAATTTGGAAATCAATGAACGACTGCAGGGACACAGGTCGCTGTGTCCCTGCATTTTTTGGTGTCACCCCCACCTGCCCATTTCACAGGTGGGTCTTGATAAAGATTTCCGTCCAGGCCCGGGCAGTCTCGCCGCCGGATCCATCTTCAGCCAGGTCCCAAAAAGATGACAATACACTATGGCAGATGACCCAGTCCCGCAGGCGTTGCGGGTCGAGCCCCAGCCGCTCGGAAAAGATCGCAACGCGTCGCTCCGTCCGGCGAACGGCCTTGGTCTCTTCCGGCATAAAATTGTTGGGGTTGGTTAACAGCGGCCCGACCTCATATTCCGCCGGTCCGATTACGCCCTTGGGATCGATCACCAGCCAGCCGCGTTCAGACAGCAGAATGTTGAAGTGGTGAAAATCGCCGTGCAGCAGCACCTTTGGGCGGTCCTCAGCGAACAGTTCAGTCATCAGACCTTCAGCCATGGTAAAACTCTTTTCCTGGAAAGGCCCCGTCCCGCCGCCAAAGCGTGGACGTAATTTCTTCAGTTTGTCAAACCAGCCGCGCAAGCTGAGCAAGCCGTCCGGCTGCGGCGCAGGGCGGTGGATAGCCTTCATCACTTCCGCGGCAATTTCGGTGGCCTGGTCATCATCTTTTAATGTGGCCAGCATGGTTCCTGGCCGGAGGCATTCCAGCAGTAGCATGCCCTTTTCGGCGTCGGCTTCCAGCAGGCGGCAGGCGCCCTGACCGTTGTAAAGGCGCAGGGTGTGGATCTCACTGGTGAGTTCGCGGTTGGGGAGGCCAATTTTCAGAACGGCAGCACTGCCGTCTTTTTGGGTTGCCGCGCAAACATAATTGTAGGAGAGCAGGAAGGGGTCACCCAGAACCAGGTGCCAGCGTCGGGCAGCCTGATCGAGAAGTGTGGGCAACCGCTCCAGCCACTCTGCTCCGCCCGGGAAACCGGTTTTAATGTTCCTGAGAAAATCGATTGGGAGCGTTAATCCGGTGAGAGGCCGGTCACTTTTCGCCGTATTTTTGTCTGTGAACACGCTGCTCATCATACTGCGTCCGCGTCGGTTTTTCCGATTCCGGATAGCCGACATAGATAATGCACAGGGGGGTGACTTTCTTGGGAATGGATACGATCTGGCGCACCGTATTGACGAAATTTGCCACGGGATGAACGCCGATCCAGACCGTCCCAAGCCCAAGGCCAACGGCGGCAATCATGATATTTTCGGCGGCAGCCGAACAATCCTGCACCCAGAAAAGCCGGGCGGCCGGGTTGGTGGAGAGGCCGGGGTTGCCGCAGACCACGATGGCGGCAGGAGCATTGCGGTTCCCAAAGATGAGGCGGCTGCGAAATTGAGAGAGTTTTTCCGGGTCGGTGACAACCACAAACTCCCAGGGCTTGCAATTCATGGCTGTGGGGGCTGCCATGCCAGCCTGCAGCAACAGGTCGATTTTTTCCGGCTCGACCGGCTGGCCGGTATATTTGCGAATGCTGCGGCGGCGCAGGATGGTTTCGATGGTGGGGTTAATGAGTCGTGGATGTGACAGTCGCCTTCAAGCTGATAAGAGTCCGTTACCTTTAAGGTAACGGACTCTTGCTTAACCAGGGAACATCCCGGCAAAAATCTCCGGACAGTACTTCTGCACCATTTCGGAGGTGAGGCCGTTCTCTTTGCAGATGGCCGCATACAGGTCCGCGGATGGGCGCTTTTTGCGGGCTTGGGTTGCCACATCCAGCTCCCACAGGCCAAAACGTTGGGTCCAGCCACGCTCCCATTCGAAGTTATCAACCAGCGACCACCAGAAATAGCTGCGCACCGGCCAGTTGAAATTGACAGCCCGCCAGACCTGGTGGATGTGCCCGGCCATATAACGCGGCCGCAGGGTATCTTTGGCATCCTCGATGCCGTTCTCGGTGATCAGGATGGGTACTTTGAACTGCAAGGCCCATTTGAGGGAACGGAAAAGCCCTTCCGGCAGGTTGGCATTCATACCGCCCTCGGCCAGATCACTGCCTTTGGGATAGTAACGACGTCCAAAGAGCTCCCCACGCTGGCGCAGGTCAAAGGCGACGGTATCCTGGGAGTAATAGTTCAGGCCGAGGAAATCCTGGGTCCCTTTGGCTGCGGGGATCCTGAAATTGCCGAGCGGGGTGCGCATGACCCCGGTGAGAATGCCACTCGGGAAGGCCATATTAATGGCGCTGAATTGGATGTTGCGTTCCAACACATCCAGCGGGAACCAGGGGTAGCGTGGCAGCATCGGGCGGTGATGGTGTGCAAAGCCGACGCGCGCTTCCGGTTGTATTTCATGAATGGCACGGTAGGCGGCGGCATGGCCGCGCAGCAGGTTGGCTTCGACGCGCGTGGCCATCTTGAAGTCTGACAGGCCGGGCGGGAACCTCTGGTCTGCGTAAGCTTCCAGGGCATACACATTGGGCTCGTTAATGGTGCACCACAGCGTGCAATATTCTTTCAGGGCCTCCACCGTTTTGCGGACAAACTTTTCGAACAGAGGCACCACCGCTTCGGTCTCCCAGTTGCATAACTCAGCCAGCCAGAGCGGATCGGTGAAGTGGTGCAGGGTGACCATGGCGGTCATATTGCGGTCGCGCAAGCCGCGCAGGATGAGGCGATAGTGTTCCAGGGCATCTTCATCCCAACGGTCGGGGGCAGGTTGGATCCGGCTCCATTCCACCGACAGGCGGTGCGCATTTTGACCGGCCTCGGCGGCGCGATCGAAATCCTCCTTCCAGCGCCCGCCCCACCAGTCACAAGCCAGGCCGGATTTATCGGCCGTGTGGCCCTCCTGCTCCCATTTCCACCAATTGTTGTTGGTGTTGTTGCCTTCGACCTGGTGGGCGGCAGTAGCCGTCCCCCATAAAAACCCTTTTGGAAAATGAAATGCGGCGGTTGGCATAAAGAGGTCTCCAGTCAAATAGCCTAATAGTCAGATAGACTTATTGTCAGGTGGGATGGATTTCTGGCGGGCCAGATATGCCAGATACAACGCCACCGACCCGGCGACGGAAGCGTTGAGCGATTGGATCTGTCCCTGCATCGGCAGGCGCAGCAGGAAATCGCAGGCAGACTTGACCAGCGGGCGGAGGCCTTCACCTTCGCTGCCGACCACCACCACCAGGGCGCCCTGCAAACGCGGATCACTAATCGCACCGACGGGTTCGCCTTCTTCATCCAGACCTACGACCCAGGCATCCGCCTGCTTGAACTGGATAATGGCTTGCGACAGATTGGCCTGCGCCACCAGCATATGCTCGCAGGCTCCCGCCGAAGCGGAGACGACTGCCGGGGTGATTTCCGCGGCCCGGTGGGTTGGGATGACGATCCCATGCACACCGACCGATTCAGCCGTGCGGATGAGCGTACCCAGGTTCTGCGGGTTTTGCAAAGTATCGAGCATGAGCGCAAAAATTGGTTCTTTGCGCTCACTGGCGTTTTCGAGGATATCATCCAGCCCAACATAGGGGTAGCCACTGACTTCCAATGCTACACCCTGGTGGCTGTCGCTAAGTTTATCCAGCCGGGAGCGCGACACCCGCTCGACTGGAATCTTGCGCAGGGCGGTCAGGTCTAGGATTTCAGTCAGGCGGCCGCGCTCCTGGACTCCCTCAGCGACCTGCAGGCGAAAGCCGTCCCGCCGTTTGGCGCGCAGGCTTTCATAGACAGGGTTGCGACCATAAATGGTTTCGCGCATTATTCTATTTGGTACTGGTGGGCGTCGGATCCGGCCAACGCGTATCACTCGGGCTCGGCGTCCAGGTTGGGAAGAAAGAGGTTGCCGAAGGGACCAGGGTGGGAGTACGGGTGGATGTACTGGTCGGAGTCCGGCTGGGCGTCCAGGTAGCCCAATGGGTATCGGTCGGGAGGGGGGTCCGGCTTGGCACCAATGTAATGGTGGATGTTGCAACAGGCGCGGATGTCTGGGCCGGGGTATCCGTCGGGATGGGTGCACTGGTCCAAATGGAGGTATTAGTTGGCGGTTCCGAGGGGGCCTGTGTAGCAGTCCATGTCGTGGAAGGAGTCGCAGAGGGGAGGGTTAATGGGCGTGTAACCACTCCCGTGATCAAAAAAGAGATGCAAGCAACCGACAATAAAACCAGGACAATTGACATTCCAAAGTAGCGCCAGCCGGCGGCCCTTTGCCTGCTACGCTCGGGCCAAATGGCCTCGCGACGACTGATTTGAAGGGAATGGATTCCGGCACGAAATGCAAAAAAAGCCCCCAGCAAGCCGAGGAAAATGACAATGATCAGGCCTGTTCGCATGCCCATAGGAGCGATTATAGCATATGGAACATTCGCGACCGCGGCTTGGCAAGTTGAGGACTCGGAGAGGGCTTTGAATCTAAAAAATTGAACTGGAGATACCCTGCGGGTACGATGTGAACAAAGATGAACGATTTTTAGCTTAATAAATGGTGCAAATCATAATTTCCGGGTTGGAACACATTAATGGTATCCGCTAATCCCCGCGAATTCACACTAATCTTTTTTAAACACTTACGGCATATTCTCCACTGTCAGAACGTAATTCACCAGTAGCAGGCCCTGGCCGGGAGCGGGTGCCAGTTCCATTTCAATCGGGTGACCGGCCGGAAGCGTGATCAATTTATTCTGGTCACCGCAGGCCAGAATCCCCCAACCGGCGATCGGGCTGCCGGCCTGTTCCAGCATGACGGTCAATGTGCCGTTGCCGGTACAGGTCAGGCTGAAAACCAACATGGCATTACTGGCATTGACGGCAAATGGGGTAAATTCCACCCAGTCCTCAGGATTGCCTGTCGGCGCGGAGACCTGCCCGGAATAGGTAATTTAACGCGTCCCGGAGGCCGAGAAAGTGACCTGGACGGCCGGGGCTGCGGCCGAATCGCCATTGTCAAAAGCCGGGCCGACAGTTGCGGTGACGGTAGGCTGGCTGGAGACCGGTCCGGTGGTGCTACCGGGAACCGGCGTACCGTAGGCGTCCAGCACCGGCAAGTCCCCGGAGGCATCCGTCTGGATGTATTGGGAGGTGACCCAGGCACGCCCTCCCGCTCCTTTAGGATAGCTGATCTGGAACCAGGAGGCGGTGGCATCCTTGCCGGTCAGGGCAACCGTGGTATTCGGCTGGAGCATGCCGAGCGAGTCATAGGTCGTGCCCGGGCCGGAGCGGACATTCAGAAGTTGCAACACACGCCCCTGTGGGCCGCTGGGCGTGGGCGTGGCAGCCAGCGGAACCTGCACCCCGGCAGTCAGTGTGACGTATTGGGCAGATACCCAGCCAACCCCGCCCGGTGCGGCGGGATAGAGAATCTGGTACCAGTTACCCGTAGCGTCCTTGAGCATAATCTGGACTTTTCCTCCGGCATCCAGCTGGCCGAGAGCAGCGTAGCTGGTGGCAGGCCCGCTGCGGATGTTGACTTTGATGGTCAATGTGCCGTCGATGGGCGAGGGGGTGGCGGTCGCGGCGGGAGGCTGCGGCGTGTTGGTGGAGGCAGGCGTGTCGGTGGAATATTGGGTGGGCGCAGGGGTGGTTGAGGCGGTCGGCGTGGCAACAGGTTGTATTGTCACGCAGGCTGTGGCAAGCAGGGGGAGAACTGTCAGCAGGATGATGAGTCGCTTCATCAGTATTATTCTACTGCTTTTTGGATATGGCAGGGGAGGAGGGAAGAGAATGGAGAGCAGAGAAATTATTGATTGAGGATTGTTGATTGAGGAATAAGAAAATGAGCCGGTTCTTCGCAAGAACCGGCTCATTTCACGAGAGTATTTTATGGTGTTGGCGTGGACGCCGGCGTCGTGGTGGGCGTGGGCGACAGTTTGGCGGCGTCTTTGGCGGTTTGCGGCATGCCGGCCATGATCCAGCGGGTCAGCATGTCGATATACTGCTGGTCGAGCAGCTTGGTGGGCGGCATCTGGCGGATGGTCTGGCCGGTCTTGGGGTCTACGCCCTCGTGCCCGGTGATAAGCTTGAGCAGCAGACTCTTCGAATCGCCAGCTGCCATGACTGGAGCGTTATCGCCAGAGTTCAGCATTTCCGTATATGAGGTCATCAGGTAGTTGTTGTTCTCTTTACTGGGCTGGTGGCAGGATATGCAGAAGCGTTTGGTCAACGGGCCAATGTGGACATCATATGAAGGAACCTCGCCAGGTTTGAGCGCCGGGATCCCGGTGCCCAGGGTTGTCCCGGGCGGGAGAACGGCGCGGTTGTCCCAGGAATAGCGCATGAAGGTGGCGATTTCCTCGATCTCGGTGGGGGAAAGCGAGCCTCCGTAGGGCTGCCCGAAAGGCGTCATGCCGGATTCCGGGCGGCCATAGCTGATGATGTCGGCCAGGGCGGTATCATCGAGCGTGTACATCACATCACTGCTGTTGATGGCAATGATCTGTTTGCCCTCCAGGCCTTTCACCCCGGTTATCTCGGTGACCTTGCCGTCGGCGCCGTGACATTGGGCGCAGTTGAGCGAAAACAGGTCCTGGCCGACGGAGATCTGTTGGGGGATGGTCCCGGCGGCGGCGAGAGGCTCCTGGGGCGGTGTGGTGACCGCAGCCAGCACGGTCAGCCCGACGATGCCAACCACGACCACGCCCATGACCGTCAGGGCAATTTTACGAGCCGAGTAGTGACGTTTTTGATTGCGGTCGAGGATGGGCAGGAGCAGGAGCACCAGGATGGCTATGCCGGGGATGATGGTCGTGCCCAGCCATTCCAATTTGCCGGGAAAATACTTGAGCATCTGGAACAGGAACAGGAAATACCATTCCGGGCGCGGGATGTAGGCGGTGTCGTTCGGGTTGGCTTTGGGTTCGGTCGGGACGCCTAGGAAACTGGCCAGCAGGATCAGGACAATAAAAATTGCCAGCGAGATCAGCAGATCCTTGTAGATGCTGTCCGGCCAAAAGCGCTCGCCTTTTTGCAGGGCCAGCTTGTATTTCTCCTGGATGGACTTTTTGTTTTCTTCTTTCATCGCGGCGCTCCTTTAGTCCTGCTTGTCCGGGAATTGGGATTCGCCGTGCTTGATGATAAGGTACAGGTGGACGCCGATTGCCCCGACCAGCAGGGCGGGTATCATCCAGATGTGGGCGGCGAAGAAGCGGCTGAGGGTGAGGGCGCTTAATTCCGGCCCGCCGCGCAGGGCTTTTTCAATGATCGGGCCGACCCAGGGCACCGTCCCGGCGATGGATGTGCCGACCGTCGTGGCCCAATAGGCTTTCTGGTCCCAGGGCAGCAGGTAACCGGTGAAGCCCATGCCCAGGGTCAGGATAAGCAGGCCAACGCCAACCATCCAGGTCAGTTCACGCGGGTACTTGTATGAAGCGGTCACGAAGACCCGGATCATGTGGATGAAAACGACCAGCACCATCAGGGTGGCACCCCAATGGTGGATGCCGCGGATCAACCAGCCGTAAGGTACACCGGTCATGATGTACTGAATGCTGTCGTAGGCATGGTCAGGGGAAGGCGTGTAATAGACGGTCAGGAAGATACCGGTAACAGCCTGCATCACGAACAGGAACAGGCTGGCACTGCCGAGCGTATTCCACCAGTTTCCCTTGGGTTCGGGACGGTCCAAAATAGCTTTATACAGGTCGGTGAGACCCAGGTGTTCATCCAGCCAGTTGAAGAGTTGTTTAGCCATGTCAGCTTTCCAGGAAGTGAATGGAGAGAACACCGCCCGAGACCTTGGTCGCATACGTATCGAGTGGACGCGGCGGCGGACCGGAAACGACCTGGCCGTTAATATTGAAATGGCCGTCGTGGCAGGGGCAGACGTATTCCTTTTTATCCGCCTGCCAATTAACCCGGCAGCCCAGGTGCGTGCAAACATTGGAAAAAGCCACCACCTCGGTCTGCGATTTACGCAGCACAAACACGCCGTAACTGTAGACGGTTTTTTCCCAGCCGTTGACCTTGCTGCGTGTAAATGTCGATAGAATGGGTTTACCGACCTCGAAGCTGTCCAATTTCCCGAGGGGAATCCAGGCGTCGGTGCTGGTGGCCGTGAGTGCCGGCGCGATCAGATAGTCGAGCGCCGGCAGTCCTATGACGACAGTGATGAGAGAACCCACGGCCGCGGTGATCCATGTGATGAAATCCCGCCGGCTGAGATGATCGGAACCTGCCATGCGAACCTCCCGAGTAGTACAAAAAATTTGGTCTCAATACGTGGGGGATGCCCGTTTGATTGAGATGTTCCTAAAAGAAACCAGGAACCTTTATAATGGGTCATTATAAAGGATGATAACGGCTTCCCTATAAGGAAGTCTGGAATGAATAATCCATGAGCATTGTCACTATTCCTGTCTGATTTACGAATGGGATAATAGGGCATACTCAAAAAGTGTAAGAATTTATTGAAAATTCATTCGGCGAAGCAGCGACTACACAGTCCTGCGATCTGTGCAGGAAAGTCGCTACTGTGTTATTAAGGAGGCGTGGATGGGCTTGAAAAGGGATGTCAGCCTGAAAGATGCCCTGCGGTACCAAGGCAAAGGTCCGATGCTGACTTATATCCTGCACCGCATCGGAGGCCTGGGGATGGTCATCTTCGTGGGGTTGCATGTCCTGGCCTCATTCGTGGGCGGACGGTTTGGGACTTTCATCAATCCTATTTTTGAAAGCTGGGTTTTCCAGGTCCTCATCTTCTTCTGCGTGCTCTTCCATGTCATCAACGGGCTGCGTATTGTCATCCTGGACTTTTGGCCGAAGCTGATCGAGTACCAGCGCGAAGCCATCTGGTTGGAGTGGATGGTCTTCCTGCCGCTCTATGGCGTGGCAGTCTATGTCATTGTAAGCATGGCACTGGGAGTCTGATATGGTGGAGAAACACAGGACACTTTCCCTCTCCAAACGAGGTTTTGATTTCGAAATCTTCATGTGGCTTTACACCCGACTCTCAGCGCTGGCAATGTACCTGTGCGCCTTCATCGGCCTGGTGGGAGCGCTGATCATGGGAGCACGCACCCAGGTGAATTTTGCGGACTTGCTGCGCTGGTCCTTCATGCCCGACTCGAACCATGTGCTGATGAACACCACCCTCAACAACGTCGCCAACACGGCGGCCTGGGCAAGCATATTCTGGAAAATCATGGGCAGCGTATTCGTTGCCTTCGCCACCTCGCATGGGCTTCACGGCTTATTAAGCGTGGAGGAAGATTACCTCAAGAATCCCATGGTGCGCAAAATCCTGCGGTACGTGGTGCTGGCGCTCACCTTTGTCGGGATCGCCATCGCCATTACCGTAATCTGGACACGCTAGGAGCCGCGGCATGATAACGCATCAATTCGAAGTACTGGTGGTGGGGGCAGGCGGGGCGGGCCTCATGGCCGGCCTTTACACTTCCCGGACCGCCAAAACAGCCATCATCACCAAGCTTTACCCGACCCGGTCACACACCGGCACCGCCCAGGGTGGCATCGGCGCGGCGCTCGGCAGCCAGGAAGAAGACCATCCCGAATGGCACACCTATGACACCGTCAAAGGCTCGGATTATTTGGGCGACCAGGACGCGATCGAGTTCATGTGCAATGAAGCCGTGCCGGCCGTCTACGAACTGGAACACATGGGCTTGCCTTTTGACCGGACGCCGGATGGCAAGATCTCCCAGCGCCCGTTTGGCGGGCATACCAATAACGTGACCGGCAAACCGGTCCGGCGCGCCTGTCATGCAGCCGACCGCACCGGTCACATGATCCTGCAGACGCTCTACCAGCAGTGCATGAAAAACAATGTGACCTTCTTCGATGAATTCCAGGCGGTTGACCTGCTTATGGTTAACGGGGCAGCTGCCGGTGTGGTTGCGATCGAGCTGGCCAGCGGAGAGATGCATGTCTTCCATGCCAAGGCGGTCATCTTCGCCACCGGCGGACATGGTCGTATCTGGGAGATCACATCCAACGCGTATGCCTTCACCGGCGACGGCCCGTCCATGGTGATGCGGCGCGGCCTGCCGCTGGAAGATATGGAATTCTTTCAATTCCATCCCACCGGCATTTACAAACTGGGCATCCTGATCACCGAGGGGGTGCGCGGGGAGGGTGGAATCCTGATCAATGGCAAGGGCGAACGATTCATGGAGAAGTACGCCCCCAATGTGAAGGATCTGGCCTCGCGGGATGTGGTCAGCCGGGCGATCTATATGGAAATCCGCGACGGCAATGGCGTAAATGGGCAGAACTACGTCTACCTGGATGTGCGCCCGGAGAGTGTAAACCAATATGCAGCTCTGGATGGCCGAAAGAACCTGGATGGCAGCCCCTTGCATTTAACCGGCGAAGATATCCTGGCGAAATTGCCGGATATTGTGGATTTCTGTCGCGTCTACCTGGGGGTGGACCCGGTCACGCAGCTGATGCCGATTCAGCCCACGGCGCACTATGCCATGGGCGGCATCCCCACCAACATGTTCGGCGAGACCCTCTCGGACGAAAGAAATACGGTTGTGCCCGGGTTGTATGCAGCCGGGGAATGCGCGTGTGTATCGATCCACGGAGCTAACCGGTTAGGTACCAATTCCCTGCTTGACCTGGTGGTTTTCGGTAAACATGCCGGGCTGAGGGCGGCGGAATTCGTCAAAAGGGCCGACTTCCAGCCCCTGCCGGATGATCCAACCGAATTCGCCCGTGCGCAGTTCGAACGGATCCGCCAGGCGGACGGCAAGGAGAATGCCTTCGACATCTCCACCAAGATGAAGAAGGTGATGTTTGACGATATGGGGATTTTCCGCAGCGCCCAGGGGATGGAGAACGCCCTCAAGGTGGTACGCGAACTCAAGCAGCGCTACCAGCACGTGACGGTGACCGATACCGGCAAGATCTTCAACATGGAAATGATGAACGTTTGGGAGCTGGGCAATCTGCTTGACCTGGCCGAGCTCACCACTGTTTCGGCTATTGCCCGCACCGAGAGCCGGGGCGGCCATTCGCGCGAGGATTTTCCCGACCGGGATGACAAGAATTGGTTGAAGCATACGCTGGCCTGGGTGCATGAGAATGGCAATATCGATCTGAAGTACAAGCCGGTGGTGATCACCCGCTTCGAGCCGAAAGTGCGGACGTACTAATATTTCACTCACCCCCAGCCCCTCTACCTTTACGGGCATATGTCCCATAGGGAGAGGGGGGGCAGGAGAAATAAATGGAAGTCACTCTAAAAATCTTCCGGTACAATCCGGAAAAAGACAAGAAACCCTCTTATAAAACATACAAGCTGGAGGGTCTCGAGACCGACCGCGTGCTGGACCTGCTCGAAAAAGTCAAAGGCTACCAGGATGGGACGCTCTCATTTCGTCGATCGTGTGCGCACGGCATCTGCGGCTCGGATGCGATGCGCATCAACGGGATGAACCGCCTGGCATGCAAGACTCTGGTGCGGGATGTAGGCGTGAAGATCACGGTCGAACCCATTCTGGGGCTGTCCGTAATGAAAGACCTGATCGTGGATATGAAGCCTTTTTTTGCGCACTACCGCTCGGTCAAACCGTGGCTGATCAATGATGATCCGGAGCCGGAAAAGGAACGCTACCAGAGCCCGGAGGCACGCCTGCGCTTCGACGATACCACCAAATGCATCCTGTGCGCCTGCTGCACCACTTCTTGCCCGTCCTTCTGGGGCAGTGATGACTATATTGGCCCGGCTGCTATCGTGGCTGCGCACCGGTTCATCTTTGATGACCGCGACCAGGCTGCCGCAGAACGCCTGAAAATCATGAACGAAGTCGCCGGCATTCATCGCTGCCATACCGTGTTCAACTGCACCATGGCCTGCCCGCGCGAGATCCAGATAACGAAAGCCATCGGGGAGGTCAAGGCCGCCATCAGCACCGGCAGGCTGGATTAGGCGGGAGAATATCCGACTATCTTCACGAAGATAAGAGAGGCTGTCTAGAAACAAGCTCTGGGCAGCCTCAAAACTAGGAAAAAGGGGTGAAAAAAGCGAAGGCAAAAAAAGTTGGTGGCTAAATAGCCGCCAACTTTTTCATATTATGGGCGATGCTCACCAAGCCCCATTCGGTTTTCACCTTCTCCAAGCTCCGCAGGTGGAATCTACGGAAACCCATATTGTGTTTGATGATGCCGAAGACAGGTTCCACTTCGATGGAACGGGCAGATCGC
>JBEKEB010000072.1:0-17355 GCA_050014055.1 Anaerolineales bacterium | reverse complement strand
AGAAAAGCCAGGTGTTTCTTTTTCTTCGTTTCTGAAAGTGCTCTTGGTTAACCTTAGATCGTTTTTCGCGCTTTCAAATGCATGCTTCGGTTGTTAAAGAACTGTTATTGCAGAGCGATCATTTGTTGTTGACTCAAAAAAGATTGTGTTTATTATCCTGAGAAATCACCTCTTCAAAGAAAATCCTGAAAGATTATCATTATCCAATAGTGCGAAAAAAGAGGGCTTACTGGCTGCTTTGATTGCAATCCGGGCAAAGCCCGTAAAACGAAACCTGGGAGCGCAGGATCTTGTAACCCGATGCCCACTCGAGCTTACGGATCACAGATGGATCGAAATCCGCTTCGCCGTCGACGATCTTATTGCACTTGATGCAGATCAGGTGCGGATGGGGTTGCGGGCGGTTGCCGTCGTAGTGGCTGTCGTCGCGCAGATCAATCTCCAGCACCTGCCCCCACTCCTTTAACAGGTCGAGGGTCTTGTACACGGTCGCCATGCTCATGGTGGGAAACTGGCGCTTGATGCGGGCGTAGAGCTGAGCCGCGCTGGGATGTCCTTCGCTGGACGCAATCAGGCGGACCAGCGCCATGCGCTGAGGCGTCATGCGATAATGGCTTTGGCGAAGACTGGCGAGCAATTGTTCGTAACGGGAGGGAGTGTGGATCATGTGCGTATTCATAAATAATATTATTTTCTTATGGATAATTATTATCCATAAGAATTATACCACGCGATACTGCTCCTATAAATAAAAAGGCTCTCTAGAAATCGCCGAAGTGGGGAAGGAAAATGGATATTACTAATAATTGGATGAGTATCGTATGTAGATCTTATTTAGAACCTAACCGAAAATTCGGGAGGAGTTCGTATTTTGAATATGCGCAGCTTCGCTGCACACATTCAAAAAGTTGTTAACGAAATGACAAAATTTGATAGAATGGACTGAAACCAAAAAACAGGCATCAAGAGAGGCATGGAATGGCAAATGTAAAGCCAGGGGTTTTTCTGGGCAGTGCCTATTACGTCAATCCCGAAGATACTCCTGAACAGGTGCGGACCGGCATCCAGGCGATGGCCCAGGCGGGACTCAAGTTGGTGCGCATCTTCCTGCAGTGGACCCATGTGGAGCCGCGCCAGGGCCACTGGGACTGGTCCCAATATGACGCGCTGTTTGAGGCCGCCGCTGCAGGCGGGCTGGGTGTCATCGTCACCTTGACCGCCCTCAACCCGCCCGGCTGGATGCGGGTTTCCTCCGGTCCGCAGGATATTGGGCCGCTGGATGACCCGCTCTTCTGGGAGCAGGCCAGGGACTACATTCGGCGGGTCTGCGAACACTATACCGACCATCCTGCGCTGCATTCCTGGCTTTTAAGTAATGAACCACAATTGTTCCTTGCGCAGGATGAAGCCAACCTGGAACGGTTCCGGAAATTCTTGGAGCGGACCTATGGCGGCGATATAGCTACCTTCAACCGGCACTCCTTCCGGCAATTGGACTCTTTTGATCAGTTTTCATTCGTCGGAACTGGGTCGGAGGGAGGCTTCAGTGGCTACACAGAACGGTTTCTCTGGATGGATTTTGTCAGCAGCCGCCTGCAGGAAATCCTGGCAGAGATCAAGGCCGTCATCCGGGCCAGCGGCGACAGGCATCCCGTCCATGTGAACCCGCACGCCTTGCTCCACAATATGTATCCGCGCGGCCAATCGATTTGGGCTGAAGGCCGGCTGGTGGATTTCATGGGTTGCTCGGCCCATCCGTCCTGGCACTCCACCCGTTTCCTGAATGACCGCCTGCACCAATCCGTCGCCTTTTTTGCCGACTTGATGCGCGGTGCTACCCGGGCACCCGGACGGTATTTTTGGGTCACCGAACTGCAGGGTGGCACGAATATTTTTTCAGGCTTCAACTATCTTGGCCCCTCCGGCGAAGACCTGCGCTCGTGGGTCTGGGAATCGCTCGGAGCGGGAGCCAGGGCGGTAATTTTTTGGTGCTTTAACACGCGCGTGCAGGACTTTGAGGCCGGGGAATGGGGCCTAGTTGACCAGCAAGGCCGGCCTTCTCGCCGCCTTGCGGAAGTATCCGCGATCGCTGCCTTGCTCGACAGGCATCAATCCACCTTTTCGGCCAGCTTGCCGGCGCGTGCTCCGGTTGCCCTGTTGTTCAGCGAGGCCACCTGGAAGCTTGGCACACTGGAAGGTCAGGGCCTGGATCCTGAGCTCCCGCGCAATATTCAGATGGGGGCAGACGCATTGGCAGGCGCCTGGTCCGCTTGCGCCGATGCGGGTCTCAGTGTGGATATCCTGGATGAAATCGATCTGCAGCATGGCCTGGCGAAGGATTACCCGCTCTTGATTCTGCCAGGCTGCACGGCCCTCGAAGATGCTTCATTGCCGGCCCTGCAGGCCTACGTCATGAAGGGCGGTAGTCTCCTGGCGGATGGCCTGTGCGGGTACAAGGATCCGACCGGTTGGGTTCGTGGCGTCGCGCAAAACCCGCTCAACGCCCTCTTCCATGCCTCAGTGGCAGATATCCAGGCTGTGCCGGAGCAAAAAACGGCCGCCACCCTGGGCGGGCTGAATCTGCCGGTCTGGTTTCTCAAGGTGGCCCTGGAACCGGAAAGCGCGCTGAGCTGTCTGGCTTCTTTCGATGAGGCTGATCCACGCCCGGCCCTTACCTCTGCCCGCACCGGGCAGGGTCAGGCCCTCCGCCTGGGTACGGTTTTCTTCCAGCACTACTTCCGTCATCCGGATCCTCAGGCCTTTTCCGGGCTGCTCAACCTGCTGCCCCTGCCGGCAGAACCGCTCAATTTGCTCAATCCCGCTCCTTCGCTGCGCATGCGCCGCCTGGACTTGCCAGACGGCGCCTTGTGGATTGTGCTTAACGGTAGCGAGCCTGTGGTTGCCAGGCTGCATGTTGCGCCGGGAATCCGCTTGGTGCGCCTGACGCGCCTCGGCGAGGATGCATTGGAAAGGAAAGGCGATATCCTGGAAATCCCTGTCCCTGGTCAGGATGCGCTGGTACTGCGGATGCTGCCCATTACGTAGAAACAGCCGTGTTAATAATGCGAGAATAAGAACAAGGGCAACGATTCTGGGACTTGGCATGCGGCTCATGCATACGGGTGCGCATGCACAAATTCAGTCTCCATATCTTCCCTTCTAGCACAGGAATTCGCAATGCCCTGGAAAATTGCTTATGGATTCGTTGGAGTAATATCGGCGAGCGGAAAAGCCATCACAGATCCACCCGTTTTGGCATTAATAACCACGTTATATTCATGGGCCAAGTATTTTGGCGCCTGGTTTGGGCCCGATGAAGCTGTATCGATCCCTTCGAAAGTTACTATCCATACTAAACCCATGTCTGCTAAACTCGGATCAATTGGCATCCCTTGCTTGGCGGCCTGTTGCAGGTTCAGGTCGTGCAGTAATCCGAGCATACTGGAAACCCGCGCAGCCGCCTTCAAGCCCGGTTCTTCTTCCAAAGCCGCTCTGACTGCCTGTGCGCTGGGTATCGCCCCCTTCGCTCGGGGGTCTGAAACTGGTATTGGAATAAAGTCCAAACCCAGGTACTCCAAATTCTGTGGGGTGGCGGCTAAATCATGCGATGGTTCATTTACAACAGTTGAAGCGTGGGTTGAAGTCATGTGCCAGATTAAAAAGCCGATTCCCCCAACCATTAAGATGACTAGAAGAATTCCCGATATGATGACGCCCACATTCCGTTTGCTCATTCTGTTCTCCTTTTTCTTCCTCCGCCTCCTTTACCTCGCTTCTTTCTCTTCCATCATCCATTTTCCCAATAACGAATGACAAATTCCGAATAAGGTTCTTTTCTTCTTACGATTTACGTTTTACGTCTTCCCTCCTCCTCCCCACCGTCACCAGGATGAACCATCCCATCACCCGGCGCTGTGACTGTACTTCCAGCCCGGCCTGCGCGAAAATACTCCGCACGGTCGCCGGACTGGTCTGTCGTCCATGCGGATGGATTTTCCCGATCCCCAGTGGCATGAGAATATCCACCAGCACGAAGACGCCGCCCGGGCGCAGCACGCGTGCGATCTGCCGTACCCCCTGCTGCTGGTCCTGCCAGTGGTGGAATGAGGCGGTGCTGAAAGCCAGGTCGGCGTACCCGTCTGGCAGCGCCAGGTCCTCCGCCAGGCTGACCTGGTACTCCGCCTCTGGGGTCAGGCTGCGCGCCTCCTGCACCATCCCTTCGGCCGGGTCCACCCCGGTCAGCCGTGCCTTCGGCTAGTGCCTCGCCGCCTTACGCAGCAGCCGTCCCGTCCCGCAACCGATATCCAGGATGCTTTCGGGATGCATCCCCTCCGGCACCGCCCGTAACGCATTCCGGTGGATGCGGTCGAAGAATAGACCCTGGAAAAAGGATTTTTCATACGTTCCGGACCGGCGCTCGAAACTCTGTACATCCTCAGTTTGATTGGTTAATTAAGCCTCACGTGAATTATATCCCGGATGCCCATCCGGCCCTAAAGAGCAGCTTTTCCATTGTTCTTCCGAACGAAAACCATTCCAAATTTTCAAGGCGAAATTCACCATGGCTGAAAGCGGATTCACACAGATCTATCAAAAAATCAATTTTCATGTGGGTTTATCAGTGCAGAAAATATCTTCATTTTTTTTCCTTCAGCCAGGGCCATCCCGCCCATTATATCTGCACCCTGGCCGGTCTCTCACCGGTACAACTTTTCTTCTCAACCTGAATAGGTAAGTCACGCTTTAAGCCTGACCTGCAACAATCTTTTTTCCCGGCCGGCTCATCGTCTGGCGGCTTTGATCCGCAATGCTCGTGCAACTCTTCTCCTCCACCAGCGTATATTGGTCTGGCTGGATGAGACGGTATAATTATGCTTCGAGATACCTGCTTGCTTGTCTGGTCGAGAGGTTAAAGAAAACCTATGGCTGCATTCTTATCCACCCTGCTTTGCGTCCTTCTTATAATCTTCCTGATAATTGTCATGGCACTTACCTCCGGCGTTAGAAAAATCCCTGAAAATGAACAGTGGGTCGTCACCCGCCTGGGCAATACCTTTGTCAAGCGCGCGGGATGGCTGATGCAAATCCCTTTGATCGACCGGGTAGTAAAAGTCGATATGGGCGAAAAGCCCACGAATGTCCAGGATCAGACTTGCATCACCATGGACCGGGCGCCTGCCATCATTCATATGCTCGTCTATACTCGCCCCGTCGATCCGCTGAAATATGCCTCCCGGACCGCCCGGAATCGAGATGATTTTCTGCATCTGTCCTCCAGCACGCTCAAGGAAATGGTCAGTGAGCGCTTCCTCGACCAGCTTTTATCGGGCAGGGATGAATTGGGCGAAGCCATCTGTAATAAACTGAACCAGGAACTCGATCCCGCCCTGGGCATGCGGATCGATAGTGTAAAGATCCTGGAGATCGTCGTTTCCAAGGAGATTTTGGCTGCCGTGGCTGCCGCCGGCGAATTCCCGCCGGAATGTCCGGCCTGTGGTGCTCCGGTAAATAGCCAGGCCAGCCGTGGCAAACACCAGATCAATTGCGAATACTGCGGTTTTTTAATCAAGCGGTAATGCATGCCTGCTAAAATCTATCATTGAAAGCATGGGCGCACTTCAGTGAAAAACTGACTGGTGCCGGAAAGGAAGGTTGAAATGCCAGGAAGATTTGGTGGTGGTTTCAGAGGCGGTTTCAGGGGCGGCGGTTTTGGAATGAGACGGGTCGGGTTTCCCTTTCTCGGCATGGGCATGGGCTTTGGAATGGGCCCGTTATTTACCGGCCTGATGGCCGGCGGGTTGGGCTACCTGCTGGGCAGCCATGCCAACCCGGCCCAGAACCCGCAGGCTGTGCCGGGCTGCCCCCAGGCGCAGCCGGGTGCCAACCCGGATACCCTGGTACAGCTCAAGCTGCTCGGTGAGCTGCACGATAAAGGCGTCCTGACCGACGAGGAGTTCACCCGCGAAAAGAACCGGCTCCTGGGCCATTGACCAGATATAAATGCAGATGTTCCACCCGGTCATCTGCTTTTTTTGGGGGGAACTAATATTCTTCTACTGAAGCTGTAGGTACGGCTTCAGTCGTTCTTTCCCCTTTTTCCCCGTCCCCTTTTCCCCTATCAATGATTTACCAGGTTGCCGGACGATCATTCTAGAATCCTCTGTCTCCGTTTGCAATGCCCCAACTAACTTGACTTTTCCATTTTTGCGAGCAATAATCTACTTAAAATAAGGTGGTCATGGGTAGATCGAAAGGAGGGCATTTGTATATATACTCAGTCGTCTGTTTCCAAATGCCATGTCGAGGCCTGTCCAGGATAGGTTGTTAATATAGGCCCCCTCAATCTGCAGGACGGTAAAGTTCAACCGGCCCGGCCCTCATGGGCTGGATGCGCTTGATCAGCCATCCTGCTCATTGTATTTTTAAACTAGATCAAGGGAGAGGATTCCATGAAAACAATATTTCGTTTGTCCACCCTGTTTGTATTGATCGCAGTACAGGCCCTGGTGCCGGTTGCGGCCCAGGCGCGCGCCCAAACGCCGGCAGTGCCATCCTCCATGCCTCCGGCGCTCTATTCCGCCTTCCTGGATGCCAGCGCAAAAAATACGCCTGCGTTCCAACCGGAGTTCAGTGGCTATTCATTGCAAACCGGTGGGCTGCGGGCAGAATTGAATGTCGCCGGGCTGACCGTTGCCCGGCAAAGGCCAGCTGGTCCTGCACATGCAGCTCGACACCGGCCTGTCCGGAGCATTGTCCAAGGACAGCCGCTCGCTCAACTTTGCCACCGGGGATGGCCAGGCCCTGCACTACAGTGACCTGCGCGCCGTGGACGCAGCCGGGCGCGACCTGCCGGCCGGCCTAGTGTATGCCAAAGGCCAGGTCGCCATCCAGGTCGACGACCACGCCGCCGCTTATCCCATCACGGTCGACCCGCTCATCTATATCGAGGACGAGCTGTTTTCCTCGGATGGCGTCCTGGGCGACCGCTTCGGCAATTCCGTGGCCATCTCCGGGGATACGGCCCTGGTCGGGGCGTCCGTTCATCAAGTCGGTTCGCATGCACAACAAGGCGCTGCTTATATTTTCCTGCGTCTGGGCAGCACCTGGGTTCAACAGGCCGAGCTGACATCCTCGGATGGCGCTTACGGTGATGTCTTTGGCGAATCCGTGGCCCTCTCCGGGGATAACGCTGTAATTGGGGCTTGGAATCATAACAATGGTCAAGGTGAGGCCTATGTTTTCATGAAACCGGCCGGCGGCTGGGCGGATGCGACCGAGACCGCCCGCCTGACCGCCTCGGATGGCGCTGCCAGCAACTTCTTTGGCTATTCCGTGGCCATCTCCGGCGGTACCGTTGTCATTGGGGCACGCTTTCATAGTAATGGTCTGGGCGGAGCCTACGTGTTCGTGAAACCGGGCGGTGGTTGGATAAACGGTACCCAGACCGCCATCCTGACCGCTTCGAATGGCGCTACCTATGATTATTTTGGCCGGGCCGTGGCCATTTCCGGGGATGCCGCTGTCATCGGGGCGGATGGGCATAGCAGTAACCGTGGCGAAGCCTACATGTTCGTGAAACCCGCCTGGGGTTGGGGCAACAGCAACGAGACTGCCCGTCTGACCGCCTCAGATGGCGCTGCCGGGGACTACTTTGGTGCCTCCGTGGGCATCTCAGGGGATACTACCGTCATCGGGGCATATGCAAACGGTGGTAAGGGCGAAGCCTATGTGTTTGTGAAACCGGCCAGCGGATGGGTCACCGGCAGCGAGACCACCCGCCTGACCGCCTCGGATGGCGCGGCGGGTGAGCGCTTTGGCATCTCCGTGGCTATCTCGGGGGATATCGCCTTCATCGGTGCATATTGGCATAACAACAATGGAGGGGCGGCGTACGTCTACTTCCCGTATCGCAGCGAGGACCTGTGGGTCAATACGGTCTCCAGCAACCTCAGCCCACGCGTTGGCCAGATGGTCACTTTCACGGCCACCGTGACCAACTTCGGGTCCAATCCCAGCCCGGCGGTGATGCTGAGCGCACCCCTGCCAACTGGTCTCAGCCTGGTCAAGTCACTCTCCAGCCTGGGAACTTATGACCCAGTCACCGGTTACTGGAACGTGGGTTCCCTGGGAGTGAACGTGACCGTCACCCTGGAACTGCAATCCACGGTCACCCCGGCGGCCATCGGCACCAGCCCGGTCTTCACTGCCGCCCTGCTGGGCTGGGATCCCAACCCCAACAATAATAGCGCCTCGGTGGCGATGAACCCGGTGCCCTACCTGGGCCGCAGCCCGAGTTCGCTCGACTTCGGCCAACAGCTCCTCGGTGCCGCGCCATTCCAAACCGTCACCGTGACCAACCAGACGCTGGGCAGCATCACCTTTGGCAGCCTGGCTGCCCCGGCCGGTTTTAAGATCGGCGTTGGACCTTTACACTTATTTGATAGCTGCAGCAATCATACGATCGCGGCGCTGACTACCTGCTCCTTCAATGTCTATTTTAGCGCCACCAGCCTGGGCGTCTATTCCGGCAATATCAACATCCCCAGCACGAGTCCCATCAGCAGTTCGGCCAGCCTGCCGGTCAGCGGGACGTACATAGCGCCGGTGAGTTTCAGCCCGCCTTCGCTCAGCTTCCCCGACCAGACCGTTGGCACCGCCAGCCCGCTGCAAACCGTCACGGTCACCAACCTCAGCCCTGCCTCGGTCACTCTCGGCAGCCTGTCCGCCCCGGCCGGTTTCCAGCTCAGTATGGACACCTGCACCGCCGCGACATTGCTCCCCTCCGCGGCCTGCATCTTCAGCCTGCAGTTCATGCCCGCCTCCGCCGGCGCCTTCCATGGCAATGTCACCATCCCAATGACATCCCCGGCCTTGAGTGTTTCCGTGCCGGTCAGCGGCGCCGGGCTGCCCGTGCTTACCTTCGGCACCTTGGGATTGATTTTCCCGGATACCTTCGTCCAATCCACCAGCGCCGCCCGGACGGTCAAGATCACCAACCTGACCGCCGGTATCGCCAGCCTGGGTACCCTGGTAGCCCCGCCCGGTTTCCTGTTGAGCTCCAATACCTGCAATGCCAAAAAGCTGGCCGCTTCCGGCGGGTCGTGCACCTTCGCGGTCCAGTTCAAACCCCTGTCGGCCATTTCCTATGCCGCCAGCATTACCGTTCCGATTGCCAGCTCGTCCAGTTCCATGAGCCTGCCGGTCAGCGGCACCGGGCTACCCCTGCTCTCTTTCAGCCCGACTGGTTTGACTTTCCCATCGCAGCTCATCCACACCACCAGCCCCGCTCAGACGGTCACGGTCACCAACGTGAGTCCGGCCAGCCTCACCCTGGGCACCCTGGTGGCTCCGCCCGGATTCCCCATCAGCGTCAACACCTGCAACGCAAAAATCTTGGCTTCCCTCGCTACATGTACTTTTGCGGTCCAGGTCACGCCATCTGTAGCAGGCCCGATCGCTTCCAGTATTTTCATCCCGGTCGCCAAGCCGGTCACTTCCATGAATCTGCCCGTCAACGGCTCCGGGGTATCCGGCAGCGAGTTGCTTTTCAACACTTCCTTCGAGACCGCTGCTGCCCCGCCTGTCCCGGATGGCTGAACAATGGGCGGGACTTGGGCCGCTGCGGATGGGCAGGACTGCACCACCGACCATACCGGTTCCTGCTCGCTCAAGTTCACCGGAACGAATGCTGCCAAGTCGCTCTCTTTCGCAGTCCCGAAAGGTGTCGTGGCCGGGGATGATTTCCTCTTCTCGATCTGGCGAAAGACCAGCTCGGTTCCCAAAACCGCCACCGCCGGCGTGCACGTCATGGCTGCCACCACTGCCACCCTAAACGCTACCATCCAGGTCTACAATTCCTCCACCCTGGTGGCCACCTATTTGCTGCCCATGACGGGCGGGACGTACGCTTTCACCCAGAGCAGCCTGTCGTTTACCGTGACAGTACCTTCTTACACCAACCTGGTGGTTACCCTTCTCTACAATGGTTCCGCCGGCACGGTCTGGTTCGACGACGCCTCCCTGGTTTGGGCACCCTGAGCGCTTTCCTGCCCTGGCTGTTTTTTCCAGGCTGGCGCATCCTCCGGTCATTTAGCAATCAGGTGACAGTCACTTGAAAAGGTGACTGTCACCCTTCAGAAAATGAACGGCTGCGCAGTCCTGCGGCCTGTGCAGGAAAGCTGTAGTAACGGCTTCAGCCGTTCTTCTTTTCTATCAGACTACAGACTATCAGACTATCCGTCCATCAAATAAGAACGTTCATCCCCGTTCACATCGTACCCGTCTCTTGGGGTATCTCCGGTTAAATTTTCTCATAGCCTCCCTCGCAGCAGGTCCAGCAGCCCTCCCGTTCTCTCGGGCACGCTCTCCCCCCTTCCCTCCGCCCGTGCCTTCGCCAGTAACGCCGCCATCTCTTCCTCCGGGTTGCGGAACTGCATCGAGTACAACCGTGCGTACAGCCCGTTCTTCTCCATCAGTTCGGCATGCGTACCCAGCTCGATGATGCGTCCCTCATCCAGCACCGCGATCCGGTGCGCCACCTTGATGGTGCTCAGCCGGTGCGCGATGATCACCGTGGTGCGGCCCTGGGCATGCATCAGCCGGTCCAGCGCCTCCTGCACCAGTTCCTCCGACTCGTTGTCCAGCGAACTGGTCGCTTCATCCAGTAATAGAATCCGCGGGTCTTTCAGGATTGCGCGTGCGATCGAGATGCGCTGGCGCTGCCCGCCGCTCAGGTTGGCGCCGCGCTCGCCCACCACCGTCTCGTATTGCTTCGGGAAAGCCAGGATGAACTCGTGTGCGTTGGCCGCCAGTGCCGCCGCCATCAGTTCCTCTTCCGTCGCATCCAGCCGTCCGTACAGGATGTTCTCCCGGATCGTCCCGCCGAACAGGATCGTCTCCTGCGGCACGATTGCCAACTGGGCGCGCAGGCTGGCCTGGCTGACGGTTCGCAGGTCCTGCCCGTCGATGCAGATCACGCCTTCAGTCGGGTCATAGAAGCGCGGGATCAGGTTGAAGATGGTGCTCTTGCCCGCCCCGCTCGGGCCCACCAACGCCAGGATCTCGCCCGGTTGAATCTCGAACGATACATCCTGAATGACCGGGGTGCCGTCTTCATAGGAAAAACAAACCTTCTCAAAAGTGATCCGCCCCTGGCTGACCGGCAGGGTCACCGCATCCGCTGTGTCCTGCACAGTCGAGCGCGTATCGATGAGCTCGAACACCCGCCGCACCCCTCCGATCGCCGCCCGTAGTTGCCCGTACAGGTTGGCCAGCCCACCCAGACTGGCTGCGATGGTGATGAAATACATCAGGAAGCCCGTGATTAGCGCCAGGGTCAGCCGCCCGGCGATCACTTCCCGCCCGCCGTACCACATCACCGCTGCGATCGAGCCGAAGCCCAGGAACATCATCAGCGACCCAAAGGCTGAGTTGTACACCGCCATCCGCAGGGATAGGCGAAATGTTTTTTCGTTGGCAGAGCCATACCGTCGTGACTCGTATTGCTCGCGCCCGAAACTCTTCACCACCCGCACGCCTTGCAGTCCCTCCTCCGCCACCACCGTGGAAGCCGCCAGCTGGTCCTGCACGCGCGTGCTGCCCTTTTCAATCCGACTTCCAAATAAAAACCCCACCAGCAGCAGCACCGGGATCAAGGCCAGGATGAACAGGGTCAGGCGCGCATTCAGCGTCAGCACGATCACGATCGCCCCGACCAGCGTGACTGTCTGGCTGAGCAGAGTGGTGAAATTGCTGGTCAGCATGCTGCGCATCTGGGTCACGTCGCTGGACAGGCGCGAAACGATATCCCCCACCCGCCGGTCTGCGTAAAAATCCAACGACAGGCTTTGAAGATGCTCATATAGGGAAGTCCGCAGGTCGTACACGATGTGCTCTCCCACGTAGGCCAGCAGGTAGGATTGCAGGAACGAGAAAGCCGCCTGCATAAGGAAGATTCCCCCCAGCAGGAACGCCAGATTGTTGAGTGGGGTGACGTTCTTGGACTGGGTCACGGAGCTGAGCAGGCGTACGATCACCAGCGGGAAGGCCAGCCCGAATCCGCTCGAGATTAATAACGCCAGGACCGCCAGACCCATCCTGCCCCGGTACGGTTTCAGGTACCCGAACAACCGACCCCACGCCACCGACTTGAAGGAAATGGATGCTTCCTTTTCTTGATTTTCTTTAGCCAGCTCTGGCCGCATTTCTTCATGCGACCGGCCGTCTGATTGATTATCCATAGTTTATTCTTTCCTTAGTGGTACTGATTAAATAATAGCTATCGGAGTCCGAAGTCTCCACATCGTCCCTGAAAGGGAGACTTCGGACTCTCCAACGTCAGGAGACGTTGGACTCCAGGAACAAGATTTTCATCGTTCGCCTATGATAAATCAGCTTTGTAAACTCAGTCTTAACAATAGACATAATTAAACATCTGGTTGATTAGGAATTGCCGGAGCAGAGGGGCCAGCCGGCAGCACGAGCCGTAAAGCCCAAAAACGGGTTGCGCGCGAGCTTAATTACAAAACAAAGAATAACAATCTTAAAAAGGGCCAAAAATGTGCATATGGGTGGCAAAAAACAGCTCAGAAGGAGCTTTATTGCCATATATGGGATTTTTATTTCGCGGGATTTGGGACAAACAAATAAGAAAAATGGTTGTTTTTTGCAGATAAAGGCGTTTTGTGAAAACAAAAAACGTACCATGTTACGCTGGAATAGGTAGTTCACCGCGGAATAACACATATGAATACTAGCTCGACATACCTGGCTGGTTTATCCTCTGGTAGAAATCTGCCACCGCCCGAAAGGCTTCTTTCGGTTCCCATGTCATATCCGGGTATGTCAAACCATGCCGGCCGTGCTCATAGCTCTTCGCCAGGCTGTAACTATTCATATCCAGGTCCATGCGCGGGTCGTCATTATAGGGGTTGGTCGGGGAAAGGAAAGTCATAACGAAAGTCCCGTTCACACCGGCCCGGCCGAGTACACCCAACTGATCCTTCAGTTCGCGCGCTTGCATCTCCTCATCACGTACGTAGTTACCCGGCTTGAGTTGCATGCGCGGCGGTGGCAGTTGCTTCCCCGTTAGCGCCGTGCGGATCGGGTTGGTCAGCATCGTAAAAGCCACCCTCAGGTTCGGACGGTAGTCCGCAATATCCCCGGCCATCCCTTCCGTGCTGGTATCGGCCCCTTTATAGGTGCGGCAACCGAACTCGGTGATGACCACCGGCTTGTCGGTCGCAAATAACGGTTGGAGCATTTCCGCATAGCGCTCCTTGATGCGCTTTGCCAGGTAATGGTCCACTCCCACGAAATCGAACAGGCTCCAATCCACCGCTTCCCATATCAGCGAGGCGTAGCTGACCTTGCCGTGGAATGCCTGCCGCACCCGTTCATTCGCTTTTTCCAGGAACGCGTTCAGCGGCGCGTTGTGTTTGCCAGCCAGGGTATTCTCCCGGAAGGATGGGTTGCGCATGCGCTGCGTGATATTCCGGCCCGGTACGATCCCCTGCATGAACAGCGTCAGCTCCGAGCCGACCAGCAGGACCAGTCGTCCTGGCCATTCGGCGCGCAGCTCTTCCGCCGCCCCGGCCGCCCTGGTGATATACGCCAGCGTTTCCGCCTGGCCCTTATCCCATATCTCGGGCGACAACCATACCTCCAGGCCCAGACCCAGTGCCGTCTCCGCCGCCGTTACCAGCCGGTTGATATCCAGCCCGCAGATCCTTACAGCGTTGCAGTGCAGATCGTTCCGTATGATCTCCAACTCGCGCTGCACCACTCTTGGGTCGAAATCCGGCCGCCAATTTCCTGCCATCACGCGTCCCACGTCGTAGCTAACACCTTTTATTTCCATCGGCTTGCTCCTAGGGTTTTCTATCATAAACGATCAGAATGTGCGCGTCATTCTGGAATATTTTCTCTACATAAAACAATGGCCCGACCGCAATGTCTTCCGGTTTTTCGCTCCCCAGGACTTGGAATAGAACAATATTGATGTCATCTCTTTGTGCTTGAACAAGCGCTTTAGCCAGGGATAAGGAATTGCTGTTTATATAATTTGTCAAAAATTGTATGGTTAAGGGTGTCCAATGGAGTTGGCCGAAATAGAAAACAAATGGATAAGGATAATACATGCCGGCAAACATGATGGGCTCATTTCCATGGTTGGTTTTTAACCATGTCAGGGCCTCACGGTACGGGTAATAATGTTCGGATGTGTCGGTAAGATAATTTCCCCACAGAGGCTTTTTTGTTCCGTCGATGAAAACCGGGCTTGCCCATAAATTGATCGCCAGGATGGCACAGGCGGTTATTGTGCCGATGATTTTTCTTTTCTCCATCAGTCGCTTTATCAAGGTCCACGATCCTGCCAAAACCGGAGGAATCAGGAAAAGATTAAAGCGGCTGTAACCAGTATAAATTAGCGTATCCACCGCAAAAAAGGCCGGATATAAAAAGAAAAGCGACAGGAAGAAACCAGCCTGCAGATATTCTTTTTTCCAAAACTGGAAGATACAGCTTCCACAAAAAAGCAAAAGGAAAGGCATACCAAATTGATCGGTAAAAGATCGCAGGATCGTGCTGTAAACAATCGGCTTGGTTAGATTCGCCAGCGTTAACGAAAACCATCGGGTCTGTTGGGATAGGGTTCCCCTAAGAAAAAGATATAACAACACTGGCAGAAGCACACAAGTGGCGATGAGAAGTTCATCCCCAAGGGTTTGCAAGGATTGTTTGATTTTCCCTGGCGAAATTCGCCCTTGCAACAAGCAGGCAATTAATCTCCACCCAACAAAACAAAACAAAAAAGGTATGGTTGTTTCCTTGATGAACCCGATCAAAATTAATACATACCAGGCCGGGTTTAGCCTGATTTTTTGAAAATCATCCTTCAACAGGCCGGGGATATTAAAGCATACGATCAGCATTAAGGCGATGGCCGGCATCTCAATATAAAGGATGGAAGAATAATAATAAACCAGCGGAATGCTGGCCACCACCATTCCCCAAAACAGGTTAAGAAATGGCTTCGAACGGGAAAGGTCTTTTTGGAAGAACCAAACCAGCGCGAATGTGCTGAGAAAAGGAACCATTCTATAGAACCCTTCCTGGTAAGGATTAACTTTGATTGCCATCGCCAGGCTTGGAATGACCGCATAGAACCAATAGTTAATGAAAGGGTAACGCAGCAGGACAGAAGAGGATATTCCTGCCAAAGGATTTTTTACGATGTTGAAAGAGATCACTCCTGCCACGGATAATATTCCAAGGAAGATGGACCATTTGGATTTCTTCCAGGCCAGATAAGCCGTCGAAAGAAATGCAATGATAAAAACAAGTACCAAGGTGATCGAGATGTTTGAAGCCAGAGATAATGTTCTTGTGATATGGATCCCCTCATCACCTCTCCATGGAATATCGATGGTCAATGCCTTGAAATTCAGAATGATCAACCCCGCCAGCAGGATGAGCAAATGCCACCAATTCAAGGGTTCTAGGCGGACTTCTAAATCTTTGGCGGAGAGAAATGACCAGATGGCCCCAATGCCGATGGTAAGCGCCAGGATGATTATCATTTCTGGTGTTGAGTTGGTCCTGATCCAATATGGAGTTACGATGAAACCAAGCGTGTAGATACCCGCAAGTAGCGCAATTACACACATCCTTGGCAATAGAAGGGATTTTGAAGACATCTTTTATTTTCCCCGCTTGGATTAAACCCGTTTCAGGACGATCTGGGCAAACATGGCTGGCGGATTGGCTTTCACTTTCAAGAGCTTTTCCATTCGACTCCAGAAATCAAAGGACCACCCGGGCATCAGCTGTCGCATGGAAACGCCACCTGAAACAAGGTAAAGAATCGGCATCATGGGATGAATATCCAGGATCTGCCACATCGGAAATTCGCTTTGAAAGATCAGACGGTCGCGCGAAAACATTATCCAGGGTAAGGCGCCGTTGGCTCCCGATAATGGGCCGCCGCTCGGAAACGACCAATCCTTGGCAGCCGGATCAAAAGGTTCATGATGCAAATGGGTGTAGATTAGTTTCGACCACGCAGTAACCCACGGTTCGATCATGGAAATCACCCCACCAGGGTGAATGCATCGGGCCGCTTCCTGAAAGAACAGGCGTGGGGCTGGAATATGGTGCAATACATCGGTCATAACAATCGCGCGCAGCGAGCCGCTGGCAAACGGCAAAGCTTGACCGTTCAGGATGGTTTTCACATGCCGGCAGTAAAACACCTCCGAAGTAATTAAAGGGAGGGTTCGATCCAGGAAACCAGCTCCCGATCCCAGTTCTAAGACCTGACCATGATCATTCGGAATGGTTGGAAGGATGGCGGAATACCACCTTTCGTAGATCCGGCGCAGGAAGCTATTCGTAAGAATGATTTCCCTTCGAATGGCAGTTGTTTCCGGATCATCCAGGTTGACACCCCGTAATTTTGGGTGAGACAATACTTCTTTGAGAAAATTGCCGGGCTTGTTCATATAAACTTTAATCTAAGGGCGGCAAAGATGACCATCCGCAATAAAAGCCATCCATGTTTCCAGCGGGAGATATTTGTCGCCCCGTACACGCGTTCTCGATAACGGATGGGCAGGTCGACTATTTTAAGATTTAATTTTGCCGCGCCAAAGATCAGATCATAATCCCCAAAAGGATCAAAATCCCCGAAATAAGACCGGTTGGCCACAATTTTTTTATAATCGACCATCCATAGAGCCTTGGTTCCGCACAGGGTATCTTTAATCGGTTGTCCAAGCATCCACGAAAATACCAGGCTGAAAATCTTGTTTCCGATCAGGTTTGCCGGTTGCATGGCTTGCTTTTCCATGGGATAGACCAACCGGACCCCATTGACGAACTCGCCTTTTCCGGTGACAAGCGCATCATAAAATCTTGGTAGATCTTCGGGCGGCACCGTCAGGTCCGCATCCAGGATCATTACAATATCCCCATCAGCTTTTTCGAAGCCCAATTGTACTGCGTTGGCTTTTCCCACCCCCCGCTGTTTATATAATTTGCTTTTCCATTCAGGATGTGCCTGTATGGTTCGTTCGAGTACCGGATAAGTATCGTCAACGGAATGACCCTCGACAAAAATAAGTTCGGTTTCGCTTCCCATGGCTGGAACACGCGCAAAGATCGCGGGAATATTACCGGCCTCATTGCGCGCCGGGATGATGATCGAAACCTTCGGGTTTTCTTTGGCCATTAATAAGGGTCGTGCCACCAGAAAATTCGTCAGGGCTAACTCGTTGAAAGGCCAGAATCGGTCCAGAAATCGATTAACCAGGCTGTCCAGCAATGGGAAACGGAAAGGTTCAAGAAATTCCTGCC
>JBEKEB010000071.1:0-17691 GCA_050014055.1 Anaerolineales bacterium | reverse complement strand
TTATCTGAAAGAAGCTCAGTGCCCATATTGATCCACTCCGCCAACAAGACTTCCCTTGGAGATACTGTAACCGGAAACGGATCACTTTTCAAGATGGCACTGGTTCGTTCGTGCTAAAATAGACGCGAGGGAAAGTTGCCACCTATGAGGCAGCTATAGGCTTGCCTCCTTATTTCAAGTCTGGGAAGCCTTCGGGCCAATCCCGCCATGACTTGTGTAGGGTACCTTCGGGCCCCGCCCTTTTGAGCAACTTTCCCTCTTTGTCTTTTCTTTTCCGGCTCGTCCGGGTTAGGTTAACCATATTTCTTCTTCGAACCGCACGGATGATATTTTCGCGCTCTATGGTTTCTTTTGTTTAACAGTTTCCTAGTCCCAACTATTTTTTTTTGTAAATCTAGCCCGGTTGTTGAAATGTGTATATAACCCGCAATGGAACAGTTTATAATGGCGGATATGAATCTGTTTGCTGATTCAATGCAGGAAGTCCTAGAACAAAAAACTCTCCTTGATGCTCGAAAGCCTCTCCTCAGCTTGGATGAAAGAGTAAATCGGCAATGAAAATATCGTCGGCCCGGGCAAGCCACTGGGGTGCGCCTCTGAAGTCCATATACTTTTCTCACCCGTCATCCTGTGGGGTCAACCCGGCACAAGTAAAACCACCATGGCGTAGGTCATCGCTACCTCCATTCGAAGTCACTTCGAGACGCCGTCCGCTGTGCTAGATGAAGCAAAGTTCAACGAAGCCCTTGGCCCTGCTAATGAGCGTCGCCGAATGTACCAGAAAAAGACACCCTCTTCGTTAGGATATTCTAGAAACACTTTTAATTGGAGTCGACCATGCCACCGAAAACGAAAAGCCTGACTGTTCCCGAAGTTATGCAAGCGCGGTATGTTGAAATCACAGCAATGACGGATGCACTGTGCCGCGATAAATTGAACGAAGAATATGCCCAAGTGTGCCGTGAGATGACAGCCACGCTGGCGCGTAAGCGTCTCTCGCCCCTGGTCACTGGGCAGGCCAAAAGCTGGGCTTGTGCCATCGCCTATACTGTAGGCTCAGTCAATTTCTTGTTCGATAAGAGCCAAACCCCAACCTTGCGCGCGGATGAATTGTGCGCCTGGTTTGGACTTTCCAAGAGCACGGGCGGAAATAAATCCAGCCAAATCAAGCAGATGCTCAAGATCGGTTTGATGGATCCGCATTGGACGCTTCCCAGCCAGATGGGGCAGAACCCAATGGCCTGGACGGTCAGCTTCAATGGTTTTATCGTAGATGCCCGTTCACTTCCACGCCCGCTGCAAGAAGAAGCCTATCGCAAGGGACTGATCCCTTACGTGCCTGATAAAAAGGAAGTTGAATGATAAAGCCAGGTAGTAAAGACCGTAAAGCCAGCATCTTGATCACCGGCGTGGAGTTGGATGAACTCCAGCGCTTTGTCTGGATGATGGCCGAAAGCTTTGGACTGGATCGCCGGATCGACAACTACCGGGGGATGCGTCCCATTGGGTTGTACCGTTGGGACATTGAGTGCCTGGTGGATGTTATAAATTCCGTTCTGGATGACCCCGAATACTACTCAAACCAGGAAAGCCCTGAATATCTGGCAATCAAAAATCTACGGGATAGGCTGCAGGCAGAAGATGATGATTTAAGACCCGATCACAGCCCACGCAATCGTGAGAGATAAATATTCCGAATCGACGAAAAGCTACCATGGACCGCACGGCTCACATTTGACCGTGGGGATAATTGCCCCAATGGACCTCTTTTCCATGCTAGGTAATGCAATGAATGGAAATCGAAAATCGAGAGGCATATCATATAAATAAATCTACAAAGGACACCCCCTCATGAATCATAGCGATTTTCTTTTTACCTGGGACAAGGCCCTGAATACTGCTGGGCTAAACATGCCTTTCTTGTTTCCAGAGCAATCTGTGGATTTAAGATCTATGGAACACACCTACCGTGCTTTTGTCCCCTTTGGGCTAAGTGGTCATCGATTCAGCCCATTCTATGTGGCGGTGGAACTTTCCTGGCGATGGGAAGCACTCCTATCGGCTCGTTTTGCGACAACGGAAGAAGATCTATTGATGCAGATTTACGGCAAGCATGGCGTCCACGAAGACACGGACCAGCCTTGGCTGCGGGTTGATTTCGCTTTTCATGCCAGTTTGCAAAAGGATCTATATGCTCTTTTCCCTTCCCCAGACCTATGGCGAAAGTGGGCTACTTCTGTAACCTCGCAGATTCCGCCTTCGTTTGCCGAAGAGCTTGATGAAGATGAGGTTGATAGGGCATTTTCCTGGTGTGATGAACCGATCATCGAAACGATTTGTTCTTCATCCGGGCAGTTTTATCTCTCCAGCGTGAGCCTACCTGGCATGAAAGCAATTACCCTACCCAGGCAATGGGACGATCCGGAACGGCCGCCAGAAGATGATCCCCTCGACCAGTTGGTAGAGTTGTTTACCTGGATTCGAAAAAATGCACAGTTATGGGGTGAAAGCCTAAAAGTGTTATATTGAATAATTTGCTACTTGGGCTGCTTGCGTAAATAGCGCCATATCATTGATGGATTAATGCTTGCTCGATGAAAATAATCAATTTGGAGGGGCGATCCATCTATCTAAACCGAGATAATCAGCGACCAATTTTCAGTGCTAAAATTTCCTTCGAGGTGCAACATGACCATTACAACTTATGAAGGTGTTGTAGAGAAAGGCAAAATTCGCTTGAAGACGGGCGTTCGCTTGCCAGATAACACAAAGGTTTACGTTGTTGTCCCTGATATGCAGACAAAGAAAACCACACGGGTATCAATTCCACGCCTTGTAGATCGCAAGAAAGTCGCTGACTTCAAAATGAAAACCACCGAGGATAATTCAAATACCTATGTACAACAATGAATCTCAAAACCGTCTCTTCACTGCTTAAACATCATCAGGCTGACTTGCGCCTACACGGGGTGAAATCATTGGCTGTATTCGGCTCGTTGACGCGCGGTGAAGCAACTCCCGCCAGCGATATTGACGTACTTGTCGAGTTTGACCGCCCAGTTGGACTGGTTGAGTTCATCCGCTTGAAATTGTATCTCGAAGAACTGACCGGTCGGCGAGTTGACTTGGTGATACTGGACGCACTCCGACCGGCCATGCGCGCTGATATTTTGAACGAGGCTGTTTATGTCGCCTGAGCGCAACAGGCGGATGAGGGTGGAAGATATTCTGGCGTGTAACGAAAAATTTCAGACATACACGCAAGGGATGACATATGAGCAATTTTGTGCGGACGGAAAGACGGTGGTGCCGTCATCCGCAATCTGGAAATCATTGGGGACACAGCCGGGTTCATTCCTTTGGAAATTTGGGAGAAGTACCCTGAACTGGCATGGTTGGAGATGCGGGGATGAGAAATATCATGGCACAAGAATACTTTGGCATCAATATGCCTATCATCTGGCGGGCAATTGAGTATAATTTAAAACCTCTTGTTGATGGGTTGATGAAACTATTGGATGGTCGTTGACCCATCTGTGAATGGGTACATCGGTTAATTGATTTGCAACGAATATTTCGAGTTGCCAACTCGTGCGTTTTATCCTATCGGAAATTCGATCTGTCGATCTTCGCGTAATACAAAAAATGAAATGCTACTTTTGAGAATAAAAATGATTCGTATTCCAACCAATCGTACCCCTACACAACCCGGCGAAATGCTGTTGGAAGAGTTTCTTACCCCCATCGGCATAACCCAGCGTGCACTCGCTACTGCCATCCAGGTACCTTACCAGCGAATTAATGATCTGGTTAATGGGCGACGTGGGGTTACCCCGAGTACCGGTCTGCGCCTGGCGAAATATTTTGGTAATTCGCCTGATTTCTGGATGAACCTGCAGTTGCGCTGGGATCTTTACTTTGCTCAACAATCTGAGACCAAGATCATCGAAAGCATCGATACGTACAAACATCATGCAAGAACAGTCGCCTAGAAACTCAGATAATAAATCTCGCGAGGTAGGATGTGTTATAATAAGAACGTCTGTTCTTTTCGGGCCTAAAAGAGTTCTCCAATTCATCCAATCACAGTTCTTCGGGTTCGTATGAACCGCAGGTCCGAAAGCAGGTCAAAAACACGAGCTTTGTGTGAAATTTTGCGAAGTTGGGATTGTGGCTCATAACCTGGAGATCGCTGGTTCGAGTCCAGCCCCCGCATCTTTAATGGCACACCATAGACCGCCGGGCCCATGATATTCGGCAAGCCCGGCGGTTTGTTATTAAGAGGTACCTGGAAAAAGTGAAAACTCAACGATGGATGAGATCAGCCAGTCTAGGAATGAGGACTCATCCTGGGAGAGACATCAATTCAGGGTTAGCTTAACCGCATTTCTCCTTGAAATCGCCCATGATAGAGTTTTTACACCCTACGGGAGGAATTCATCCCCGAGTTGCAGTCCGGCAAGGACACCCACTTCTCCACTTTCAGGGCCATGCTCGGTTTTGCCGTGATGCTGCTGCTGGAGGTGGCGCTTGGTTGATTTTTTTACAAATGTGCGGCGCGCCGACAAGGCACGGCGCACATAACCCTGGGAAAGTTAATGTTCGGATAAATACCCTGAGATCACTCCATCATAATGCGCCGTGGTCTGGAACCCCTTAACCGCCAACCGTTTCCGCAATTCAGCTGATACCCCGCCCGAGCGCAGTGCCGCCTGGACCTCGGAATAGTCCGTCGGGTCGCAGACGAGGGTCACCCGTTCGAAGTTTTTCGCTGCGGCCCGGATGAGGGTTACGCCGCCGATGTCGATGTTCTCGATGATTTCAGCGTAGGTCACACCCGGTTTGGCCATCGTCTGCTCAAATGGATACAGGTTGACGGCCACCAAGTCGATGTAGTCCCAGCCCAGGTCAAGTAGCTGCTGGTGGTCCGCCTCGGTGGGACGCGCCAGCAGCCCGCCGTGGACGGCCGGGTGCAGGGTCTTGACTCGCCCGCCTAGGATCTCTGGCGACTTGGTATACTCGGCCACATCGGTGACGGGGAGATTATTTTCGCGCAACAGTTTCGCCGTCCCGCTCGAAGCGAGCAGCGTCCAGCCGAGGTCAGCGAGGCATCGTGCAAAATCCAGCAGGCCGGTTTTATCATGGACAGAAAGAATGGCTTTTGGCATAAGTGCTCCTATTATTTTTTCACCACGAAGGACACAAAAGATCACTAAGGTTTTCCTTCGTGTACCTTCGTGTCCTTTGTGGTAAGAACGGATTTGAGAGTTTCCACCAACAAGTCGTGCTCGTATTTATGTATGCGACCTTCAAACTTCTCCAGCGACTCATCTGGGCGAAAAATAATTTTCCGCGTCCCCAACACCGGCCCCACGTCCACCTTTCAACTGATAACGGTTCACTTTTCAGGTTTGAACAGTTCACTTTTCAAGTTTGAATAACAGGGACAGCCCCCACAGTTGACAAATTGTCTCTTCTGGGCTAATCCTGGGTTAACTGATAATTGGGCGCTTCCCGGGTGATGATGACATCGTGCGGGTGACTTTCGATGAGCCCGGCGTTGGTAATGCGTACCAGCTTCGTCTTCGAACGCAGATCGTCCAGCGTTTTGGAACCGGCATAACCCATGCCCGAGCGTAAGCCGCCCGCCAGCTGGTAAACATAGTCGTGCAACGGGCCCTTGTATGGAACACGCCCCTCGATGCCTTCCGGGACCAGTTTGCCGTTCCCTTTTTGACCGCTGGCATAGCGGTCCTTGCCATAACCCTGCATTGCACTGACACTACCCATGCCGCGGTACTCCTTGAAACGGCGACCTTCATAGATTACCTCTTGGCCCGGTGACTCTTCCAGACCTGCCAGCAGACTACCCAGCATGACCGTATCCGCACCGGCGACGATTGCCTTGACGATGTCGCCACTGAATTTGATCCCGCCGTCAGCGATAATCGGGACTTGGAAGAGATGGGCTGCCTGAGCACAGGCATAAATCGCGGACATTTGCGGAATCCCGGTACCGGCGATGACTCGCGTTGTGCAGATGGACCCGGCACCGATGCCCACTTTAACTCCTGCGGCTCCTGCCTCGATCAGGGCTTTCGTCCCTTCGGCGGTGACAACGTTTCCGGCGATAATGGGGATTTCCGGCCAGTTCTGATGGAGACGCCGGATGGCCTGGATTACGCCTTTTGAATGACCGTGGGCGGTATCCACGACCAGTACGTCTACACCGGCTTCGATCAGTTTTCCGGAGCGCGCTTCCAGGTCCGCACCGACCCCGACAGCCGCCCCGACCAGTAACCGGTCGCGGGCGTCGCGCGCCGAGTTCGGGTAATCTCGTTCCTTCTGGATGTCTTTGACAGTTAATAATCCCTTGATGCGCCCGGCCTCGTCCACCAGAGGTAATTTTTCGATGCGGTGCTTCTGGAGCAAGGTTTTTGCTTCCTCGCGCGAGATGCCCACCTGTGCGGTCACCAGGGGTTGACCAGTCATGAACCGACTCACCGGCAAACGATAGTCGCATGTTTCCACGAAGCGGATGTCGCGGTTGGTCAGGATGCCGATGAGCTTGTTTTCCTTATCGACGATAGGCACGCCGCTGATTTTATAGGTAGACATGATGTCTTCTGCTTGTTGCAGGGTGGCATCCGGCGGTAAGGTGATGGGATCTGCGATCATGCCTGATTGCGAGCGCTTCACCTTATCTACTTCTGTAGCCTGCAGTTCGGGGGACATATTGCGATGGAGGATGCCGATGCCCCCCTCGCGCGCTAGCGCAATTGCCAGGCGTGCCTCGCTGACGGTATCCATCGCGGCCGAGACAATCGGGATGTTGAGCTGGATATCCCGGGTCAGGTAGGCGGTCAAGTCTGTTTCAGCCGGAAGGATTTCACTATAGCCGGGGATTACCAACACATCGTCAAAGGTTAGCGCTTCAGCCGATTGAAATATATCCTGAGTAATATCCATAGAACTCCTGGAGAAGGTCGTTGATGGGTTGTCTGGACGATTTTACATCAAAAACGGCTGGTGGATTTGGGGGGAGGGCAACACCGCTTGCACCTCGGACTCGAAGAAGTTTGACGCCCGGGATCAGAACCTGATGACCAAACCGTACACACCCGCTCCAACAACGCAATCACGGACTCCTACTAATGGAAAAATTATGGCATTAACCACCTGGCAGGCAGGTCAACATAATAATTCACCCAAAGGTTTTCCTTCGTGTACCTTCGTGTCCTTTGTGGTAAGAACGGATTTGAGAGTTTTCACCAACAAGTCGTGCTCGTATTTATGTATGCGACCTTCAAACTTCTCCAGCGACTCACCTGGGCGAAAAATAATTTTCCGCGTCCCCAACACCGGCCCCACGTCCACCCCCTCATCAGGGACGAGGTGAACCATCACCCCAGTCCTATCGATCTCACCCTTCTGCCAGGCTGCGTAAGCGCGTTCGATGGCATGCGTCCCAGGGAAGGTACCGGGCAGGGCCGGGTGCAGGTTGAGCACCCGGCTCGGGAAGTGATCGAGGAAGGCTGAGGTCAGGATGCGCATCCAGCCCGCCAGCACGACCCAATCCGGCCGGTACGCGGCGACCGCCTCAGCCAGTTTGGCGTCATAGGCGCACCGGTCCTGGTCCTTGAACTTTTCCAGCACAATGGCCGGGACACCCGCCTGCCGGGCTCGCTCCAGCCCATACGCATCCGCTTTGTTCGAAACGACCGCCACCACCCGCGCAGGCAGTTCGCTGCTGGCCCAGGCATCCAGGATGGCTTGTAAATTCGATCCGTTTCCAGAAACCATCACAACGAGTCTTGGGAGGTCAGAGTGAGACATATCAAAAAACGGCAATCGTTACTCATTATTTATAATTTATAAATCACAGCCTGAAACGAATACCGGATCACGATTTACGAATAACGTCTAATGGTGGAAAAGCCTTACGCCCGAAAACACCATCGTCATCCCGTATTCATCGCATGCCTGGATGACCACATTGTCCCGGTTGGAACCGCCGGGCTGGAGCACGTACTTCACGCCGCTCAGCGCCGCCCGGTCAATCGAGTCGCGGAACGGGAAAAACGCGTCCGAGCCAAGCACCACACCAGTCAGGCCGTTCAGCCAGGCGCGTTTTTCATTGTGCGTGAGTTGAACGGGAATCTCAGTGAAGACTTCATCCCAGGCGGCTTTCTCGGCCTCAGTCACATCTGGCTGGAGAAACTGGTCAATGGCGTTGTCCCGGTCGGGGCGTTTAACGGCGGGGCGGAACGGGAGCGAGAGAACGCGCGGATGCTGGCGCAAGCGCCAGAGGTCTGCTTTCATACCGGCGAGACGGGTACAGTGGATACGGGACTGCTGTCCGGCCCCCACGCCGATGACCTGTCCATCCAGCGCAAAACAGACCGAGTTCGACTGGGTGTACTTGAGCGTAATCCACGTCACCAGCATGTCTCGGATGACAGGCTCGGGCAGTTCCTTGTCCTGCGTAACAATATTTTTGAAATCGTCGCGGGTCACCGGACGGTCATTACGGCGCTGCTCGAAGGTGATGCCGAAAACTTCGCGCCTCTCCAGCGCGCCGGGTTCGTAGGCTGGGTCCATCTGCAAGATCGTGTACTTGCCCTCTTTTTTCTTTCGTAAAATCTCCAGTGCTCCCGCCTCGTAGTTCGGCGCAATAACTCCATCCGAGACTTCGTGCGCAAGTATATTCGCCGTAGAAATATCGACCGTGTCCGAGAGCGCCATCCAATCACCAAAGGACGACATCCGGTCCACGCCGCGCGCCCGAGCGTATGCCTCGGCCAGGGGCGAGAGTTCCCGCCCGGTTACGGCATAAATCTCTTTCAACGTATCCGTCAGCGGGACAGCCGCCACCGCCGCCCCAGACGGGCTGACGTGCTTGAATGAGGCCGCGGCCGGGAAGCCGAGTACAGCCTTGAGTTCCCGCACCAACTGCCAGGAATTGAGCGCGTCCAGCAGGTTGATGTAACCGGGGGCGCCGTTGAGCACCTGCATCGGCAGGTCGCCAGCCTCCACAAATATCCGCGCGGGGGCCTGGTGCGGGTTGCAGCCGTAACGCAGAGCGATTTCTTTCGCCATAAACAACTCCTCACTTCAAAATGATTTTTTGACTTCCAGCAACCAGTTCCCCGATGCCCCAGGTCTCTTCGGGGATGGATTTCCGAAATGCCGACACACATTTTTTGTTCACAATGGCAACCATGCCGATGCCCATGTTGAAAACGCGGAACATCTCCCCAACGGAAATGCTGCCGCGCTGCTGGATGAGCCTGAACAGCGCTGGAACCTGCCAGCTGTCCATGTGGATGACAGCATCCACATTTGCGGGCAGGACGCGTGGAATGTTTTCGATGAACCCGCCGCCGGTCAGGTGCGCCAGGGCTTTAACCAGTTCCAGGTGCGGATACAAAACATCTAGATAAGAGCGGTGGGGGGCGAGCAGGGCGTCCGCCAGGGGAATGCCCAGTTCCGGGAAAACCGTGTCGAGCGGAATACCGGCGAATACGGCGCGGATGAGCGAGTAGCCATTGGTGTGTGGTCCGCTCGAGGCGAGGCCGATGACCACATCCCCGGGACCCAGGTTCGGGTCTGGGCGGATGCGTTCGCGTTCAACCACGCCGATGATCGTCCCGGCCAGATCAAACTGCCCCTCGGTATATACCCCCGGCATTTCTGCCGTCTCACCGCCCAGCAGGGGCATCCCGGCTTCCGTGCAGGCCTCTGCGATACCGGCCACCACTTCGGCGGTGATTTCGGGGTTCAACTTCGATGTGGCAAAATAGTCGAGGAAAAAAAGCGGACAGGCGCCCTGCACGAGGATGTCGTTGATGCAGTGGTTGACGATGTCGTGCCCAATCGGGCGGTAACGCCCGGTCGCGGCTGCCAGCTCGACCTTCGTCCCAACACCGTCGGTGGAAGCGACAAGCACCGGGTCTTTCATACCCCTCAGAGCCGCGGCGTCGAACAGGCCGCCAAATGATCCGATACCTGCCAGCACGGCCGGGTTGTAAGTGGCCTCCACGGCGGATTTCATCATCTCGACGGCACGGTTGCCAGCATCAATGGAGACACCGGAGGCTGCGTAAGCCGATTTCTTGAGGGCGCGCTGGGCAATGTCACGCCGGAACTGCATACCTTCGAACGAGATTTTTTCGATGACCGAATAGACGCGTTTTACTGCGGCCTCGAGCGAATTATCCCAGGCGGTCACTCCCAGCACTCGCCCGCCGGCAGTGACGACCTGGTCACCTTCCTGGCGCGTACCGGCATGGAAACATACCCCATGCTCGAACTTGTCATGCGAGCCGCGCACCAGTTTGCCGTAGACCTGTTGGCCGGGATATCCTTCAGAGGCTAGCACCACGCAGACTGCCGCCCCGCTTTTCCAGTGGATGCCCACATCAGCAAGTTGACCATCCACACAGGCTTCTGCGATTTCAACCAGGTCTGTTTCGAGTAACGGCAGGACAGCCTCAGTCTCAGGATCGCCGAAGCGGCAGTTGAATTCCAGCACTTTTGGCCCATCTGCCGTCAGCATCATTCCGGCATACAAAACACCGACAAACGGGCAACCTTCCGTCCGCAGCCCCTCCACGGCTGGTTGCAGGACTGTTTCAACGATTTCACCCACCATCTCCGACGGGCAGACCTGCGCCGGAGCGTAAGCGCCCATGCCGCCCGTGTTGGGACCGTTGTCGCCGTCCAGCAGGCGTTTATGGTCCTGCGCCGGGAGCATCGGGGCGACCGTCCGGCCGTCGGTGAAGGTCATTAGCGAGACTTCCGCTCCGCTCAGGCGCTCCTCGATGACCACTTCATCCCCCGCCGCGCCAAAAGCGCGCCTGACCATGACCATCTCCAGCGCGGCCAGCGCTTCGGCTTTCGTCTCCGGCAGGATCACGCCTTTGCCTGCCGCCAAGCCGGATGCCTTGATGACCACCGGGTAATCCACCTGGTCGAGATAATGCACCGCTTCGGCGTAATTTTTGAAGAACGCGAAGCGCGCCGTCGGGATGCCCTGGCGGGACATGAATTGTTTGGCAAATGACTTGGATGACTCAATCCGCGCGGCAGCCATGCGCGGGCCGAAACAACGGACTCCTGCTGCGGAAAGCGAATCTACAATCCCTGCCGCCAGCGGCGCTTCCGGCCCGACCATCACCAGGTCAATCCGTTTTTTGCGGCACAACGCCGCCACAGCCGTATGATCGTCCAGGGAAATATCGGTTACGTTTTCCCCGAGTGAGCCGGTGCCTGGATTACCGGCCAGGATATAAAGTTTGCGCAACCTTGGGGATTGGGATATTTTCCAGGCGATGGCATGTTCCCGTCCGCCAGAGCCGATAAGGAGGATATTCATAGGATCATCTGGTGTTCTTTTCAAAACCGGTTTTGACAGTTTCCAAATCCACCGGAAGCGGATGCTCGCCGGTAAAACAGGCTTGACAGTAACCATCCTGACTCCCGACCGCTTTCATCATTCCAGTCAGCGACAGGTAGTACAGGCTGTCGGCTTTGATGTATTTCGCAATCTCATCCACCGTCCGCTTGTAGGCGATCAGGTGTTCGCATGCCCCCATGTCCACGCCCAAGAAGCACGGGTTCGTGATGGGCGGACAGGTAATCCGTACATGGACTTCGTCCGCACCGGCATCTTTCAGGAGTTTGATGAGTGGACCGGTGGTATTACCGCGTACAATGGAGTCATCGATCATGATCACCCGCTTCCCCAGCACATTTTCATTGATCACGTTAAACTTTACCGCCACCCCGCGCTTGCGCAGCGAATCGGTTGGCTCAATGAACGTCCGCCCGACATAGCGGTTCTGGATGAAGCCGTCGTTATAGGGGATGCCGGACTCGGCTGCGAAGCCGATGGCGGCTGGAGTGGACGAGTCCGGCACTGATATGACAACGTCTGCTGTGGTGGGGAATTCGCGCGCCAGTTCGCGCCCCAAATTCTGTCGAACCTGATGGACGCTCTTTCCGTCCCAGACCGCGTCCGGGCGCGAAAAGTAGATCATCTCGAAAACGCAGCGCGCTAGCGGCTCCTTAGGCTGGATCGCCTGTGTCACCACCAGGGCATTATCAGACAGGCTCACGATCTCTCCGGGCTTTATTTCCCGAACCGCGCGACAGCCCAGGGTGCGGAGAGCGCCGGTCTCGGATGCAGCTGCAGTCCCACCGCTGGGCAGCAGGCCCACACTCAACGGGCGCACGCCCCATGGGTCCCGGACGGCATAAACTCTGTCGCGCGTCAGCACCATTAGCGAGTACGCCCCCTGCCAGCGTTCCATGGCGTGCCGGATGCGTTCCACCCAGCTGCTGTAGCCGTTGTGGGCCAGCATCATCGTCATCACCTCACTGTCCGAAGACGAGGACATGCCCACCCCCTGTGCCAGCAGGTCCTCCCGCAGCACCGCCGAGTTGATCAGGTTGCCGTTGTGCGCAAGCGCCAGCGGGCCGTGAATGGTCTCGATCATGAAAGGCTGGGCATTGCGTGCCGATGACGAGCCGGTAGTGGAGTAGCGCGTATGGCCAACCGCTAAATGCCCCTTGAGTTCGTCGAGCTTGTTCGGGCTGAAGACTTGCGTCACCAGTCCAACATTTTTATGCATGGACATGCTCTGCCCATCCGACACGGCAATACCGGCCGCTTCCTGCCCCCGGTGTTGGAGGGCGTACAGCCCAAAGAACGCCATGCGCGCTGCATCCTCGTGAGGAGCGAAGATACCGATCACGCCGCATTCATCGTGGGGATGGTCATCAACGGCAGGGTTCACTGGAGTGACTGATCATCCTCCATGATTTTTTCAGCGGCCCGTTTCTGGGACCCGGTCACTGCACCGCGTACAGCGGCATTCACCAGGCCGAGAATTTTCGCCGCCAACAGTGCGGCGTTGGCCGGTTCCAGCACGAGGGCTGGCGCAATCCCTGACGGCATCCGCAGGGACGAGTACACGTCAGCCCCCCCGAACGCCTCGGGCGACGGCGGGCAGGCGATGACCGGCGCACTGACGGCCCCGTCGGTGAAACCCGAGAGGGCATTGCTCCGCCCCGCAACGGTGATATACACTTTCGGGCGCAGGTCTGCTTCATATTTACGCAAGATTGCGAGCACGTGCTCAGGCGTCTTATGCGCCGAGGCCACCCGCAGGCTGGTTTCTAGCCCGTATGTTTTACAGGCTTCAGCGATTTTCTGGCCGTGTTCCAGGTCAGCTTTGGAGCCCATCAGGATGATGACGTGTGGTTTTTTCATGGTGTGAGCTCTTTACTCTTTAAATGTACCAGCTGCGCGCAAATTACCTATTATCCTGGATTCGACAGGGTACGCACCTGGCACGAACGCTTTCCCGGTCAGCATCTCGTAGATGGCAATATATCGCTGGCTGGCAGTGGCCCACAGGTCAGAGGGCATGTCCGGGATTTCGCCGTCGCCGCGATAGCCTTTTTGGGAAAAGGCAATGCGGACGAATTCCTTGTCGAAGTTATCAGGCTCCTGCCCCGCCCCAAAACGGGCGGAGTAGGTATCCGCTTTCCAAAAGCGGGAGGAGTCGGGGGTGTGGACTTCGTCAATCAGCATCACGGTCCCATTGGGGGCGCGACCGAATTCATATTTGGTGTCCACCAGGATGAGACCGGATTGGGCTGCCACCTGCTGCCCACGCTTGAAGATTGCCAGCGCGGCAGATTGGATCTGTTCCCAAGTCGCAGCGTCGAGATACCCCTTTTTCACCACCTCGACACAGGTCAATCGCTCGTCGTGACCGCTCGCGCCACCTTTGGTAGTGGGCGTGATGATCGGTTCCGGCAGGGCTTGGTTTTTTCGCAAGCCTTCCGGGAAGTGGTAGCCATAAATATCGCGCTCACCGAGAGAGTAGCGGTACCAAAGTGCCGTGGACGTGACGCCGGTGATATAGCCGCGCACAATGACCTCGACGGGGAAAGGCTGCACCTCGGTGACGATGGCAGCATTCGGGTCAGGCAAGGCAATCAGGTGATTAGGGATCAGGTCTCGGGTCTGCTCGAACCACCAGGCGGCAAGTTGGTTCAGCACCTGACCCTTATACGGGATGGCGGCCAGGACGCGGTCAAATGCCGAAAGCCGGTCGGTGGTGACGATGAGCCGTTTCCCGTCCGGCAAGTTGTACCATTCGCGGACTTTGCCGACTGCGCGCCCGTCGAGGGGCAAGTCAGTGCCTTCGAGGGCCTGAGGAAGGAGTTTGAGCAATTCATCTTTGGCAATCATAATGCCTCTGCATATTTCACGCCCTTTCTGAATAAGGGCAGGCCGCTACCCATTGTGGAGCCGCGCGTCCAGCGCGGGTGCTGGTGCGGATGGATGTGGTTCTCTGGGTGCGGCATCAGGCCAAGGACGTTGCCCGCCGGGTTGCAGAGTCCGGCAATGTCGAGAAGTGAGCCATTGGGGTTGGCAGGATACTCGCCGTTTGCGGGAGAACCGTCGGGGTGGGCGTAGATGAGGGCAATTTGGTTTAGAGAGGAGAGAGCAGAGAGTATAGATTGGTCTGAGGTCTGGAAATTGCCTTCACCATGGGCAATGGGGCATTCGATTGTTTCTGATAAGCCTTTTGTCCAAATGCAATTCTGAGAGACCGGGCGCAAAGAAACCCAACGACATTCAAAATGTCCCTTTGCATTGAAAGTCAATGTCGCGGTCGTGTCACTGCTCTCCATTCCCTGTTCTCTATTGCCTGGTAATATCCCTGCTTTTACCAGTGCCTGGAAACCGTTGCAGATGCCGATGACCGGCTTGCCGCTTTCCACAAAGGAGCGGATTTCTTCTGCAAAGTAGGCTTTCAAGTCGAGGGCCAGCAGTTTCCCGGCGCCCAGCGCGTCGGCGTAGGAGAAACCGCCGGGAAGGACAAGCAGTTGGAAGTCCAAGAATTGCCGCTTGCCGAGGCGGAGATGGTTAAGCGGAACGAGGACCGGGTCCGCCCCTGCGAGGGTCAGGGCCTCAGCCACATCGTAGTCGCGGTTGGTGCCGTAAGCCTGGAGGGTGAGTGCGGTTGGTTTTGTGGTCATTGGAGAGGGGTATTCCATGCGCTGACAAGTGCAGGGATGGGAATGGTAATTTGTAATTCGGTATTCGTCCTGATGGACAGGGTGGGCGCGTCTATCACAGTTCCGAGGTGGACGACAGGCAGACCCGTAAACAGGGCTTCAAAGGCCTCGGACTTCTCCAGCTCGACTTCCACCAGCAGGCAGCCTGTCGTCTCGCCGAAGAGACCCTGGACCGGGTCGCGCGGACCAAGATCGAGGTCCAGCCCTAGGCGTCCGCCGATGCACATCTCCGCCGCGGCGACAGCCAATCCGCCTTCGGACAGGTCGTGGCAGGAGCGGATAAGCCCCTGTTTGGTGCACGTGTGCAAGGCACGGTAAACTTTCGGGGTAATGGGTGCAAGGGCCGGGACTGGATCATGTGAAAAGTTGGATGAAAGAAGGTCGAAGTGACTGCCGCCGAACGTCGGGGCGAAATCGCCAACCAGGTAAAACCAATTGCCCGCTTGTTTTAGGTCCATCGTAATGGCTTTGGCAATATCGGGGATGAGGCCGATGGCGGAAATCAGAAGCGTGGGCGGGATGGCATGCCGCTGGCCGTCCGTCCCGAGGTACTCGTTATTGAGCGAGTCCTTTCCAGAGATGAACGGTGTGTTGAAGAGGAGTGCGCCGTCGTGACAACCGCGGGCCGCCTCCACCAGCGAACCGAGCGTTTCAGGGCGCAGGGGGTCACCCCAGCAGAAGTTATCAAGTAAGGCAATGCGGGCCGGGTCCGCACCGACCGCGACCGCGTTGCGGATGGCTTCGTCCAGAACGGCGAGGGCCATACGGTAGGCATCGCGCTTGCTATATTCGGGATTGATTCCGTTGGAGAGCACTATGCCGGTTTTACCGGTTGTGCCAATCGGCTTGACGACAGCCGCGTCGGAAGGCGCGTCCGCTTCCAGACCTGCCAGCGGTTTGACCACCGTCCCGCCCTGGACTTCATAGTCGTAGAGGTGGATGATGGGGGCTTTGGAGGCAATGTTCGGGTGGGAAAGGAGTTTGAGAAGTGTTTCAGCAAGAGAACCCCCACCCAACCCTTTCCCATCGGGACTGGGGAGGGCAAGGGAGGGGGTTGAAAAAATCGCTATGAGCTGTCGTTGCGGTATCCCTTCATGCAAGAATTCATTCGCCAAATCCAGCACCACCTTGTTGACATATCGCACCACCAGCCGGCCGGAACCGGTGAATTCACCAATATCGGTCAGTTCGGTGTTGTAGATATCGCATAATTCCTGCAAAGCAAGGAGGTTCGCCGGCGGGACAGCCACGACCATGCGCTCCTGGGCCTCAGAGAGCCAGATTTCCCACGGGGTCAGGCCGGGATATTTCAGGTGGACGTGTGCCAGGTCCACGTCCGCGCCGATGGATGATGCCATCTCCCCAACTGCGGACGAGAGTCCGCCCGCGCCGCAGTCGGTGATGGCCGTGTAAAGGCCGCGGTCACGCGCCGGGAGCAGGACATCCACCAGTCCCTTCTCGGTGATCGGGTCGCCAATCTGCACCGACGCGCCGGAGACCTCTCCGGTCTGGGCGTCCATTGTCATTGAGGAGAAGGTCGCCCCGCGCAGGCCGTCGCGCCCTGTCCGGCCACCGAGCACGATCACCCGGTCGCCGAGCCGCGGGGTGCGGACGTGGAGGCCCTTCGGGGCGAGGCCCACTGTCCCGCAAAAGACGAGCGGGTTGGCAGTGTAGCCGGGGTCGAACCACAGCGCGCCGTTCACGGTAGGGATGCCCATCTTGTTGCCGTAGTCCTGCACACCTGCCACCACGCCCGACAAAATTCGGCGAGGGTGCAGCACACCCTCCGGCAAGCCGCTGAAGCTCGCCAATTGCGGCCCAAAGCACAGCACGTCCGTATTGGCAATCGGTTTGGCAGATACGCCCAACACGTCCCGGATCACGCCGCCCACGCCAGTGTTCGCCCCGCCGAACGGCTCAATCGCAGAGGGATGGTTGTGCGTTTCCACCTTGAACGACACTTCGAACTCGTCGTCGAAGTCAATGATGCCGGCGTTGTCCACAAATGCCGAGCGCACCCAGGGAGCGGCGATTTTATCGGTGGCGGATTTCAGGTAGGTCTTGAGGAGAGAGTCAATTTCCCCCTCATCCTCCCTCCCTTTTCCCGAGGGGAGAGGAGAGGCAATTGTGATCTTTGCTTTGAACGTTTTATGCCCGCAGTGCTCGGACCAGGTCTGGGCGATGGCTTCGAATTCGACGTCGGTCGGGTCGCGGCCTTTGGATTGGAAGTAGGCCTGAATCGCTTTCATCTCGTCCAGATCCAGCGCGGCGCGGCGTGACCCGGAAACTGTCAGCAGCTCCGAGTCGCTCAGACCACGCAGATGGATGGTCTCCACCTCCCCGCTCGAGGCGGCCTCCTGCGGGAAGGAAGGGGCGATCGCATCCATCGTCCAATGTTGAATGGTCGGGTTGGCAAGCAGTCGGCGTGCCAGTTCGCCCGCTTGTTCCCTATCCAGCCCTTCGAGAAGGAAACGCGCACCCGTGGCGGCGCGATGGACCCCGTTAAAGCCCAGTTCGTGCGCGGCGCGGGCAAGCTGGGCAGCGACCGGGTCGGTGACGCCCGGGCGGAGGGTAACTTCGACAAACTGGGGT
>JBEKEB010000070.1:0-17898 GCA_050014055.1 Anaerolineales bacterium | reverse complement strand
GATGGTCCCGGTGGTGCTCGTTCTGCTGGTTTTACTACTTTTCGAATGGATTCAGAAACATGCCGACCACGACTGATCCTCAAATTTTGACGTTCAAGGATTGGTCCTTTAGAATGCGTATGCCCGCGGTAAAACCAAAGCGGTTTCTTATTCTCCTGCATGGCTGGAAGGGTGATGAAAACTCAATGCTTGTATTCGCAAGAAACCTTGCGACCGATATCGCCATTTTGGCTCCGCGCGGAATTTTCACAGTTCCGGAAGGCGGCTATTCCTGGCGTGAGATCAGACCTGGCACATGGGGGCTGGCCTCTCTGGAAGATTTCCGTCCGGCGGCGGAGGCGTTGGTTGCGTTTGTGGATGAGTGGGCGGCGACAGCTGGGATGGATCTTGATCAATTCGATCTGATGGGATTTAGCCAAGGAGCAGCTATGACGTATACATTGGCGTTGCTGTACCCCCAGCGCATCCGGCAGCTGGCAGCAATTTCGGGATTCATCCCGGAAGGCGGGCAGTTTTTACCTGTCATGCCACGGTTAAACGGAAAACAGGTCTTTATCTCCCACGGGCGCAAGGATGACGTGGTCCCTGTAGAACAATCCCGCAAGGCGGTATTGCAATTTGAACAAGCTGGCGCGTTGGTTACATATTGTGAATCAGATACCGGGCATAAAATAAGCAAGGAATGCCTGAAAGCGTTGGAAATGTTCTTTGGGAAATATTAATCCCTTTATAAGGTGTGTGTTGACTTCCTCCAACTTTACGGGTATGCTTGGCGCCATGACTTTCCAAAATAACAATTTTTCCCGACGGGAATTTCTGAAACTTACCGGCCTAGGCATGGGCGCTTTGGCATTGCGCCCTTTGAACAACCGTTGGAATATTCCGGCGACTGCACCCGGCCTGACTTTAGCTGACTTCCCCAAGGCCGACCTGCTTGGCCGAAACTGTACCACTGATACCAGTCTGGAATGGGGCGGTACAATTCCGATCATGACACATCCGGATGTTACCAGCAAAAAAGTGCGCGATGCGCACGCGGACGAGGTTTTTGCCTGGCAGCGTGAGGTCAGTGCGGAAAGTATCAACCTCAATAACCCCAACCAACGCTGGGTGGAAACACCCGAAGGCTATATTTGGTCTCCATATCTTCAGCCCTGTAAAAACCTTCCCAATACTCCACTGACCGTTCTTCCGTCTGGAGCCAATGGCTTCTGGGCAGAAGTGACTGTTCCCTATGTCGATCTTATTTTGGATAATCCTGCTCCAGTCTCAGGCTGGATGCGTGACCATGTTGCCTATAACAGGCCAGCGCGTCTGTATTATTCGCAAGTCATGTGGATGGACCAGGTCCGCACTTCCGATTCCGGCACTATCCAGTATCATGTAAATGAACGGTATGGGAATCCAGGCGACCTTTTCTGGGCCGATGGGGCTGCTTTCCGCCCTTTGACGCAGGATGATGTTTCCCCAATCAACCCGGATGTGGATCCGGCAACCAAGAAAGTGGTAGTGAACTTAAACTACCAGACTTTGTCTTGCATGGAGGGTGATAAAGAAGTTTATTTTTGCCGTGTTTCAACGGGTATGCAGGGTGATTCTACCCCCTTGGGCGAACATTCGGTTTTTTGGAAATTGATCTCCGTCCGTATGACGGCCACCGCCACTGGGGCCAGCTATGACCTGCCCGGTATGTCGTGGACTACGTTTTTTGCTCAGAATGGAGTTGCCATCCATGCGGCCACCTCTCATAATGATTTTGGCGCGGTGCGCTCGCATGGTTGCGTAAACTGCAGACCGGAAGATGCCAAATGGGTTTTCCGCTGGTCTCAGCCAAACGTTCCACTTGAGCCAGGACAGGTGACCTGGCAAAATTGGCAAACTGGTAGCACACACGTTTTTGTGGTGGATTCTTTTTAGTGGTAGGCAGGTGGAATGGACGATTTTAATATATCAACAGGTCTGGCATTTCTGGCTGGCCTGGCATCTTTTCTTTCTCCATGTGTATTATCGTTGGTGCCGGTTTACATCGGATACCTTGGTGGGAGGGCAGTAGGAGGAGAATCCACCAGCCAAAATCGCTGGGTTACTTTCTCCCACGGCCTGGCATTTGTTTTGGGATTTAGTTTAATATTCATCCTGTTTAATATCCTGGCTGCTGTCGTGGGAGGCTTGCTCTTCGATTTACGTACATGGCTGGCCAAGATAGGAGGAGTGATAGTCATCATTTTCGGCCTGCACATGATCGGTGTGTTCCGCATCCCTTTCCTGGAATATGATGTACGCATTCATTCGCAGACGAACCCGCGCTGGGGTTACATATCATCGCTTTTAATGGGTGTCTTTTTTTCTGCAGGCTGGGCGCCATGTGTGGGGCCAATTCTTGGCTCCATTATGACTTTTGCTGCGAACGGCGGTTCCATTCCCAGAGGATTGCTGCTGGGGTCGGCCTATTCTGCAGGGTTGGCAATCCCGTTCCTACTGGCGGCGGTGGGCATCGGATGGGTTACCACCATACTGCGTCGTTACAGTAAAGTCATGCGAAATGCCGAGATTGTTATGGGAATACTCCTGGTTATCGCAGGCTTTCTGCTATTTCTGGGCTCTTTCAATATTCTGGCAAGTTTTGTACCATTCTATAATTTTGGCCTTTAGTGCGTTTAACTTTGTTTTGTATCAATTAGCAATAAGTGTTTGGTATGTAAATCCTCCCTAACACGCACTATCCACGCTGTTCAGAAAAAACCATGATTACGAATTCAGCAGGAGTTGGCTCATGATCAATGTAACCCTTTATTCACGGGCAGATTGCAAGTTATGTGAAGAAGCCGAGGCAGATTTGAGAGCACTCCAGCAGGTAATTCCTCATAAATTAACCATAATTGATATTGACTCCGATCCTGCTTTTCATGATGCCTACGCTCTTGATATACCTGTCGTCGAGGCAGGGCCATTCAAGTTGAAAGCACCTTTTACGCGCCAACAGTTGCAGATGACTCTCGGAGCGGCCACAGATCGGCGCGCCCAATTAGAACGGATTAATGACAAAGCTTTTCGAATGAATACTGCCGGAAGCCAGAGCATTACGAGATCGGATCGCTTCTCGTTCTGGTTATCGAAACATTATCTTGCAATTTTCAATTTCTTTCTGGTTCTTTATGTAGGCATTCCGTTCATGGCCCCAGTTTTCAAGAAAATTGGCTGGAACGGCCCGGCAGATGTGGTATATAAGATCTACAGCCCATTATGTCACCAATGGGCATTCCGATCCTTCTTTTTATTTGGCGAACAGGCTTATTATCCGCACGCAGCTGCCAAAATTCCAGGTGTTCTAACTTTCGAGCAAGTTACCGGCATTACCGATTTAAATGATCCCAGCCGGCTGCAGGCACGCGCTTTCCAGGGCAACCCGATCATGGGTTATAAAGTAGCCTTTTGTGAGCGGGATGTAGCCATCTGGGGAGCGATGGCCTTGTTTGGACTGATCTTTGCTGGCACCGGCCGGCGGTTGCCGAAACTGCACTGGATCATATGGGTACTGGTCGGTGTGGTTCCAATCGGGTTGGATGGTTTTTCTCAATTGTTCAGCCAGATTCCCAGTACTTTCATTCAATCCTTTCTTCCTTACCGTGAAAGTACTCCCTTCCTGCGTGTTTTGACCGGTTTCCTGTTTGGTTTTAGTACTGCATGGTTCATGTTCCCGCTGATTGAGGAGACCATGGTCGATACACGGCGGTTGCTTTCCAAGAAATTCGCAACCCTTAAGCCGCAGTAAACTATGCCGTTCCAATCCATTGCTGGAATTCGTTTTTATCAATTTGAACAACTGGCAGATGGCCTGACCCAGGCTGTGTTTACTCGCCGGGGGGGATGCAGTCCTGATCCGTGGACTTCTCTAAATTTCGGCGGAACGTTTGGCGACGATCCAGCACGGGTGCGTAAAAACCGTAATCGTGCGTTACTGGCTCTTAACCGTGCGCCTGAATCCGTATACGACGTCTGGCAGGTGCACGGTGTCAACGTGGCAGTTGCGGATGCGCCGCGTCCACCGGAATTACCTCATTTGCAGGCTGATACCATCCTGACCAATACGCCAGGCATAACCCTGCTGATGCGATTTGCCGATTGCGTCCCCATTTTATTGCATGACCCAGTTCGAAAGGTGGTTGGAATCACCCATGCAGGCTGGTTGGGGACCGTGCGGGGAACCGTCCGGATGGCAGTGGAAGCCATGCAAGCCCGTTATGGTTCAATGCCCGGCGATCTTCAGGCGGGAATTGGTCCTTCCATCGGCCCAGACCATTATGAAATCGGACCAGATGTAATCGCGCAAGTACGCCAGGCTTTCGGGCAATTTGCCTCAAGCTTGCTGACAGACCATGCGGGAGCCACCCATTTTGATTTGTGGGCAGCCAATCGGCTGACTCTGGAAAAGGCCGGTGTGCGGCAGATCGAGCTAGCGGGTCTATGTACTGCATGCCAAACTGAGGATTGGTACTCCCATCGGGCCGAACGCGGCAGTACCGGGCGATTCGGCGCGATCATTGCATTAAATTCCTGATATTATGGTTATATAAAAAAAATGAACGAGATTATGCTTTCATCCATTCGAGAACGCTACTTGCACACACTTGACCAGATAGCCAAGGCGGCTGCCGGATCCGGACGCATACCGGAAGAAGTACGCCTGGTGGTGGTGAGTAAGACCCAGCCATTGGAAGTCATCCGGGCTGCAATCGCAGCCGGTATATCCATGTTCGGCGAAAATTATGCTGAGGAAGCGCTTGGCAAGATCGCCGCGTTGAAGGAAACTGAGGTAGAATGGCATATGATCGGTCATGTGCAAAGCCGTAAGGCCGACATAATTGCCAGGAACTTTTCAATGCTCCATTCCCTGGATAGTTCGAAACTTGCTGAGAAAATGGAGCGGATCTGCAGTGAATTGAACCGGACATTACCTGTGCTACTGGAATTTAACGTTAGTGGAGAGGAAAGTAAATTTGGCTTTTCTGCCTGGGAGGAAAATCATTGGTCAGATCTGAAGCCCGATATTGAAAAGATCCTGTCGTTTTCCCACCTGCATGTGAACGGTCTGATGACCATGCCACCTTTATTTGAAGATCCGGAGCGGACGCGCCCTTATTTCCAGCGTTTGCGAAAGTTGCGGAATTATCTGGCAAACCAGTTTCCTCAAGTGCAGTGGCAGGAATTATCCATGGGCACCAGCGTGGATTATATTGCGGCCATCCAGGAAGGGGCAACTTTTGTGCGGGTCGGAAAGGCAATTTTAGGTCCAAGGGTAATCAAAAAATAAATAGAGGCTGAATGACTGTTCTGATTGGGAATATTATCAACTTGGTTGCCAATCTATTTATAATACTGGTGATTGTCGATTCAGTCCTTTCTTTTTTTGTAAGTCCTTATCATCCAGTCCGCGTAACAGTGGATCGAATTTGCAACCCCCTGATCGCACCCATCCGGCGGATAGTCCCCCTGGTGGGAATGATGGATCTTAGTCCGTTGATATTTATTATTCTGGTTGAAATTCTTTCGAGTATCCTGGTAAGGTTATTATTGGCAGTGTGAGGTGAAGCATGTCTCCCAGAGATTTTCATTTGCATGATGGCAAGAAAGGCGCGGCCCTCGCATTACGCGTGACTCCGCGCGCCAGCAAGAACGAAATTGTGGAAGTTCTGAGTGACGGGACGGTCAAGGTTCATCTCACTGCTCCTCCTGTGGAAGGTAAAGCTAATGAAGCCCTGCTTAAATTCATGTCCGAAGTACTGGATGTACCGCTTTCTTGTCTGGACATAGTGGCCGGGGCAGGTGGGCGAGATAAACTTATTTCTGTGACCGATATGGATGCAACCGTCCTACATAAAAAAATATTGGAACACATGGGTTAACCATACTCCCGTAGGCAAGTGTCCTGCGGGAGATTTCATTATGGGTGTCAGGGGACTACTCCATACAGGGTCCGGTACATGCTGTAAATTTCATAAATACTGCGAATATAATCGGAGGTCTGCGAAATACGGATGACTTCCAAAAAAAGGTCCGCGTCTGGTCCGGAAAGGCCGCTCCAAATGGGGGCAGCCGAAGGGCCAGCATTATAGGCTGCTAAGGCTGCGAAGAGATCGCCATTAAAGTTGACGCGTTGTTGAGCTAAATAAGATGCGCCCAGCCCAATGCTGATTAATGGCCGGTATAGATCGTCGGATGTATAGTTGGGGGGCCAGCCCAGGTTGTCTGAAATGCCTTGCCCTGTGGATGGGATGATTTGCATCAGGCCGCGTGCCCCTTTATCTGATTGGACAAAGCCTTCAAACAGGCTTTCCTCTCGAATGACAGAAAACAGGAACAATGGGTCGAATCCAGCCTGTTGTGCTACCGGCATGACCAGATCTTGATAATACAACCCGTACCGCACATGGTTGAAGTATGCTGGCGCAGCCAGGGTTTGGGCTTGCGTGTTCATACCGGCCAAGGTAAGAACCTGCCGCATGGCCGTTATGGCTGGACGATAAAGACCCAGGGTTAGCATATAATTCGCCAGACGATATGTGTCAGCCGGGTTATTCTGGATACTGATGCGTAAATCCTCGAATTCCAGCCGGGCCTCGTCTTGCAGGCCGAGATTCCACAATTCCGTACCGCGCACCAAGCGTGGATCCGAAAGGAGCGCCCCGGCAGTGCTTAGATCTGTATTTATTGGAAGGTTGAAGGTCACACGCAACCAGGCTTCAGCCTGATCGCGTTCTGAAGAGAGATCCACATTAAAATTGGTCGCGGGTGGTGGAGCGAAGGCAGGGCGTTTGAGCAACATATCCTGGGAACGCAGGCTGTAATAATCGGTTGGGTCCAGTAAGGTTGCCTGTTGCCAGGCTGACTGTGCAGAGGCACCATCTCCCAGGGTCTGCTGGGTTTTTCCAATCCAGAAGTATGCGCGTGCCTGGTCGTCGGGTGCGGTGGAAAGCTGAAGATCGCGCTGGAATGTTACCAACGCCTGACTGTAAGTAGCTGCGCGGTAGCGGGCAATCCCAGCCCAAAAGAGCACCTGCGGAACCAGGTTACTGCCGGGGTAAGTATCCGCAATGCTTTCCCAAGTCCGCGCAGCCTGCTCCAGGTTGTTGGCGCGTTCATAATTTCTCCCGGCATCCTCCAGCGCCTGAGGGGCAAACAAAATATCCGGGTTTGCCTTGGCATAATCCAAGTAGGTTTGAGCGGCAGCAGGATAATCGCCCAATTCTGACCATTGGATATCGGCCTTTTCTCCCCAGGCAGTTTGCCAATTTTTGTTACTCGGATAGGAGTTTATGAAGTTGGTGAGTTCGCTTAATCCTTGCTGGTAATCACCCAACTGGACAAACGTCATGGCATTGTAGAATGCTGCGGTCCCATCATTTTTTGGATTGGTATCAATATAACGCTGAAATGCATCCCGGGCATATCCATATTGACCAGCGGAATAATCCACCAGGCCACGGTTTAAATCATCAACAGGAACATCATTATTGACCAACGCTACCAGCATGCTATAAGAATCGGGAGAAGTAGGATAGTTGTTTACTGCGTCAAGAAAAAACTGGTACGCCTGAGAGGGTTGCCCGAGCGCCAGATCGATTCGGCCGGAGAACAGATCCATCTGGGCTTTAACATCTGCGTCTGAACTTGCCTTTGAAATGGAATCATACATACTAAGCGCAGTAGTTGAATCGCCTGAGCTAGCAACTGCCTGGGCAATCTTAATTTGCAGGGCAGTATCGTCGCCAATATGCGGAGCGGCCAAGGCAGTTTTATATGCAGAGATGGCCTCGGTAAAATTCCCGGCGGAGTTGTACGCATCACCGCGTCGTTCCTGGACGAAGCTGTCCAACACACCCGGGCGAAGCTTGAGATAGGTCGAATAGGCTTGTGCGGCTTCCGGGTATCTTTCCAGGGCCATGTAAATTTCTCCCAGTAAAAAATAAGCCCGGACGGCGTTTGGTTCACCTGGATAGCTGGTGGACAGATTCGTCAGGTCAATTAAAGCTTTACCATTATTGCCTGCGGCGTATTCAACGCGGCCCAGACCCCAAAGTGATGCTGCGATGATTGCCGGATCATTTGTGTTGGAAAGGGCCGTTTGGTATTGCAACTGGGCATTAATATAATCTCCGTCGAAAAAGGCCTGGTCGGCGGTTACCAGACGGACTCCTGGCGTAGGCGTGGGGGAGGGGGTCACGGTTGGTGAGGCGGTGGCAGAAGGAGTGACACCCGGCGGCAGGGTTGGATGGGAAGTAACGGTGGGAAGGAAAGGGGTCGGACTGGTTGAGCAGGCGGTTAGTAAAATTGCCATTATTGTGGCAAACAATTGTTTTTTGAACATAACAATCTTTATGATCTGCTAAAAGAAAATAAGGTTGGGAAGCGGACGTTTTTCTATTGGCTGAAACAGGCTCGCGGGTTGGAATTGTTTACAGATGGCAAGGGCGGAAAGATATATCTCCTTTCGTTGGAAAAGACTGCAAAAGTCTTTCATGTTTCCTATCTTCACTCAGATTTTATCATACCGGCCCGAAAATTGACCGGCAAGGGCTGGCGATCGTTAGTGTTCGCGTCTATTCACACCGAAAAGCCCTGCAGCCGCCAAACTCTTAAAACGTTAACCGGGATCTCTCCACGAACACAAGCCCATTTTGACGCGGTAGCTAAAGTAAAACGGAAGTCAAATATCTACGTCACCGATCGTCCCGCCTCCGATCTTCCGGGGGCCTGTGAATATGGGAAGGAGGCCACCAACTTTATTCTTTACGATGCCAAAACTAAGACCAGCAAACTGGCACACAAGCGACCAGATAGCCACGAGCCTTATGGAAATCCTGTCAATCTCCGCTCGAAGTGGAAAGTCAATAAACGACTGTGCTCCGCCAATTCTTGTAATTATTCGTCTTTATCAGATAGGCAATGGGCCAACAGTGTACACGTGATCTTCCACGACACGCAGGAAAAAGCAGAGAACGCAACGCGCAAGAATGGCCGTCTTGACTTGGCAATTGACGCTCTTTATCTGTCCAGGCGCACCAGCACGGTTAATTTTTATTCGTTGGCTTGAGTGCAAAAAGTGGCAGCTTTATATCTTGGTTGTGGCAGGTTGGAAGCTTTTTCGAGTATGCGCTTTATGGTGCCAATAATGTTTACCCAAACAGATGATTGATGAGCAACGGAACTGTAACATATGAATAATTTGTTTTTTATGATTCATGGATAATCAAAGCACTCCCGCCGAATCTTCTAGTGATGGGCAATTTATGAACAAAAGGTTTATTCTAATGTCTACAATTCGCCGAACCGCATCCTGTGCATTAAGATTACAAAAAATTTTTTTTCAGGAGATTGATCTAATATTCACATCACGTCAATTTCCTTGAAGAAAGATGATATTTCCCATTGATTTCGCAAAAACGGGAGCAATTCGACATGGGCGGCTACAATCGCGGGCGCTGGAATTTGCACTCCAAGAAAATCCAGGTGGAAGAGTGCGTCAAGTTGACGATTTTCTTTCTCAAGCTATACTTGCTCTTTGGAAATTGGCAAGCGGTGCAATGGACCCGTAGAGGCCAGCAAACTGGGAGCATATGTTATCGGGTGATTGGGAATGAGCATCCGACCTGCCTTCGCCTTAGTTACACCATCGGAGCTAAAAGCGGCCACCCAGAAGATTTCGATTATCTGGTGAACCTGACCACTACTCCCTTGCCCTGGATTTTTGCATGGCGCTTTCCGCCGTCTCATCCTGCCAGACCGAGGCCCAAGGTGGTCACCCCCAAGCAGCACCTTTTCTGGCGCCAGGCCGATCTGACTGGCGAGGGTTACTACATAGGTTGCAAAATCGGCCGGGGTCATGCCGGTGTAACCACCAAATTGATTGACCTGATTGCAGGTGGACTCCACCAGAACGGGGGTTCCGGTCGCTCCATCGCTGCCTTCAGCACAAACGGGTGGCTGGAACAGACCGAAGCCACCCCGCACGGTTCACTAAGTTTTTGGCTGCGGACTATCTCATCCAGAAACTCAATCGACATATTGCATCGCTTCTTCCAATGTTGTCTGAGCGGTGGTACCTCCAGCGGTGCGCGTTGAAAGCGAACCGCAGGCAGCCCCCAGCTTCAAGGCTCGCTCAAGACTCCAGTCGTGCAGGTAACCATACAGGAAGCCGCCATCAAAGGAATCCCCGGCCCCGGTGGTATCTACGACATTTACTTTGAGGGCAGGGGAGCTGGCCTTTGCTGCTCTCTGTCCGGCAATTGCTCCACGCGGTCCCAGTTTGATTGCGACCCAGGGACATTTTTGAGCCAGTCGAGTGAGCGCAAGCTCTACATTTGCCGATCCGGTCATGGCCAGGGCCTCGTTCTCGTTGGGCAGGAACACATCTACGAAATGCAGCAGTTCATCGAAGCCGCTCCACCTGCCAGTTGGATCCCAGTTGGGGTCGAGGGAAGTGCTCAGGCCGAGGGCGTGTGCGCGGCGGAACAGGTCGGGCAGACCAGGTTGCAAGGCACTCTGCAGGAAGTAGCTGGCCACATGGATGTGACGGGAACGGGCAAGCAATTCGTTCGTCACCTGATCGGCGCGCAGGCAATTCATACTGCCGACATGGGTCAGGATAGCCCGGTCGCTTGCCGTGCTGAGGATCACGGACATGCCAGTGCTGACAGATGCGTCGACAATGGCCGGGGCCACATCCACCTGGCGGCGGGTCATTTCCTCAAGCATGAAGTGCCCGAATAGATCATCACCGCAGACGCCGATAAAGCCCACCTGAAGCCCCAGTCGGGCAGCCCCACAAGCAAAAATAGCAGACGAAGAGCCAATGGAGAACGAGGCAGAATCGACCAGCTTCTCGGCCTGGCCGAAAGCCGGGGTGACATCGCCGGTCAGCACCAGGTCGGGATTAATTTCACCGGCTACGAGGATATCATAGGGTTTCATCTTCGGTTTCCACGTGGCAATGCATTGCTCAGTATTTCTCATACCAATCGAAGGGCGCCTCGGTGGTATAAAAAGATTGGACCTGCCGGGAGCTCCGGTTGCATAGCTCGGTAAGGCGGGTGAGACGCTCACGGGCGGTTGTCTGTAGAAAGTCGACGCATGAAGAACCTTCCAACGCAACCGCTTCCTGCCAGACGGCGTGCCCAACGGCGATGCCGGAGGCCCCGGCCTGGCAGGCTACCATCACCTGCCGCAAATAGGTCTCGTAATCTACCGCCGCCGAAAGCAGGATCCTGGGGACGGGGCAGGCTGCGGAGATCTCCGCACAGGCTTAGGCCCAGGCCTTTTCATTTTCTGCGCCACGCACATCCAGCGGGAACTCGACCTTCAGAACTTCCACGCCCGGAATAACCAGGCGGCGGGCTGTCTCCGAAACCACAAAGCGCTTTTCTGCTGACGAGAGGCTGGCTCCTTCTTCGAGCGAGTAGGAAAGTGGTTCAAGCATCAGGCCGATATCGAAACGGCTGCATTCCTCACTCATCTGGCCTACGAAGTCCTCGGTTGCTGAAGCGGTTGGGGCCTTAGGATGGTAGTAAACCAGGAGCTTGGCCATACTGGCACCCATGGGTTTGACTTTCTCCACGCTCCAACCGGACAGCAGGTGGCTTTGACGGGCGGTGGGAGCCCCGTCGTAGCCGGTGGATTCCAGAGCCACCACCAACCCGACCCCACTGGGTAATTTGCCGGATGCGATCGCCTGGGCTGCCGAAACTTCCGGGTCAAGCAGCACGGTGGTGGCAAATCTGGACAGGGAGGAGGTCACATCCAGCTTAAAGCAAGAAAGCTCTGCATCTGTCACCCGGCCAGGGTCTTGGGGGAAGAGCGCCCGGCGCAGGTTCTGACGGTGGTCAAGCGCCAGGCAAGTAAAGGTGCCGTGTGCGGAAGTGAACTGCTGCAGTCCGCGCAACTCACCGACCGAGATGGTTTTCATGAGTGGATTCACTCACCGAGGATATGCGTCATGCCCTGCGAATAGTAACGCTCGCGCCAGGTTGGCTGGTTCGGATTTTGACCGCGCGCCCGGGCAACCCGATAGGCCAGCAACGCTAGGGGCGGGACGAGGGAGAGCGATGCAAAAGCCGGATAAGCCGGGGCTAGGACAGGGAGATGAAAGTCACCGGCCACTGGTTGTGGCCCGACATCCAGGAGCCGTGCACCCCATTGGCGGGCAAGGCGGGCTGTGACCGCAGTGGAAGCGTCGCTCGGGTCACCAGTATAGAGGGCGGCGCAGAAGGTCTTTTCGGAGACAACCGTGGCCGGGCCGGAAGCCATTTCCCAGGTTTCGCTGCCCTCAGCATGCAACAGGGCCATCTCTTTCATTTTCAGCGCACCCTCGAGCGAGGCTGCAAAGGCATTCCCGGCGCCAAAGTAGAAGGCGTGGTCGAATTTTGCCACCGCCGGGACCAGCTCCGGCAGCATCTTTTTGACTTCCGTCAGGGCCTGCTCACAGCGGTCGGCGGATGCAGCCAGGTCATCGAAGTAAACCGGTGCAGCGGAGAAAACCTCCAGGAGCAGCAGGTGCAGGGCGGTCAGCGTGGAGGCGTAGGTCTTGGTCATGACCGGGACGCGGCTCGGGCCGCCACTGCTGACCAGGAGATGATCGGCCAGCTTTGAGATCGACGAACCTGGCACATGTGTGATGCCAACCAGAGAACATTTTCCGCGCAATTGTTCGAAGGCGGCGATCACATCGCGGAATTCTCCTGAAGCTGACATCCCCACCACAACATCCTTAGTGCCAATGGCCGGCATGAAGTAACGGAACTCGCCTGCTGGAACCGCCAGGATGAAAGGAGCCCCTTCGCCGGCAAGCATGCGGGCTGTGTAGGTGGCGGCCATGCTGGTGTAAAGCGATGTGCCGTTCCCTATGATATAGATCCGGCGCAGCTTGCCTGTCCGGATGGCCACGGCGGCTTCACGGGCTGCCGGTCGCGTGTCTGCCAGCGTAGCCTGGATGGCAGCGGGAGTGTCTTCGATTTCTTGCGGGATGAGTTCTTCGATTGGCATAGGATGATCCTTTGATCTAAAATGAATTTGAATTAATCTCAAGCGCCTTTATGCCGGGAAGAAATTCGCCCGGTTTCTAAAGAAAATCCTGGCGGTGTTTTTTCCAGGTGTCAATGAATTTATAGGTGTTTTTCCAGGCATTGGGCGTGTCATCACGCACATTGTCAACCGGAGAGAGGATGAAACCACTGCCTGCTCCCAGGACGCGCAAGGCTTCGAGCACCGCGGCTTCGGTCTCCGCTTCACTGCCCTGTTCAATGCTCAGGGGACCGCTCACGCCTCCCCACAGGCACTTGTTTTTGGCTTTGAATTTCTGTTTGACCTTTTGCAGATCGGTACCCTTTCCTTCCTGGGGGTCGAGCCCGATGAGGATGTCTATGCCTGCGTCCAGGATGTCGTCGAGTACGGGCATGAACGCACTGGTGATGATATAGGCATACTTCTTCCCGGCCTGGTGGACCAGCTCGGCCTCCTTTTTAACTATCGGGGCAATGATCGTGCGATAGGCTTTTGGCGTCCAGAACTCAGTGCTCTCGTACCAGGCCCGCCGGATGATGATATCCGCCGAGGTGACATCCAGGTAGATCTCGATCTGTTTCATATTCCAGGCATGAATGATAGCGGCGTATTCCTTAATCAAATCAGGCTGGAGGATCGAAAGCTCCATGATTTTTTCAAAACCCGAAAGCCAGGCCATGGCATCGCAGCCCATCACACCCGGATCGACCTGCAGGGTGGGATCGATGTTGCCCTTCCAACCCCCCACCTGGACCAGGTGATACTGCTCGGCGATCTTTTGCGCAGCGCGTGCTTCCACTCTCAGCAGTTCAATATCGCTGTCCTTGAAGGGACCAAATATATAGGGGAGCTTTTCTAAGTCCTGCTCGGGCTTGACCAGGAATTCCTGAGCGCGCGGAACGAGCCAATCCTTGAAGAGCGGGAAATCCCCTTCGGTCGGCCAGCCATCCCACTGCCGGATTCGGCTGGTTAAGGGGCCTTTGGGGGTATCGATCCTTCGACAAAAATACTTGACCCCTCCGGTTTCCTCGGTCCATTCTGTATATTTTGCCTCGGGGTGCAGGGTGCCAGTCAGGTGCATGGTATGGTTGAGATGGCCTACATGCACATGCGGGTCGAGGCCCAGCTCAACTTCCCGGGTAATGTATTCCAGTTCGGATTTGCAGGTGTTGTAGAGATTGTAAAAGAGCATGAAGGAGCACGGTACGTAGTCGACCGGCTTGTTTTCAATGGCAGACAGGATGCGCTCGCGTGAGTCCATGAAGGAATTCTCCTGGAAATTATTTGACGGCTCCGGCAACCAGGCCCTCCACGAATAGCCGCTGGCCGAAAAGGTAAAGCAGGATCATTGGCATGGTCGCGATCAGCGTTCCAGCCATGATGAGTGGCTCATTGATTGTGAAATGGCCCTTGAACAGGGTCAGGCCGGGCATGAGGGTCATCACGGTCTCTCCCTGCAGGAAAACCAGGGCGATGAAAAGTTCATTCCAAACGAACAAAGCGTTCACCACGATCAGGGTTACCATGGCCGGCGTGGAAAGCGGCAGGGTGATACGCCAGAAGGTGTCCAGATTCGAACAGCCATCTATGGCCGCAGCATCAAATAGCTCGGGTGGCAGGCTGCGGAAGAAGCTAACGAGAAGGTATACTGAAAACGGGATCAGGAGGCCACTGTAAATGATGATCACCGAGGGGAGCGTGTTGACCAGGCCGATGTTCACCATCAGCACAAAGAGCGGCAGAATCAGGACGGCCGGGGGAATGACCATCAGGGCGATCATGGAATTGAAGTAAAAGGCCCTCCCGGCGAAGTGGAAGCGAGCCAGGGCATAGGCCGCCAGGGACGAAACAATTGTGGAAACGATCAGGCTGGCAATTGTGACGATCAGACTGTTCCCGAACCAGAGGGGGATATTGCCTTTGTTCAGGGCATCAGTGATGTTCTGGAACGTGAATGGATTGGGCAGGCCGAACTGGTCGTGCAACCAGTCGGGCCGGGTCTTGAAGGCGGTCACGATCATATAATAGATTGGATAAATGGCCACCAGGCTGAAAAAGAGTAGAATCACCTGCTTGGGGATGGCAGCCAGGAGGGACCAGAGCCGGGAACGCGATGGGTTGGTTTTCATGCGATATCCTCCAGGGAGCGCCGGCGTAAACGCAATTGCAGAACGATCAGTACAGTGGTTACCAATAGCAGCACTACTGCCAGGGCGGAGGCGATTCCGGGCGAACGGAAGGCAAAGGCATGTTTCCAGATATAGAATTCCATCACAGTGGAGGCGAAGCCCGGCCCACCGCCGGTCATGGTAAACACATAAGCAAACACCCACGACAGCATGGTAATCAACTCAACAACAACAAAGAACTCGATCACGCCGGACATCTGCGGCAGGGTGACGTAGAAGTGTTTTTGCCAGAAGTTTGCCCCGTCGATGGCAGCCGCTTCCAGGATCTCCTTTTCCAGTGACATCAGGCGCGCCAGAAACAGGACCACGCCAAAGCCCATCTCACGGTAGATGATCACCACACTGATGGATGGAATTACCCATTTGGCGCTGCCGAGCCAGTCCTGGGTCAGGAGATTCAGCCCAACATCCCGAAGCAGGGTATTGATAATGCCATTCAGTCCGAGCAAATAAACAAAGGTTTGGCCAACTACCGGAATGGCCAGGATGTAAGGCATGAAGATGATGAAACGATAGAACATCCAGCCGCGCACATGCTCAAACAACACTATGGCGATGAAGAGAGAGATCACCGTCATGATCGGGACACTGAACAGCAGCTTCCCATTGTTGCTGAGGGACTGCCAGAAAATCGGATCCTGGGATACCAGCGTGTAGTTGGTCAGCCCGAGGGTTTTAATTCCGCTGGCAGTATTTTGCAGGAAGCTGGTATGGATATTCTCTATGATCGGGTAAACGAAAACCAAGATGATCAGGATCGTTGCTGGTGCAAGGTAGAGATAGGGCTCAATCTTGCGGAATGTGGTTTTCGTCTTCGTTATTGTTTGAGGCATAAGTTGCCTGACCTTGGGAAGTCCGGCTCTCCCGGGTTAATCCGGGAGAGCCGGACAATTTAAAGAGTGTTATTGTTGCCAGTTCTTCCAGTTGGTTAATTCGTCTGGATGCTGGTTGCGCCAGGTTGAGGCGGCGCGCTCCCACATGGCAGCGACATCGCTGGGCGAACCGCTCTGGGAGAAGATCATCTGGCCGGCGGTCAGATCGGCATCGCTGTCTACCTGGCCGGGCAGGTAGTTCTCCAACCAGATCTGCGGGCCGGTAGTTTCCCAGGTCATCATCTGCTTCAGCACGGGGTCAATTACCAAGGTGCGGTCGAAGCGTTTGTCAGCCGCGATAACGCCGGTATGCTTATACCAGGCGGCAAGCCGATCAGGTGTATGCATGAAGACCAGGAAGTCAGCCGCAGCCTGCGGATTCTTGCTCCACTTGGTGACAAAGAAGGCGGTCGACTGGGTGGCGTTCCCGGCATCGGCCAGCTTGCCGGTACCGAGCTTGGGGGTTTGCATTACGCCAACGTTAGCAGCACCCAGGTCGGTCAGGGCCTGTTTGACCATGCCGTCGGTGCCAAAGGACATGGCGCCCTTGCCCTGCGCGAATGCTTGTGCGCCTTGGGAAAGGTCCATGGACATGGAATCCTGGTTGAAATAACCTTTCTTAACCATGTCATCCAAGGTCTGGTACCAGCCGGTATAATGCGGGTCTGTGAAGGATTTGGCACCAATGATCGCCTGGCGCAAATCATCCGTCGAATCAAGGCTCTGGATTCCCAGGTTGGCGAACCACCAGGCGCCGCCGTAACCGTCCTTGTCTCCTTCAACCCACGGATTGATACCGGCAGCCTTGAGCTTGGCGCAGGCGGCCATGAACTCATCCCAGGTCCAGCGCCCGCTGGCGGGTGGGGTCACGCCAGCCGTCGCGAACATAGTCTTGTTGTACATCACATCGATCCCGATTAGGTACATCGGGGCGGCCCACAACTTGCCGTTATACATGTTTTCGTTGGTGTTTAGCCAGTTTGCCGTTTCAGAGGCAGGCACATAGTCACTGATAGGAACCAGTGCATTCTGCCAGACGAAGCCGAGCACCGGGCCAGTTGCCCACTGCGAGGCGATATCGGGGCCGCTCTTGGCAGTTACTGCGGACTGGAAGGCGCTGATCAAAGTTTCCGTGGACTGCGGCACGATGTTGATTGAGACATTGGGATGGATCTTCTCATAGGCGGCAACCGTTTCGGCCATCCAGGCATCCGCGCCGGGAGCGTCCGATTCAGCCCACCACCAGAAGGTCAGATTGACTTTTGCGTTCGCGGCTGTCGTGGCAGGTTGTGAGGTCGTGCCGCAGGCAACCAGGGTCATGGAAAGGATCACCAGAATGGTGATCACACGAAGGCTAGCTTTCATTTTCATTACTCCTCTCGAATTTTAATGGTTTGGATGGACATGTGCCAATATCGAAAACGATTATTCTATGGGTAGATTCACCTCCTGCCGGATTTATCCGGCTGATGCCAGTTTGTAAAAGCGCTGGGGATTCTTAAAAAGGATGGTGTCGATGATCAGCAAGGCGTCCGCGCGGGTGAAATACCCTTCAATGACCTTTTCTGCAAGAGTCAAGGCCAGGACATGGCGAAAGGCGAGCAGGGCGCCAAAACTTTCCTCCGCCGTCCATGTATCACAGCCCCAGAAGATCCGGTCCAAGGTGGCACGCTCGATCAACTCGTGCAGCATGGCTTTGCTGGACTGGGTGGAGATCAATGGGAGCATGCTCAGGTCTGGAAAAACGTTCGGGTATTTATCCACCAGCATGCATACATCCTGGA
>JBEKEB010000069.1:0-17901 GCA_050014055.1 Anaerolineales bacterium | reverse complement strand
CTTCAGGATTCTGGGATGTGACGCGCTGGGAACCGCGCACTTGTTTTAGGGCTGCCAGGATGGCGTCCTTGGTCAGACCGAATTGGACCAGTCGTTTGCTTTCATTGCTGTCCGCCAGACCCAGCAGCATATGTTCGGTGGAGACATACTCGTCCTGCATACCCTTGGCATAGCGTTCGGCGCCAGCCAGCACTTCCCCCATCTGGGGCGACAGGCTGACCTCAAGGTTGGTGCCCTGGATCTTAGGCCTTTTTTCAAGCTCGTTGCTCAGTTCTTCCTGGATGGCTTGCGTTCCACCGGACACCTTGGTGATGATTGCCCGGACGATCCCATCCGGCTGTTGAACAAGCGCCAGCAATAAGTGGATGGGTTCTACGAGCTGGTGCTGGTAATCTTGTGCCAGGTGCTGGGCGGCCAGCAAGGCCTCCTGGGATTTTTGTGTGTACTTATCGAGGTTCATGATCTTGTAACTTTCCTTTTTGCCCTTATTATCAAGACCAACGCCTTTGCAAAGCAAAGTTTGGCAGGGACTCGATCTGAAGCTTGGTGAGTTTCAGGAAAAGGGTATCCTCGCGCTTATCACCCATGGCAGAAACAGGGACAATCACATCCTTCTGGCCCCATAGATGGCCTTCCCGCATCACCAGATGCGTGATGTGTCCGTTCCCCGGGTCGACCACGAATTCGTCCACCTGGCCTACATATCCATCGGTCGCCTCTACGCGGGTACCGCGGCGAACAGACAGTTCCCCCGGCGGGATCTGCTGATGCTCAACGGGCGTTTGGAATGTTCTTTCGAAGGTAACATACGGTAAGTAGTAGTTTGTCCCCATTCCCATTCCCTTTGCTACGCCGGCATTCTGAAAATTCCTTGCGGGCATACTGTCTTCGATGAATGTCGTTTTGATAAATGGCTCCATCTTTTCCAGCTCCGCCTTGCTGCAGCGCAGTCGAATCATATCAGTTTTCGTTTCGGTCACAGAATCAACCGGTACAAGGTACTCTGTGTTGGGAGACGAAATCTCTTTCACAACCAAATGGGTCACCTGGTCGATCACCGGGTTTATCAGTACATACTCGGAGCGACCAAAGACACCGTCGGTACACTCAACGCTAGCATTTAAAGGAATTTCCATCTTACACCTCCAAAACAAATTATCCGGATTGCAACATGCCAATACCCGGCTGGATCAGGTCGGATTGCCAGCCTTGTATCCATCATACAACGAACACCCCCCGGCCGCATCCATCCTCCGGGGAGTTTTATCCTCCGCCAGTTGGGGGATGAACCATCGATGGCTACCCGGCGGATAGTTGGCCAAGTTCGCCTTTGCCTTTCTGTTGGAAATACCCCCCTGGTTTGGTACCTATCCGAAAATAATAGAAGAACCCCACCTGAAATTTCAGTATGGTTCGTTGGTCTTGCAGGAAGTTCTGGTTACGATTCGCCTAGAACTGAACGGCCTGTATCAATTCCTTGCTTTCCTGCAGCCAAGTCATCGGGTTCAAAGACCGCTTTATATACCTAATCATGCCGTTTTGATCCACGATGACGGAAGCGGTGCGTTGAATCCCAATGAAGTTCTTTTCGAGTTGAAAGCGATGATAGACCGCATGGTTGGGATCGGCCAGGATTGGGAACGGCGTTTTAAGCGCCTCTGCATACCTGCGTGTACGATCCAGCGTGTCGCCAAGAATAATCAGGATCTGTGTCCCGGCATTGACAAACTCATTGTTCATGCGCCCCAACTGGGCGACGTGTGCACGGCACTGTAATCAGTTGTACGCACGCACGAAGAATAAAACAACTTTCTTGCCGCGATAATCGGAAAGTGCAATCTCGCCGCCAGTATTTGGCGGGAGTTTGAAATCGGGTGCGGAAGAACCGACTCCCAGTTCAGTGTTTGACATAATACTCCTTCCTTCAACTGACAAAATTGGACTTTTCGGAAATCACTCATGTGGCAACCTCCCGGCTAGTGGATCATCAGGAAAATCAAATAGCCATTTGCAAGTATTGAGAAAATTACCAGGCTGAGGACAGTCCAGATCGCAATCCGGGTGGCTGGCTCCCGCTGGATAGGTTTTCTGATCAACCCCACCATGCCAGCGCTCAGAGGCAGTAAGGACAGCATACCCAGGACGTGAAGATCTAATGGAAACTGTCCCATGGATAATGATGGAAAGATGAAGAAATACCCCGTCGCGGCGAGCAGACAAGTTCCTACCAGGCTGAACCCAAATCCGCGTCCCTTGCGAGCCACCCAGGTCCACTTGTCCCCCAGGCGGTCGACCTCCATATCGGGTATCTCCACGCTGAGGATGCTTGCCAGGCCATACAAGAGCAAAGGGATTAGAATGAAAACTCCGGCCAGATCCAGTTTCCCTTTCATGACCAGGTAACCCATACCGGGGATGAGAAAACCCCCTATAAAGGTAAATGCAGGTTCCCCAAGGCCGCGCGAAGAAAGCTGGAAAGGTGGGGCAGAATAAACCCAACCCAGCAGATTGCCGATCAGCACGAATCCAAACATCCAGTAAGGATATTTATAATTCAGCAGAAAAATGAGACCGGTCCCCAGCGAGCAGCCGATCAGCGCGACAGCGATCCAAATGACCGGCTTTTTTAGCTCCGGATGCTCTAACAGTACACCACTTCCGCCACTTAAAGGAGTGCCGCCCCCATGCCTGTCTACTGCCACATCGAAATAGTCGTTACTATAGTGGACAGAAAGCTGGGCCAGCAGGATAACCAGATAACCCAATATCAAGCGAGGCAGGGAAAAATGGGCGCCCAAACGTACTCCCAAAAGAGCGCCTAATACGAAAAGGGCCAGGCCGGAAATCAGGAATTGCGGTCGACCTACTCGTAAAAGTTTTGCCATTGAGTGGGAAATTTTCTCCATCGCCAGAATTAATACGAATGCTGGCTCTTCAGAAGGATGACATCTGGCCGTAACCGGATGAAACCTTCCGATAGGAACTTCGCCGCCGCCTCTTTGAGAGTCTCCCCGGCTTTTGAACGGATATCCGGCTGAATTTCTGCCACAGGAACCGCCCGATGGGCGAATTGCCAAAGCGTCGGGTCCAACAGCAGCTGGTCAAAGAGAATGATATCCAGATCGATGGGACGCGCAGCGTTCTTGTCTGCAGAGCGCCGCCTGCCCATTTTTACCTCCAAAGGAGTGAGAATTTGGAATTTCAGTTCTTTTTGTTTCAGAGAGGTTCTTGCCAATAAGGCGGCGTTGAGGAAATTGAGGCCGGCGGACCCCACCGGAGGGGTTTCCCATACGGATGAGATTCGCAAGATGGTCAACTGATTCTGCAAATGATCGATGGCAAGGGGCAGGTTGCGCTCCGGTTGAATGTTCGATCCCAGCAACAGGCAAACCTGATGCTCCGAAGCAGGCATCACAGATCCTCTTTTGAGCGTTCGATCTCGACTCCCACTGATTTGGCGAACCGCACTGCGCCCGGCTTTTCGACCTGCATACCTACCTTCACCACATCTGCCTCCTCCAGGCATAAGCGCGCCAGATCGGCTGGCAGTCCTTCCACCGGAAACCTGCGGGCAGTTTCGGCGTGCGCGATGACTTTTTTGGCTACAGTGCGGTCGATGATGCAATCTTGGATATCATCACTCATCTCGGCATTACTTTGGTCGGCGAACAGGATGATATTGATCCGAATGTCCTGGGGCTTTTCACGTTCCGAGTCGTTGATCCCGATGATGCCGAGTACCAATAGATCGGTAATGATCACTTGATCCATCCCGATTTCTCCTATACGAGGTGCCTACCCCCATCGACATGAATGATCTCTCCCGTAATATACGCCGGCCCGTCCAGAAGAAAGATCAGAGCCTGCCCCACCTCTTCCAGGTTGGCCCATCTCCGTGCAGGAATCTGCTCCAGATTTACTTTGGTGGGCGCCCCGTTGCTCGGTGGCAGGATGGCTCCCAGTGCCAGCCCGTTAACCGTTATGCGGGGCGCCAGGGCAACGGCCAGTGAATGAGTCAGGGAAGCCAGGGCAGACTTGCTGATCGTATACGGCAGGTTATCAGGCCCGGGGCGCAGGGCGCGCCAGTCTAGCATGTTTACGATGCGACCATGCTCTCCGGGACCCAGAGAGCGGGCAAAAGCTTGGCTGAGCAGGAACGGCGCGGTCAGGTTAACCATCATGGCCTGGTTCCATTGGTCCAGGCTGGTATCCTTCCAGCCGATCGGTTCAAAAACGGAGGCATTGTTCACCAGGCCAAATAAAGGAGTGTACTCCGAGGCCCGGGAAATTAAATCCGCTACTTGGGCGGCATCTGCCAGGTCCGCCTGCAGAATAAATGCCTTCCGGCCTGCCACCTCGATCTCCGACTTCAGGCTTTCCGCTTCTTTCTGGGATTTTCCGTAATGCAGTACGACATCGCCGCCGGCCCGGGCTACTGCCAGGGCCAGCGAGCGGCCGATCCGTAGGGCTGCTCCGGTTATCAGGATGGTTTTTCCGCTGAGGGACATATCTTACCGATCTTTCCTGTTCTATTTCTGCCGGGGGAATGATTATTGGCTTAAACCACAACTGGTAAAGAATTCCTCCCGGAGAGAGGCATCATCGGCATAATACCCGCGCCAGACTGTGGTACGTGTAAGGGGCGCCAACTCCCTCACCCCGCGCATCTGAACACACAGATGATGGGCCTCCAGGTACACGGCAACACCATGTGGATGTAGCATCGCCTGGAGGGTATCCGCCACCTGCTGACCGATCCTTTCCTGGACGGCAAACCGTTTGGCGAACAAGTGTACGAGTCGTGTCAGTTTGGAGATGCCGATGATATTCTCGTGTGCAATATAACCGACATATGCATCGCCGAAGAAGGGGAAGGCATGATGCTCACATAAGGAAAAGAAACGGATTGGACCTTCGATCACCTGACTCAAATGGCAGTCCGGTTCGCCGCGGCATTCTGTATGGAAGGTTTTAAGCAGCTTGGGATCCCCATCGTACCCCTCGGTGGCATCGATCAACGCTTGGATGAAACGGCGCGGAGTATCGGTCGTACTCGGAGTCTTCGTATCCATACCGAGAGCGGCAAGAATTTCCGCCATATAGCCCTCGAACTTGCGCTTCTGTTCCTCGGGAATTTCACGTTTTATCAGATCAACCACTTCCTCGAGATCGTCTTCTCCTTGTTCATGTTCTCCGTGTTCATGATTGGCTTCCATAACGGCCTCCGTAAATTTGTTCTGTTTTCGAAGCCATGATGAAGTCGTTTTGGTGTAAAGCCTTAATTTTGTGGGTCCACCAGGTGACCGTTACTTTTCCCCATTCAGTCAGGAGAGCAGGATGGTGGTCTTCTTCATTGGCTACTTGTGCAACCTGGTTGGTGAAGGCTATCCCTTTACGAAAATCCTCGAACTCATAGACTTTTTCCAGGCGCAGTTCAGCGCCTTTTTCATAAGTCTGCCAGCCAGGCAGTTTTTCTTTTAATTGATTTACCTCATGGTCATTAAGCCGTGATGTGTTCGGTCCTATCGGACTACAATGTAGTTTTGCTAATTCATCCATATTACCTCTTTACGATTATGAAAGTAGATTGGTTTATCGAGATAACGCTGCATTAAGCCAACCAGTTTTTCAAGTCAGTCGTTTTGAACGGACCTGGTTCAGCCATCAAGGCACGGGCTGCCGGCAGGGTGTCCCAAACATTCCATAGGAGCACACCCCTGACCCTGCCATCGGCCAAATAATAGATCACACCTTTTTTGAAAGGTTCTTTCCAATCCGCAAAAGTCTCCAGGCGGGGATCGAGCTCGCCAACCGCCTCGTATCCAAGCTCGAACAGATCTGAGTAAAAATAGGACAGGTGATGGTAGGGTTCGCTGGCACCAGCCATGTTCCGCCCGGCCTGTTTGCCCATCATGTTGGCATTATCTTCGTGTTCGACCCGCAATCGTTTTCCCAGGACAAGCTGGTTGAATTCCGCCACATCCCCCGCCGCGAAGATTTGGGGGTTGTTAGTGCGCAGCATCTCGTCCACAACTATCCCGTTGCCGGTCTTTAAACCTGCAGATTGTGCCAGCTCGATATTCGGCATTATCCCAATCCCGGCGATTACCCTGTCAACCGGGACTTGTTGCTCTTTGTCAGTTATAAGGATATATGAATCTTTGCTCTTCTTCAGATCTTTCACATTCACCCCCGCCAACACCTCCACCCCTTTCTCACGGAAGAAATCGTTTAAATACTGGGGAATCTCACGTGGGTAAACATGCGCCCCAATGCCTTCTTCGGGGAACAGCATGGTCACTTTTTCCCCGTTCATGGTCAGAGCGGCGGCGATCTCCGAGCCAATAAAACCCCCACCAATCACGCCAAAATGCAGGTTCTGTCCGCACATCTCCCGCAAACGCCGATAATCCTCCAGAGTACGGAAGTAAATGATATTGTCTCCGCCGAAGGGCAGTTTATGGGGCGTTCCGCCGGTTGCCAGGAGCAACCTCTCATAGGTATAACTCTCCTGGCGGTTATCCTGCAATTGCTTCTTTTGCGGGTTGATCGATGTAACCGTTCGTCCGAGAACCAGTTCTACTTTATGTTCTTCCGTCAGGCGCCAAATGCTGTCAAGCGACATTTCCTTCCACAGGCCTTTGGACAGCGGCGGGCGGTCGTAGGGTGGATTGCGGTCATCACTTATTAAAGCGATACTGCCTATTGAATCCAGCTCACGGATGCCCTGTACCGCAGCATCTGCGGTCATACCGGCGCCGATGATCAAATATTTATAATGGATCATATCAATTCTCCTTTGTGCGTTACTTCTTCACTTTTTTTAGGATTTCATCATCCTCTTTAGCTCCCTTTTCGTAAAATTTCTCTTCATCGGGGGCAAGCTGATAGAGGAGTTTTAAGAACTGACCGGCATGGACCCGCTCTTCGTCGGCGACATCCTTCAGCACTGCTTGAGCGAAAGGATGGTCAATCGAGTCAGCCAGTTGCATATACAATTGCGTTGCTTCGTACTCCGACGCCACCAGGAAACGAACGGCACGTACCAATTCTTCGTGACTTAGTTTGTGTTCAGATGCGAAACCAGAAAATGGTGATCCAAAATTAGGCATGAGCGAAATCCTCCTTTGAAAGTTCTATTGAATTAATACAATATTTGAGCCAATACCCTATGGCAGAACAGCCTCGGGGTGATGTTTCAGTTTATCAGTTTGGCATCCAGGGTAATCGGAACACTCGCCAGGGCGGCTGAAACGGGGCAACTTGTTTTGGTCGCCTCGGCGATATCGTGGAATTGCTCTGGGCTGATGCCTGGCACCTTGGCTTCGGTCTCCAGATGAATTAACGTGATGCGGGTCTTGTCTCCAATTTTCCCCAGCGTTACCTGGGCGCGGGTATGGATCGATTGAGGCGTCAGGCCAATTTTCCCTAGATCAGAACTGAGCGCCATCGAATAACAACCGGCATGCGCGGCACCAATTAACTCCTCCGGGTTAGTTCCTTTGCCTTCTTCAAAGCGGGAACCGAACGAATAGGCGCCTTCAAATGCGCCACTTCCCAGGCTCATTTTGCCTTTGCCGTCTTTCAAGCTTCCTTCCCAGGTTGCTTCTGCGGTACGTATTGTCATGGAATAATTCTCCTTATATTCATGATTCGATTGTCTGTCAATTGAGCTGTTAAAGGAATTACTGTCACGCATCTCAATAATGAATTGCGCATTGGGAATTCCCGTGATTGATGGAAAGATATGGGGTGTTGGGCGGGTTTCGAAGCAATCCCGAAGAGCGCGATGCCCCCCAACACCCACTATTAAACCCTTCACCCCGGCGATTCCCAAATACCCATAAATTATCCGAATTTCAAAACTCAGACACCCGAATGGTACAGGCTGGAAAAACTGCTGTCAATTTATAATACGCCAAACACTACTTGGCCGCATCCATCGGTAGGGGAGTATTTATCTCCCCCAGTTGGGGGATGGACCGCTGGTTGTCGTCACGCCGTTCCAAACTATTTAACCGGCCTTGCAGCTTTTGCGACAGGTTGGTGCACGAAGAAGCGCGGTTTGCCCCAGCGATATAGCTGGATGATGGTCACCAGCGTCAGGCTGCCCAACAAGTAGGCTCCCAGCACATCACTGGCCCAGTGTTCTCCTTCGTAAATGCGCGAGATACCGACCAGCAGCACTAGCAAGCCGAAGAACGCCAATAAAAGGGTGCGTTTCAGGGATGGTTTCAATAGAGTAAAAACCAGGAATGCGATAAAACCTAAGAAACCGGTATAGAACATGACGTGCCCGCTCGGGAAACTGGGATCGGTGAGCGTGGCGAGTACATGCACCAGAGCTGCGGCAGGACGCGGCCGCTGGATAAGATCCTTTACCAGCAAATTGAGCCCGGTCGAAAACAGGGCAGCAATTAACGCCACCAGAGCTTCCCATTGCAGGCCAAAGCCAAGGATCAACAAAATGATCAATCCGCTTATGATGGCGGACTGCGGTAAAAACCCCGGCCAACTGATGGCGATCAGCAACCATCCAATAACCGGATTATTGATCGACTGGAGGCCTCTCGTTATCTGAAGGTCAAGGGGAAAAGAAAGGGTCGTTTTGACCAGAAAGGTCAACACAGCAAAGGCGGCCGTTATGATCAGAAGTACTACCAGGAAGAGGATTGCCCGGTAGCGCCGGACAGGCGCGGTCGCAATGACGGCACGCGCGGCCGCTTGCGGTTTATTTGATCCCATTCAACACATACCCGTTGACTAGCGCTCCCAGCAGACCCCAGGCGCTGCCGAGGATCGCCCCGGCCAGCACGTCCCGTGGGTAGTGCGCACCGACATACATGCGTGTGATGCCCACCAACAGGGCCATGGCATACAGCAAAAACACCACCCAGCCGCCGGGGTGGAAATACGGGGCCAGGAGTGTCGCTGTGAAGAAAGCCTGACTGGTATGCCCGCTCGGAAAAGATCGCCCGATCGCCCGCAGCCCAACAATGCGCGCCTGGGTAACCCGGAAACTGGGTCTTGACCTTCGCACCAGCGCTTTCACCAACTCAACCACCATCCATAATGTTAACGACCCTAAAATGAATTCATACGCCACCAGGCGGTCGCCAGTGAAGTACAAAATCAAGCCAATCGCCAGGGCAGCCATGGCGCTGCCAATCTGGGTAAAACCCAACATTATCCAATCCAACCAGGCCGGGCGGGCTCCCCGCAGGTTAAAGACCAGGAAGGCCCAAACGTCCAGGCGCTGGCCAACAGACCACACCAGTGAGACCGCCAGCAAGCTGAAAACCAGCAGCATCCCCGACAGGAGGCCCCGCGCCGCCAGGGCCTGCCAGATGATCGCCCGCATCTGGGCAGGCATCCATACCAGGAATAAGACCAGACTGACAATAAGGAACACCAACCAGGCAACCGGGCGATACTTCCTTATTGCGAGAATCAGGCGTCCCGGGTTGCCGGGGACAACATCATTCAGCCGCATACCGCTCACTTTTGCAATTGCAAAGGCGGATGGAAATCCCAGGGCTAATGAGCATCGCGACGACCGCTTACCAAATCCAAACCTTGCAAACCCAGTCCCAGTTGGATAATCAATAGCCAAACGAGTATAAAGCTCATAATCCAGGTGATACCCAGTATCCAGGTTGGAGCTTCGCGTTGCGCGGTTTCCACATTCGCCTTGAGCTGTGTGGTAGCTGTTTTATATTGGTTGATAACCGTCTGAGCATTGGTGAGTGTGCTGCTGATCCCTTGCGTAGTATCAGAGATTTTGGTTAGCTCGGTCTCCATAACATTCAAGTTAGTCTTACCATCAGTTAAACTGGTGTTGATGGCAGTCAACGATGGTATCAGGGTATTCAAGCTGGTTGAAACCTGGGCCAGGGCAGTGTGCAAAGGAACATCTGGCTTATAAGCGGCCACCGATAAAAAGGGAATATTGGTCAGAGCTGCCAGTGCGTTGTCGATGAATAGTGCGCTGCTCTGAGCGGAATTCAATGAAGTTTGAGTAGCACTGACGGCAGCCGGGAGATCTTTGTTGGTCAGGCTGATCAGGGAATCAAGCATCGGGTTTGTGTCATGGATAATGAGAGCAAGCGCATTGCCGGTTGCCTGCACGGAAGCAACATCAGCCGTGGATGCCTGCACCACCTGCCCGACGATGGTGAGAACGTCCTGCGTTGTGCCGAGAGCTTGATCACTCAATGCCAGGTTATTAATCACTATTTTTGTCACCACTGGCTGGTAGCGCCATATTTCAATCAGGCCAACGAGACCGAAAATCATTCCGGCCATCGCAGCAATAATCAATAGAATGCCGACCATTCTTCTTATAATCATATGACTTTCCCTTTCACCTCGCCGCAATAGGCGAGGATGTCCAATATTTACTTTTCAATGATCTCGCCAGCCTTTGGCAGCAGCTCTGGCGCCGGTTGGCCTGCCATCACCGCCAGGGCATGCCGCCGCACTTCGATACGCACCAGGCCTTCTCCTAATGGGTCCCCGTCTGCCATGACCGGCATGGCCGGGTGGGTGTCAATCTCCACCCTGCGCACGTGGAAGTGCTGGATGCGTGCATCCTCCGGGTAGCCTTCGCCCACTCCCTGAAGAACATAACCCAGCAGTTCCAGCTTGTTCAGGTCGGCAAAGAACAGCACATCCAGCAAGCCATCCCCAAACGAAGCCAGACTGCCAAGCTGATAATGGAACCCGATGAAGGGCATATTGGAAACCACCACCACATGACCCAGGTCATGGATTTCCCGCTTGTTATCCAGTAACAAATGGATCTCGGCCGGTGGGGTTCCGGCCAGGGTTGCCAGAAAATTACCGATCTGTGCCAAGTTGCCATGCTGGATATCATCGGCCGACGGGAAGAGCGCGGAGGCCAATCCCACCGAGCACGCCTCCAGGAATGGTGTACTGATTCTGCCACAGGTGGCCATGCCAACGTCCACTTTGATGCGCCGGCCGTTTCGCAGGATGGCGATGGCAGCCGGGATATCGTTTGGGATGTTCAGGCTGAGGGCGGTATTATTTTGTGTGCCGATGGGGATGATCCCCAGGGTGGCGGGTGTACCTGCCAGGCTCCTGGCCACGGCAGAAATGGTACCATCACCCCCGCATACCACGAACATACGGAATCCCTGTGCGAGCGCATCCTGGACCAACCCGGGCAGGTCGCAGCCCGGTTCCACCAGATAGGCTTCCGGCACAAGCTTCCAGGCCTGCATCTCATGGATCACATCTACTATCTCGATGGGCGTTGGCCTGGCGGCCCCGGCGCTGGGATTAAAGATCAGTTTGGCCCGAATGCTGTGTTTTCTTGTGGAGAAGGGTTTCTCGTCAATTATTTCTTCCATGGGATTTATCCTTTGGTTAAAAATCCATCGGCCTGATGCTGATAATCCTGTACCAACTGCGGACAGGTGAGTATGGACTGCTGGGATTTTTGTGTGTAATTATTGAGTGTCATAGAACTCTCCGTAAAATATAGGATCGGAGGATTTCGGGAACCGTACTCTTAAAAGTGGAGCTATTTCACCAACACTGCCTGGCTGTGTGCGCGGAGTTCTGAGATAGCCTGCTGCAGTCCAGCCAGGGTGTTCCCAGCCTTATCGATGCGCTCTCGCTCACTGTGGACGTAGCGGGTATACGGGGCTACACCATCTTTCAGGCGGTCGATGGCATTTTCGCTCTCGTTGCTGAACTGGGTGATCATAGCGTTGAGCAACTTTGTGCGCAGGCCGAGCATTTTCTCTTTGAACCTGTCCTTGGCCTGTTTTCGCTTGAAGGGGATTACGAAAAAACCCAGGATAGCCAGGGTGCTGGCGGCCAGGATGCCGGAGATATCCAGAGTGGAAGAGAGAACCGCTATGGTGACCAGCGCCCCCAGACTCACTGCACCGACTTCCAGTAGAGCGGTTTGGGCCACGGCAGCTTCGACGCTGGCAGCCAGTTCGCTGGCTTCTTTGTTGCGATCATAGCTCTCCACAATGGTCTGTACCGTTTTACCGACGGTGTCAATCAGTTCACGCCGGCGGGTCTCACGCGGACCGTGGCTTTCGCCGACCATGTGGTCCAGGTTCTGTGCCTGGCGGCGTTGCAGGTAACTCATAACTTGCTGCCATTCGTGCAGGTCTTTCTGTACCAGCCAGTCAATCAGGCGCTGGACCTGATCTTCGATCTGCTGCGGGACGTCGACCAGAACCTGCTTTTCGAATTGGGCCCGGACCTTGTCACCGCGCACCAAGTTTTGGATATTGGTCAGACGCAAGGTGCTATCGAAGAAGTCGAGGCCGCGCTGTTCGAGACGGTGCAGGATGTTCTCGACTTCGGCCAGGCGTGGAGGAAGTTCATTGTGCAGTTCGTGCTCGTACGCTGTGATGACAGTTTCTAGGGCAGTGGCGGTCTGTTTATCTTCATCTAGGGCTTCGGCCTGGGCTGCCAGAGATTGCCCGGCCTGATCACACAAATGTTCGGCCACTCCCAGCGGGTTATTGAATTTGAGTTGGAGCCGGGTGGTGTCATCTAGAGTGGTATTGATAAACTGCTCCAAGTTATCCAATCCGCTGGCGTTACGCAGACGGGCACGTTGTTCGGATTCAGGTTCGGATTGGGCGCGTTGGGCTAATTTAGCAGAAACAGCATATAACTGAGGTTGGTCGCCAAGTATCTTTGTGGCGTGTTTTAGGATGAAGTCACGGACTTCCTGCAGGGCAGAGTCGTCTTCGAAGATGTCCACTTTATTCAAAACAAAGACGATTTTCTTCCCCCAAGTCAGGATACGTTCCAGGAATTGTCGCTCGCTTTCGGTCAGTGGATGATCGGCAGAGGTGATGAACAGAACCAGGTCACTCCGAGGAATGAACTCGTCCGTCAACCGTTCGTGATGGCGGATGATGGCATTGGTGCCCGGTGTGTCAACAATGTTCAGTTCTTTCAGGAGCGGTAGGGGGTAGGTATAAACCGCAAAGTTTTCGTCTACTACTTGTTCGGCGGCCTGTTCGCCCCACTTGACCACGGTGACTCGCGATGTGGTGGGGGTGATGCCTACGGCAAGGACTTTTTGTCCGAGAAGGGCGTTGATCAGGGCGCTCTTGCCAGCGTTGAACTCGCCTGCGATAACAATCAGGAAAAGTTCGTCCAATTGCAGGATGGCTTTCTGCAAGCTGTCGAGTGCTTCGCGCGGTAGATCGAACCCGGCCAGGGCGAGTTGGAACCCGGCCAGAGCTTCTTTTTCGTCGCGTAGGAAGTGGGCTTGTTGGTCGGTAAGTACGGATTGGTGCACGGGCTTCTCCTTTAATAATGTTGACAGGCTGTTTTCATTCCAGGAATTCCACTTCGATCCATGTGGCCTCGTAATAGTCTTCCCGGTATCGGGTCAGGCGCATATGCTGTAAGGCATATTGGGCGGCTAACTCGGCTTCCAACTGGCGAATATGGGCCTGTAATTCAATGACCTGCCGACGCAGGTGCAGGATCGTCTCTGCCGCGGCCTCATCGATTCCCAGGTCGTTTTGCAAACGGCGCTGGCTGCGTGACTCATAGCCTTCTGATCGACCATAACGAACCTGTTTTGCGGATAGATTCTCTGGGGTCATACCATTACCTCATTTGGGAAGCGCCTGGGAATTGGTTGGCCGGGCGGCAGCCAACGTGCGGATGCTATTGACCTCCTGATCGGTCAGCGATTCGGGCAGCACCAGCCTGACCATGGCAAACAGGTCGCCGCGCCTTTTGGGATCACCCAGGTGGGGCATGCCCTTGCCGCGCAGGCGGAAACTCCGCCCGGCATTGGTGCGGGGGGGGATCGTCAGGATCAGGGGCCGCTCGATGGATGGGATGCGGATTTCACCACCGGCGATGGCGGTAAAAATATCAACTGGCACATCCAGGTGCAGGTCATCCCCTTCGCGCTCGAAGGTTTCATTGGGCCGGATCTGTACGTTTAGATACAGATCTCCAGCCGGTCCATTATTTTGGCCCGGTTCTCCCTGGCCTGCCAGGCGAACGTGCGACCCGCTACGCACACCTGCTGGTATGCCGGCCTTGATTCGGTGCCCATCCATTTCCAACAGGCGCTCTGTGCCATGGAAAGCCTCTTCCAGGCTAAGGTCCACTTCGTACTCTACATCCCGTCCGCGCCGCGGGCTGGCCGGAGCGCCGCGGCCGCGGCTTTTGCCGCCTCCGCGCGCCTGGCCAAAGATATTGGTGAAGAAGTCGGAATACGGCGAAGCATTTCCAAATAGGTCTTCCAGGTCTTCCGGATTGGCATATTGGACGCGCGCCCCTTGGTCGGGTTGCGACCCAGCACGGGGCGAGGTGGTCCCGGTTCCTGCACGGCTGGCTGTCCAGTTTTGCCAGTCGAAATCCTGTTGGCGGCCGCCCGTCTGCTGCCATTGCTGGTATTGCGCCCGCAACTCATCGTACTTTTTGCGCTGTTCCACGTCCGACAGCACCTGGTAAGCCTCGTTGATCGTCTTGAATTTCTCTTCCGCATCTTTATTCCCCGGGTTTACATCCGGATGAACCTTGCGGGCCAGCTGGCGGAAGGCCTGCCTGATCGCTTTCGCGTCGGCCTCCGGGGCTACTCCTAATGTTTTGTAATAATCTTTAAAATCCATGGGGTATCATCTTTTTCTTCAGGATTTTGTGGCTACAACCGGCTCAGCTTCGGTTATGACAGGCGGGGGCGCCAGGAATGGCTCGGATGCTTCAGCCAGTGGGGCGGCGGCTGGCAGGCCGGCTTGCAGGATTGGTTCCGCTTTCTCGATCAGCTCGCTGAGCCGCTCCATGCTGCTGGTCACCAGGGGCAAAGCCGGCTCATCCATTGCCCTTACAGTGGCCCATACCCGTTCTTGCCGCTTTTTAAGGTCTGAAATCTGAGTCGCAGCACCTAAAACCGCCCGCCGACTGACAAGGCGGTTCCACAAGATCTGGCATACCACTGATATGGGGGGCGCCACGATGATGCCAACCAGGCCAAAAGCATCTGCAAGGGCAAGGAACAAGATCAGCGTCAAAATGGGGTTATCCCACTTGCGTTTGAATAGGCGTGGCTTGACCCATAATCTCAGGGCAAGCAGGACAACGAGTGTATAGAGAACTGTAAACAAGCCAAGTTGGACACTGGTCAGAAGCCCCACCAAAACCACTGGAATGATTGCCAGAACCGCCCCAACCACGGGCACCAGGCAAGCCAGAGCGCCAACCAGCGCCAGGAGCGCCGGGTATGGGGATCCAATTGCCCAGTAACCCAGGCCTAATACCAGCCCGGCCAGGAGACTATGAACTACCTGGCTGCGGATGTATGCGCCCAGGTCGGGTTCGACCGTCCGCCAAATACCGCGGGCCTGTTTGCGCTGCCCGGAATGAAGCAGCGAAAGCCACAGGCGTTCAAAATGAATCTGGCTGATGCTCCAATATATGCTTAAGATAAGAATGACGGCTATGGCGCTCGCGAGACTACCAATGCCCTCCGAAAAGCCCAGCAAGGCCGGCAGCACCAATTGACCCTGGTTGCCGGTGATTGCTGCGAAGAGCTTACTTGGCGGTGGCAACTGCGCAGTCAGCGTCTGCTGAAACGAACTGCTCCCCAACCATACCGGCAGCTTCCACGCATCCTGCGCCGACACCGTGTGAGCCAACAGTTGAATCTCATTGATCGCGGCCTCACCGGTTAGAAAGAGCAGGAAGCCGAAACTGCCCACTGCCACCAGGTAGACTAGAATCCAGCCCGCCCGCACCAGGAAACCTCGTCCGGCCAGGCGGCCAACCAATGGGCGCAAGGCGGCCGCAAGCGCCAGTGAGATCAACACGTAAACGACAACGATGCGGAACTGCCACAACACCAATAGCGCCAGTAGCGTGGTCATGACCGCTGCACCGATCCGGACGATTTGCTTCGTCATGGCGCCTCTGAAGTATGTACCTGGGCCAGCAGTGCATCCAGGTCGGTCGTTATGGTTTCGATCTCATCCAATACCTGGTCTATCTGCTTGACCTGTTGCGCCGAGCCGCCCTTCTTGAGGCGTGCCTGCTTTTGCAGACCCTGGGCCAGTTCCTGGGCTTCATAACGCAGCCGGCTGGCAAGGTCTCGCCCGGGCGAATCCTCCGATTCCAATGTTCCTTTATGAAATACGAAGCGATCCAGTAAGAGTTGAATAATGGCCGCCATGGGTACCGCCATAAGCATCCCGCCCAGGCCGAGCAGGGAGCCAAAGGCAAAAATCGCCAGCAGGGAAACGAACGGATTGACCCCGACTGCCTTACGCATGACAGGCGGCGCCAGCAGGTAGTTTTCTATTGATTGAATAACAATTGTGGCAACAATGACCCATACCAGCCTGCCGGGCCCGATGGACAGAGCCACCATCGCTGCAGGTATAACGCCGATCAGGGGTCCAACCAGCGGGATTGCCTGCATCACGCCTGCCAGGAGCGCCAATACCAGCACATTAGGCAGGCCGATCAGCAGGTAGGCAACCAGCGTCATGATGAAGATGGCCAGGCAAAGGACGACTTGTCCGGCTATGTAGAAACCTACCTTGGTTTCCATGGCTGAAATCAGTTCGCCAATGCTCTCGCGCTGGCGATTTGGAACCAACGGCAGCAGGGATTGAATGATGCGCGGCCCATCCAGTGTCCAGTGAAACGCCAACAGCAGAAGAACCATGGCTCCAAAGATGATCGAAGCTGCCGATACCACATAGCCCCAAGCCTGTCCTTCAGAAGCCAACGTCAACTGTCCCGTTGGTTGTATCGATGCCAGGCCTGGTAGTGTTGTCGGGAGGAACGCACTTAAGCGCACGATCCATTGATTGGGATAAGCAGCCATTCCCCCACGCAGGCCTTGGTAGTAACCCGGTATTGCCGCTGCAATCGTGGTAGCTTGCGCGACAATCAACGGGACTGCCAATAGCACGAAGCCGATGAGTAGGGCGAGCAGTAGAATAAAGACAAGGATGATTCCTGCCATCCGGGGGAGGCCTCGCCGGTTCAACCAAGTTACGACCGGCCGGAGCACCGTGCCCAGCATGATGGCGATCAACAGGATGAAAACAACCTGGTTAAACCGGTAAAGCAGCCAGAAGCCCAAGGCAACCAAGACCAGGACGAGAGTGGCCCAAACGACCCGCCGGAAGGTCCAGGTATTCGGTTGATCAGGTGGAGGGAATGCCATGCTTGCCCTGCTCTTTCAGTACAAACGCTAAGCCCTTCTTCCACCGATCAGGCGTAAGATGACCACAAATATCACTGCGCCAACCAACGCAACTCCGATGGAAGGTAGGTTGATGCCAGACATCGGGTCGCCCATGCCGAAGAAATGGGAAGCGATCCAGCCGCCCAACAATCCGCCGATCACGCCGACAATAATGTCACCGACGCATCCGTAACCGCCCCCTTTTACAAGCAACCCGGCCAACCAGCCCGCGATCAAACCTACGACGATCCAGGAAAGTATTCCCATACTGAACTCCATTTCTCTTTATGATGGTTATGTGCCATCTCAATGAATTGGTGAGTGGGGGGTGTGCGGGCAGTTATGCTGCCCGAGCACCCCCGTCCTCCTTCGCTTATTGAGTGGATAAACTTTTAACGATTGTCATGCGAGCGATCGTTGCCAGCGCATGTTTGAAAGAATTTTGGCAAAGCCAGCATCTATATGATGTGCAGCAGGCTTAAAATAATCAAAATAACGGCAATCACGATCAGCGTATGGATCCAACCGCCGGTTTGCGGGAACCTTGGACTTATTCTACGGCCGAAAAAGCCGAGCAGCCACAGGATTAACAGGATTATGATGATGGTCCACAACATGAGCTTTCTCCTTTTGAATGATCTATTGGACGCCACCTGGTCGTTCGACCGGGTGGCGTTGGCCTA
>JBEKEB010000068.1:0-17970 GCA_050014055.1 Anaerolineales bacterium | reverse complement strand
TTTCGCCTGATCAGGCTACTCATCTAGTTGTCAAACATCTCGTCAATCGTTCTCGCTCTACTCGAAGTCGCCATAAGTCGCAAAGTAAAAAACGTGCTCTAACCTAATCTAACATTGTCGAGGTAGTCATATCCTTGAATACTTTTTACAATCCTGCACTATCCACCGGACCGGCTCGCCGATGAGCTTCTTCGGTATCCAGGTTAGTTTGCTTCAGATAACTCTAAACAAGATTGCCAATATCATTATTTACTACTGCAACTTTACTGCAACCAGAAAAGACTGTGTTGAAAAAATGAATAATATACACACATTGACCCACATATATGGTGCTATGTGGACAAAGAAACCTATATATATACAGGTAGGACAGTTCCTTGGGCAACTGTGGATCAGGCTGTTGTGGGTTAGGCCCAAGAGATACCTTACTATTGTTCACTACTATCCCTTCGGGTAGGGAATTTTCCATTAATTTTATGTACTATAAGCAATAGATTGATGTGAAATCAGAATTTATATTTAGTTATTTTATTGAAAATAATCCTTCCACTCATTTTGATTACTTATTTCCATCTGACCAGTGGTATATCTAGTCCGCAGAAGCACCCTAGGGCTGGTCGGGACACTGTAGGAAATTATTGTGCAAGTGAAAAATGGTCGGATACCATCAGCTACCGAAGACAGACCTTTGCTGAGATTACCCCATGGCATATTATTCTTCCTTGATTTGAATGATGGCTCGGATTCGCCTCGCACCCTTTGCCTTCGAATCTACTATTTGCTGACATTGGTTTTCCAACCAGGATTCGCCACCGATCTTAGATTAGATACCCAGCGATTGTTTTGGACTCGGATTTTCCTCACCGATTGTAGCGAGTAGGCCGGAGAAGGACCTAAATAAGGAAGTTAAAATGGATAATCTCAATAACCTACCAAGCCAACCGGGGAAACGAAGCAGATCCATCCGCCATATGAAGATATCGCCGTTCTTGGCGGGCTTAGTGCTTGGGTTAGGGTCCGCCCTCGTTCAGGCATACTTTAAAGTGATTCCCCCTGTGGCCTATGGAGTCTGCATGGTCTGTCATCCCAAAGATCTATTCAATTGGATCGCCGACCATTTATTCCATCTAAGTTGGGGGTACAGTCTAGCTTCGACCAATTGGCCACTGCTCACCGTACTAGGAGTAGTCCTGGGAGCCATGGTTGCAGCCTATCAACATGGCGAACTTCATCTAAAATCGGCCCGGCAGCCTTTATTCTTCTTCATCAACGGATTCTTGATGATCAATTTTGGTTTGATCCTAGGTGCATGTCCAATCCGGATCGTACTACTCAGCGCCTATGGTAACTTGCTTGGTTGGATTGGCTGGGCCTGCGTTGTAGTCGGCGTGCTTCTTGGCACCTGGGGTCAACGATGGAGCGCCCGTCGAGCCGCTGCCTTAAGAGGATGATATGATTGCCTCCATTGCCACCCTTTTTCTGGGTTTTGCGATCGGTTACCTGGGGCAAAGGTCACGTCTGTGTTTCGTTTCTGGGTATCGTGACTTCGTGCTAACTCACGACACAACTCTTTTGAAAGGTGTGGGAGGCGCCTTCCTCGGTGCCCTGGCTGGATACGTTCTTTTCAACTTTACGGGAGGCAGTGTTCCTGGTTTTCCGATGATCCTCCAAACCTCGGTTGTAATCTCCCATTCAGCATGGATAATCACGATTGTATCTGGGTTGGGAGTGGGAATCATCGGCGCTCTCTCGGGAGGTTGCCCATACCGGATGCATGTTTTAGCTGCGGAGGGTAAAAAGACATACTGGGTATACCTGTTAGGTTTTTATGCAGGTCTTGTCTTTTATGATCTCGTCACCGTCCATCTTATGGATATGTTAAGAACCGTACTGAGGTGATGGCTGCAAGATTATTGAGGAGCCAAACCCTGTCCGGCTAAGGAATTTAAAATGACTAGCAGTGCATGGACTATTCTGGAATTCTTGAGAACAGCATTCGTTAGACGGCTAGCAGATGAGGCAGTTTCATGAAATTGATTACACGGACTTTCATGATTTATTTCCTTGGGATCATTTTAGTGAGCTGCGCCAAGGCCATTGAATCTACGCCTTCTTCTGAAATTATCCCTACAACGACAAAATTGGGGCCAACATCTGTACCCACGCCGTTTTCAATGGGTACTTACTTACTAACGAGATTGCCGAGTTGTGATGGGATCCAGATCCTGGAGAAACCAATAGTATTCGACTGGCCGAATATCCAGGAACGTCTCCAGGAATTATCAGGAGCATTTTGGGGATACTATAGTTGTAATGGGCCTCAGGCGCAAGTGGCTGCTTTTTATCGAGCGAAGATGCCCAAACCGCCCTATAACATGAATGAAACAAATTGGGTAGTAAGAGTGGAAGGCACAGTAGGGGTTTATTATAATGATGCCTCTAAGACTTGGATTTATTTATGGGTCGTTGCACAACCCAATAACCCGCAGAAATCCTATGTTATTGTTGCGGATACTACGGATCCTGTTAGTGGAGAATGCCGCCTGGAACGGCCCAATTTTTATAATGATATTGCTGCTGGCGAATTGGAATAGAAGGTTTAATGATCTACCTTGACAATTCTGCTACCTCTTGGCCGAAACCGAAGGAAGTGATACATGCAATGTCCGACTTCCTGGAAAATTCCGGCGGCAACCCGGGCCGCTCTGGGCACCGCCTATCCATTTCTGCTGCCAGGGTAGTATATAATGCACGCGAATCAATCGCCGAACTTTTCCACATCTCTGATCCACAGCGAGTAATTTTTACCTCCAATATTACTCATGCCCTTAATTTGGCATTATTCGGACTATTGAAACCGGGCGATCGGGTAGTTACCAGCAGCATAGAGCACAATTCTGTAATGCGGCCTCTGCGCGCTCTTGAAAAGGAAGGTACTCGATTAACCGTTGTCCAATGCGGTTTGGATGGTTGCCTTGATTTGGAAGCGTTCCGCGCGGCCTTCACCCAAGGGACCCGCCTGGTTGTGGTTACCCATGCGAGCAATGTCATGGGGACTATCCTCCCGATCAAGGAGATCGCAACGATCGCCCACCAAGCTGGCGCTTTGTTATTGGTAGATTGCGCTCAGACCGCCGGCATTATTCCAATAGATCAGCCCGCGCTGGGAATTGATCTGTTGGCATTTACCGGTCATAAAGGGTTGTATGGACCAACCGGGACAGGCGGTTTGACGATCGGCGAGCGGGTGGACACGTCGGAGTTACGCCCATTGATGCGCGGCGGTACAGGCAGCCGCTCAGAATATGAAGAACAGCCAGAAATGCTTCCAGATAAGTATGAAAGCGGCACATGTAATAGTGTTGGCATCGCCGGTTTAGGAGCCGGGGTGCGCTGGATTCAATCCATCGGTGTTGAATCCATTCAAGCGCGCGAGGCGGAGTTGAATGATCTTTTACTTTCAGGTTTGCAGGATATCCCTGGAATAACGGTATACGGTACATGTGACTCGCTAAAAATGACTGCAGTAGTCTCTTGTAGGGTGGCAGGTCAACACGTTTCGGAGGTTGGCTTAACCCTTGATGACGAGTTCAGGATTCTATGTCGAGTTGGCTTGCACTGTGCACCTTCCGCCCATAAAACGATTGGGACGTTCCCAGAAGGAACAATCCGTTTGGCGCCAGGCATTTTTACCTCTCCCGATGATATTCATAGTGTGATTGCCGCTTTCGATAAGATAGCTCACCATGGATAAATATGGTGTGATCTTATTTCATACAAATTCCTCTGCTATGCAGGCGGAAGCAATCCTGGTAAGAGCCAAACAGGAGATCAAATTGATTCCAACCCCGCGCGAACTCTCCAGTGATTGCGGCATTTCCTTACGCTTTGATTGGAATATGAAACGAGATTGAGATGCTTTTAGAGCGAGCGCATGTTGATAATGCCGGTATCCATCCACTATTGGATACTTGACAACAAATTAGGAACTAAAGCTTCGTTAAGTTTAATACTTTGCCAAATTCATTTATAAGAGCAGGATCCGAATCAACACCCCCGCGGTTAACAACCCTAATATATTTTCCATTTCCCCTAACTCCCATCCAGGCATTCTTGAACAAAGCCGGTTCCATTAAGGACGCATCCCCCCTAAAATAGGGAGGAAGGAAACTCAGAATCAGGTATTCAAAATTCACCGCGGGGTTCGAGCTTAGCTCAGAAGAGCATTATATATCACTCGAACCCCGGTTCTTAGGGGAGCTACCCTTTGGCTTTCTTTCTATCCCATTTGTTTACTGACGTTTTCTGGTCATACCTCCTTCATTCGTACTAGTTTGCCGACCCCCAGATACAGCAGGGCTGCCAGAGCAATCGCTCCCACCAGCCCCAACCATTCGACCCAGGTCGGTACATAGGAGCCTTGAGGTAGAGCCAGCCAAGGAATCGCCTGGCCTGCGGTAAGCAGCCAAAGCTTCTCAAGAAGCACGCCAAGCAGGGCCAAGGCCGCCGCAATGCGCATCCACAGCAAGTTCTTCTGCCAGAAAAGAATTACCAGAGGTGCTAAGGTGCCTATAATCAAGTACACCCAGAACATTGGACTCGCGACACCGGCAACCAACAGGGAGACTTCAGGATGAGGCCGCACTTCCACCGCAATAGCTCCCGTTAGGATTTCTACCAATACGAAAGCCAGCATCACCCACAGGCCTACCATCAACCAATTACTCAATTTGGGGGCGATCTCAGGCCAGGCAAGCATGGCAACCGCCAGACCGGCGACTAGGGCAACGACGAGGAAGCTGATTACTGTGAGCCCGCCATTCCATAGAGGATGGGCGGAGAGTACAGCGAGCATCCAGCCCTCCACGACTACAAGAGCGACCGCGCATACCATTCCTAGAATGCCAAGGATTCTGGTGATGAGGGTGCTGGTCGTCTGCTCCCAACTGAAGATCAGATAGACCAGGGTCAGGATGCCGGTAATGATGAGTACAAAGAAATCCCAGGTCATCATTGATGAGAAGCGTCCGGCAGTGAGGATACGCCAGAGGTTAATCGGATTTCCAATGTCCATGGTGATCAGCAAGCCGCCAATAACGAAGTTGACCAGGGCAAGGAACAAGGAAGTATTCCGCCTTGCGATTGGGAAGAGAGCGGAGAATTCACTGATCGCGGCAAACACCAGGAGGGCTGCTCCTGCGCCCATGGCTGTGAAAAAGCCGGCTATATAAAGGCCCCAGACAACCTGCTGGCTTATTCCGGTGATACTCATACCTTGAGCCAATTGCAGTCCCCAGGCAATACCCAATCCACCCAATCCAACAACCGCCAATACGATCCAGATTACAAGCGGTACCCGAACTTCGGTCTTGTTAACAACATTAGTTGTCATCGCACTATCCTCCTAACCACGCAGATAGTAAACGGACGGATTCGTCCCCAACTCGGGATGGAGTTGAACTCCCCCACGCTGCGAGACCAGTAGTGAGACTTCGCTGTTGGGATCATCCAGATCACCGAAGATACGCGCCTTAGCCGGGCAAGTTTGCACGCAAGCCGGTAAAAGCCCTTGCTCTACGCGATCGATACAGAAATTACATTTTTCCACCGTACCCACCACGTGCTCGCTGTAACGTATCTGCTCGTAAGGCATCAGGCCCTTGCCAGTGTAGTAGCCGTGAAGCTTGCTGGAATTGAAAGTACGGGCATCGTAAGGACAAGCGAGCATACAGTAACGGCAGCCAATGCACTTGTTTGCATCCACCGTGACGATGCCATTAGCATGTTTCTGGCTTGCCCCTGTCGGGCAAACATCGACACATGGTGCATTATCACAGTGATTGCACAGGATGGGAGTAAATGCTGGATAGACTTTTGGATATATACCAGCCTCCGATTTCAGCACCTGGCTCCAGAAAACACCCGGAGCAGTTGCGTTTTTCGTTTTACAGGCAAGTGTGCAGGCTCCGCAACCAACGCAACGGTTCAAGTCAAGTACCATTCCATAACGCATGGCAGCCTCCTTAAGCTTTCGTAATCTTCACGGCCGCGGTTATTTCGATACCGCCGACCACGGGATCAAAATTGCCATCTTCTGCACTGAGCAACTGGTTATAGTTAAGGCCTTCGCGAGCGTCAGGGCCGAGGAACATCGCACGCCGGCCAAAGTTGCCGGGGAAACCTAAAACACTAGGATGTATCAGTGAAGTCGTCATGACAGGCCCCTCTATTTTGCCTCCATACTGGGATTCGACGACGACCTGATCGCCGTCTTGAATGCCTTTCGACCGAGCCGTATCCACATTGATCAGGATTGAGTTGACCTCACGGCTCTGTTTCATCTGCATCTCCCGGACAGGTGCCAGTTCTTCAAGTGCACCCATACCGAAGGCGCGGCTGGCGATTTTCCAATTCACTGCAAAGAGGTCAAATTCCGCTGGAGCTTCATGTTCAGGATGCGGGATCCAAGTTGGGAGTGCTCCATAGAAGGCCATATATTTGTCCATATCCCAGCCGGGAACGGTGACATTGGCTTTTGCCAGATTTTCTTTCATGGATGTACCAGTCTTCAGCAGGTAGGTCAGATAGATTGGGTGGCGGGTTTTCCCATCTGGGAAATAGTAGTAGTTATATGTCTTTTCCTCGGGGATCATTTTGACAGTCCAACCACTGCCATTTTCCTTGAAATAATTGGCATCTTTGTCAGCACCGAAAGTCGCCTTGATATAATTATCAACGACCTGTTCCCAGGTATATTGTTTTGGTGGTACGAGCGCATAAGGCGTTTTCATGAGACCCAGCATGCCGCTCAACATTCCATTCACAGGAGGATTCAAACCAAGTTGATTGGCAAGGTCGAGCAGGATAGAATTTGAATCTCGCGTATTGTAAAGCGGGTTCACCACCGGGGTCTTGACGTTTACGCCTTGCATACCACGTTTCCCCGCCACAGGTCCGCATGCTTGAAAGGCAAAAAAGTTGAGCCGCTCCATGTTCGCCGACTCTGCCAACACAATATCGGCGAACTGCGTTGGCTCATCCAGATGGTAGGAAATCGTTACAAAGAAGGGGATTGCTTTGAAGGCAGCAATGGCCTCGTCCGCCTGTATGTTATTTGTCAGTGGGTTCGCACCGTATAGCAACATGGCCTGGGGCTTATAGTTGATATGATACTTTTCTGGATTGACGATCGATCTCCAGGCTATATATGGAGTACAGTGTCTATGAGGGAAGAACTCAGCCATATCAAGGTGATCCGGCGGATATTTGAATGGGATGCCAATCCATTCAGTGCTTTGAGGAATAATTTTCGGATTTGGCTCTACGGTTCCATCGGCACCCGGTTGAGGTAGTGGGTTGAAGCTTTCACCAGTGAGGCCTCCAGGAACATCGGTGGCACCGATCAAGCCATTGATCAAGTTCACCGCGAGCATAACATTGACACCGCCACGATGGGCAATTGCGCCTCGACCGGCGAATACCAATGCGGGCCGATACGGGAAAGTAACCCCATTGATATCAATCGTACTTCCGATCTGGGCAGCATTGACCAAATCCGTGACGATACGGCGGATCGTTGCAGCTGGGATTTTGGTTATCCCTTCCGCCCACTCAGGGGTATATTGTTTGTAATGTTCTTTGATGACATCAAAGGCTGTACTTACCGTCACGCCATTGACCTGGTAGCTGCCGGTGAGGGCTGCTGCTCCGAGCGATGGATCGCTGAGGAGTCCATTATTCACCTGGGGATCATCAAATGGAGCCGGCTGGTTCGATAGCTTATTCCAAACCAAGGGCTTATTCGTTTGAGGATCACGGACATAATCGCCATCCTGGCCGATGAGGTAAGGTGCGTTGGTGCGTACCCTCAGGAACCACTCATCATATTTGTTCAATTCAAAGAGGATGACATTGGTCATCGCCATTATGAAAGGCAGTTCAGTCCCTGGAAGGATCGGGACCCATTCACCGCGGATGGTCTCTGCGCCGGCATGCGGGTTGACCACTATCATCTTCAATCCTCGATCGAGCGCATTCTGAAGTGCCTCGGTGCTGACTCCATGCAGGCCGGTTGCTTCGGACGCCCTAGCAAAGTCACCCCCCAGACTGTGACCAATGACCACCAAATAGTTAGTACGGGTGGGGTCAATGGAGTATGTAAAGCTTCCCAGATTAGAGAGGGCACCAAAATGAACCGGACAGAGCGGACCATTCGATTCGATCTCATTTGGCGTACCAAAGGCAGTCGGGAAGACCGGGCGCGCCATCGGGGAATCATCGCGCATACTACCAAATCCAAGGTGGAAGATGAGACCACGTGGGTCTTGCTTCAAGACTGTTCCCAGTTTCTCCTTCACAGTACTCATAGCTTCGTCCCAGGATATCTCAACCCAGCCCGGATCAGCAGTAAGACTCTTATCCGGATTGGTGCGCTTGAGAGGGGCCTTAAGACGATAGGGGTTGTAAAGATTATATATATTTGAATTTCCGCGAGGGCAGAGCTTGCCTTCATTTGCCGGATGGGCAAGGTCACCCATTACTTGCGTAACCACCCCATTCGTTACCGTCGCTAGTATGCCACAGGTAGGGCCTATGCACATCTTGCAGTAGCTATGCACGACGGTACTTCCGCTCGCCACTTGCGAGTCGACTTTGTCGAACAGGCTCTTCATTGGCTTGTCAAACAGTCGATCGCCGATAGTAACCAGTGCAGCTGTAGCTGCGGAAGTCTTCAAGAATTCTCGCCTGGTCAATTCCAGTAGATGTGATTTCTCACTCATGGTTTCCTCCGTTTCTGACTTGGTCCTTGCTTAAGGGATTGGGTCTTTGAGCATTCATCATCTCTTCGATGGTTCCTTTGGTCAAATGAACAAAGCCACGATAGAAATCCGTTTTCGCTTCTTCGATGGCTCGATCGCAAAATGAAGGTACCCACCTCCCTAAATGATCTGTGAGAAAATCGTGCTCGGCTATTTGCCATTTTTGAATTTGTGTTTTTTCTCCTTTCTTCCATGCAGCAACCTCTTGTTCACACAGATAGCGCATGAAGTCCATTTCTAGACCAATATAATCCGGGCGGTTGTCAGCATTTTTAGCAATCGAAACTCCATATTGCACATAGAAACCCGCCACCGCCTCCAATACCTGAAAATTACTTTCGCCTTCTCCAAGATATACCTCTTCATATGGCGGTTCAGGACCATAATCAGGCTGGATGCCGCGGAAAAGACGCGTCCAATCCACCTGTAGAGATTGTTCAACGACCTTCTCCGATTGCGCTTTATTATTTTCAACGAAATGGGTTATTTCGGACAACCCTTCTTTTATCTCGATGTTCAAGCCATCCCCCAGGTATAGTTGGAAAAAGAAATTAGCACCCAACGGTAGAAGATTATGGACCAAGGCAGAATCGGGACTCTTATTGAAAATGGCGGCCAATGTCCCAAAAGACCGTTTCCATGTATCGGCATCCTGGGAATACTTAACTCGATTTGTCCCAGATATATCCATCCTCACCTCGGCTCGTTGGCTTATGGATTCCATCAAACGGTAACTAACGAGAAATCCCTCGTTTTCAGTAATGGCATCAATCTTTTTTGGTGACTTCTACCTTCCATAATACACACAAGAAACAAAAAACATCCTACCCGAAAGGATAGGAATGGATGTTTTTTTGTTTGAGCTTTAAGGAGAGATATCTTTAGGAACCTAAAAGACCAGTAGGCGGACCACTCACTTCGTACTAAACCAATCCGAGTTGTTTCGCCCTAACCACCGCTTCCATTCGGGTATGTACGCCCAATTTTAGGTAGATATTTTTTAAATGATATTTAACCGTACTTTGTGTAACCACCATCATTTCGGCAATTTCTTGATTCGAATCCCCCGTAATCAATAACTCAAGCACCTTTGTTTCCCGATCAGTGAGAGACTCTAATAAACCGATATTGGGCCAATCAGACCAAGAAATGGACTCCGCTTCCACTAAACCTTGGCTCGCTTCTATTAACGTGAGAAGGTATTCTTTAATTACATCATCAGTATTCTCCTCAGCCTGGGTATCGCTTAAGAGCTTATCTAAAAGGTCTGGAATCGCATCAACATCAACGATGGTATGAATATAACCCTGATGCAATCCAATTGCAACGGCTTCCCGTAAAGGCACCAATGCAGCTTGAAGATTTCCCTGCTGGTAGAGGATAGATGCGAGCCAGGTTTTATAGTGTGTAATCTCTTTGAGCAGTCGGCTTTCCTCAGAGAGCAAAATCAATTTTTGAACTAAATTCTTAGCAAGGTTCAACTGCTTCAGTGCAACCAGGGTCTGAACAGCCGTTTGGGCTTCGTATTTTTGTTGAAAAAGAAAACCCTTTTCAATTTGAAGCTTCACCTTTTCTACCCAGCGTTGCTGTGCACGAGAGTCGTTTTTGCTGATGGCTACTCTTATTCTCATCGCTTCCGCCCGTTCCAGGATCGCGGGAGGGAAACCGCAGCTTTTGCACAAGGCTTCCACGCTTGAGATTACCTGTTCGGCTGCATCCATGCGGTGGGCACGGCACATAAGGTCAAAAAAAGCACAATAGCCGTCAAGGATATCATAGGCGATTAAGAATCTCTCGCCCCCTCGAACGCCTGCAGCCAAAAATTGCCTGGAGGCTGTCAGATTATCTTTTTCATAGTGCAATCGCCCTAAATCAATACAGACTCTAAAAAAAGCCGAGGTGTTATCCAGATGATGGTCGATCCCATATCTATATGCCTCTTTCAAGAGGTCTTCCATCCGGTGCATATCACCTTCAAAGTAGGCAAGTTCAGAAAGATGATGAGTAACAACCATTTGCATGAAGATGCTACCAGCTTTCTCGAATCGTGCCAAAGACCTGACTAACAAACCTTTGGCCATTTCTAAGTCGCCACTCAGCATACAGGCCTTGCCATACACAACAAGAGCCATTGTATCGGTCACACCATTCTCGCCCTGGCCTTGAATCCCAAGCTCGGCATATCTTTTTCCGGCAATAATGTCATATTCCCAATTAATGGTAGTGATGGCATGGACGATTGCCAATCCACATTCAAAGTTTTTCTTTTCATTTCTATCAAGGATATGAGCAAGGATTGTCTTAAGCCGATCTCCTTCCAAATCATCCGCGACGATTGAAAATTGAGCCAGGTTGATATGGGACCATAAATGTAGAAGCCAAAGACCGGGATTCTGATAATAGATTTCTGTCGGAAATTTCTCCAGCCAATCCAGTAACTGTCCCACATTTCCCGTCCAAAGTAAGATTCCTCCAATGCGCTCCACCAATTCGGCCGCGCGCGAATAGTTTTGCGCGCGGATAGCATATTCTATGGCATCATCGAGAAGTCCTTGTTCTTCAAACCAGAGGCTGGCCCGTCCACAAATATCCCCGATCTGGATGGAATTGGTTCTTTTCAAACGATCATAGAGCATTTCGGAAAACTTGTGGTGATACCGATACCATTCTTGCTGACTATCCAATGGGAGGATGAATAGATTGGCCTGTTCAAGGCTGGCAATCAGAATATGGCTGGTTTCTATTTTCAGAGCGGCATCACACAACGACTCAGTAAAACGATCGAGGACTGATGAACGCAAGAGAAAAGATTGAATCTCTTTGGGCTGACGACGTAGGACCTCGTCAAACAAGTAGCCAGCAATATACCGATTGGTGGATCCAAGATGAGAAATAAATGAGCTTGTCTTGTCCGTGTCAGCCAAGGAAACAGCAGCCAGGTACAGGCCGGCAATCCATCCTTCAGTATATTCGACCAGTGTTTGAATCTCCTTTTCGGTCAATTTCAACCCCATTTTTTGATTCAAATAATAAGAAGCCTCCCTCTCAGAAAAGCATAATTCGGGGTAACGTATCTCGACCAATTGGGCTTTGGTCCTCAAATTAGCTACCGAGAAGGGAAGTTCGGCGCGGCTGGAGATAATAAAGTGGACTTTCGGAGGAAGGTTTTCTAGTAAGTAAAGGACAGATTCATGGATCTCTTGATTATTAATAACGTGAAAGTCTTCTAGAACAATCACACAATCCCTATCAATTTGATTTAATGCATTGATAAGGAGAATCATGATTTGATCATGTGGCATGCCGTGTGAAGAGGTCAATCTCCCTAGTAAACCTTGCCCAAATTCTTTTACGGCAGTTTGAATCGCAGTGACAAGATAAGTAAAGAACCTAACAAAATTATTGTCCCCTTCATCAAGAGAGATCCAAGCCAGAGGATGTTCTCTCTGTTTTGCCCAAGATCCGATCAGAGTTGTTTTTCCATAACCAGCCGGCGTTGAGATCAAACAAAGTCTCTTTTCTAGGGCTAAATCCATTTTCTTGGCTAATGCAGGACGATACACAAACCCTGATGGGATATTGGGTATGTAGAGCTTCGTTGAAAGGAGGGATTCAGCCATTGCAGAAGAAACTATCAGGACTATTTTTCTTTGATTTGCTGGGCAGAAAAATCTTTCTTCCCGCCTGCAACTTTACCGGCAGAAGAGAACCCCAAAATGTTGATAATGACTGCCACAAGAAACGGCTCCCCAAACCGATGGTAAAAACAAGAAAATTGTTAGCGAGCAAGCCGAGCAAAATAATTCCCTGTTATCTTCACGAAACAAAATAATCCAAAAACAAATAACCGATACTCCCTGGAGACAGATACGGTCCCCGATTCCGGTTGTTCTTTATCTCCGAGTTAAGCTTTGCGCCACATATCACCAAGATATACTACACGTTTTATCTCCAAGTAATGAAAAACACAATTAATTTGAATGAGCATTTGAAATATTTCAAAAATTTCCTTCGCAAGTATTATCCAAATCAAATACTGCAGGACTAAGGTATATCAACTTCCTCTCAGCCCGAATTGAATCGAGCTCACCGTAAATTAATTGTTCGTTAAAATAAGTATAGGTACTATGTGGAGTACAGTCAAGTGATTTAGCATATAAGGTCATTTCGTTCAAAGGAAAGTGGTTCTCCTATCTTAGAGGAAGAAAGAAGCAATAACCATCCGAATTGTTGTAATTAATAAAGCTACCTCATTTCTGATTCAGACTCGCCCATTTAAGAGCCATGCTTAGAATCCAATATCTTCTTATGAGGAATTCTGACCCACTGGCATCGGATCAGATAAGGAACCTAAGAAATCCACTCCATATTAAGAACTCTAACGATGAAGAATTGACTTGGCTTTCAATTCTATTTCAAATCACATATTATCCACCGGACTGGCTTGGTTATGAGCCTCTTCGGTGTCCAATTTGGTTTGCTTCAGGTAGCTCTGAACAAGATTGCCAATATCATTATTTACTACTGCAACTTTACTGCAACCAGAATAGAAAGCATTGAAACTGTAGAGGAAATAGATATTTTTACCCCCATATACGGTATAGACGATTTCTTGGGCAGCTCTTAATCAGCGGATTCTAATAGGTTTTTGATCCCTTTGTTCGCGACCTATACCTTCGGTTCATTACCCTGTTGATCGTATCTAAGTAAGTATCTAAAGAAATCACTTCTAATAGCCAGACTTGCCCCACTTTGATCCCCCTTAATTTTCCTTGGCGTAGTAATCGCCTCAAATATTGTTGACTATAACCAAATAGTTTAGAAGCTTATTTCACCGGGATATAAATTCGCACTTCTTGTCCCTGGAATTGCCTAATTAAAGAAATCATCTCGAACTCACCCAAGGGTGACAGGCAATTCTTTGAGTATTCCTTGCTGCTCAAATCGCAGCATCTCTAAGAATTGCTCGACACCGAGTTGGTGTAGTTCGAGATGGGTCTTCTTTGGTGCCCCCATGGGGGATATAACCCCAAGTAGGTTGTAGCGTGAAATATTATGAATGATGTTGTTTAGGCGAAATACTTCTTTAAAAATCAGAACGTGAAAGAGCTCCCCTAGTTATCCCGGGTTTATTACCAAACTCGGGTGATTAAAAAAAAACCGGCGCACGCCCGGGCTGCGACCATGCCCGGCGGCAACAAAATAGCCTACTCTCGGCAAGCTTCCTTTTGCTGCATTGAACCAATATGACGTTCATCCTCTTTCGTGAAAAAATATTGACTTTGTGGTATCGATGTGATATTATATTCATTAAGTGAAATAAATATCATATTCCATTTTCTCTTGAATTAATTTTCTCCTCTATCATAGATTATTAATCTTCGTAAAAGCGATTTCCTAATCTTATTCAGGTTCTTCCATGGGCCAATATCGAGGTCAAATTAAATTATGAATGCTACACCATTGCTCCAAATTGCGATGGATTACATCTCTTTGCCGAAAGCGCTGGCAATGGCGGTCCAGGTCGCTCCGGAAGTAGATATTATTGAAATCGGCACGCCGCTCTGCAAAGCAGCCGGGCTCGAAGCAATCCGGTCCATGCGAGAAATTTGTCCTGACAAAATCATCCTGGCCGATTTAAAGACTCCGGATGTCGGCGAACTCGAGGCGACGATGGCATTTGACGCCGGTGCCGACATGATGACTGTGATTGGTGGTGCCGCTCTGGCTACCGTCGAGCAAGCACTCGGAGTTGCCCGCAAGCGGGGCAAGGAAATGCTGATGGAACTCACCGGCGTACGTGATATCATCGCGCGCGCAACCGAATGGCGTCGAATTGGCGTCGACCGCATCGTTTATCATCGCGAGTGGGATGCCCAATCCGCCGGCCGTGAATGGGCGGAAGAGGATAAGGACATTATCCGCGAATTGATCGAGATGGGCTACAAAGTCACGGTGACCGGCGGAATCACCATGGAACTTCTGCCTTTTTTTGCCGACCTGCCAGTGTCCGTTTTGATCTGTGGGCGCGGCATTCGTGAGGCGGCCAACCCTCGCGCCGCCGCTCACGAAATGCGCCTGGCTCTGGCCGAACTGTGGTCAGGAGCTTCCCCCAGTACTCGTAAAACATCTTCCTCTGCAGGATCGGCGGCTTCATCCATCGCTGATCTCTCGGTCAAGGCAATTCGGTGGGGGGTAAGTGAGATGGGCCTGTCGCTTGATATGGACGGGCGCGAATGCCCCGGCTGCGATTCCCCTCGCCGTTTTTGTTTGAACTCCCAAACAAATATCCAATGCCCAGGCAGTTTGCGCTCCGCAGACATAGTACGTAGCCTGGGACAGAGCGTGAGCGCGAACGGGGCTTTTGGTGAGGTCTCTGAGAACGCATTTTTCCTAGATCCGACTCAGTTGGGTGATCTTTCGCGAAACCGGGTGATTGACTTATTGAACGCCACCGGAACTGCCCTGCGAAAATTAGGGCATCCGGTTGATACTAACGCGGGCATCAGGGCCGCGAATCAAGTGTTTGGAATCTCTTAGGAGGTAAGGTCATCTATGGCTACATCACGTTTGCAAGTTACAGCATTGGGAATGGTCGAAACAAAAGGGCTGGTGGCCTCCATTGAGGCGGCTGATGCCATGACCAAAGTCGCGCATGTGCGCCTGATTTGCCAGGAAGAGATCGGCGGCGGCTTCATCACCATCATGGTACGCGGTGAAGTCGGCGCGGTACAGGCCTCGGTGGATGCCGGAGTTGCAGCGGCCAAGCGCGCGGGGGAACTGGTGGCGGCTCACGTTATCGCACGGCCTCATCCGGTGGTCGAAAAGATGCTTAACCAAGGCCCGACCAAAATCGTTCGGGCGCTGGCTAACTTGCCTACCGAACGCTAGGTACTCAAAAGGCGAGGAACCATGGACCTAAGAACTTATATACTGATCGACTCAATGCAACCCCAATATGCAGCGCTCACCGGGATGCTGCTCAGGGGAGATGTACCTGTGGAAGGCATGGCTGAAGTGTTCGTCGAGCTGGCGCCTGCCAGTGAAGTCTATGAATTCCTGGATGTAGCTCTCAAGACGAGTGACGTTCGCCCGGGAACCTTGAGTGTGGAGCGGGAATTCGGCAACCTCGAAATCCATGCGCCATTCCAGGAAGCCGTACGCGTGGCCGGGAGCGCGGCGCTGGCCCACTTCAACCTATCTGAACATGACCGTGTAAAGCCCGAAATCGCTTCGGTAAAAATGATCACGAACGTGGATGCCTATGAAGCCCAGTTGGTGAACCAGTCCAGCCGCGGCGGATTGTTGCTGCGTGGCCAGACCTTGTGCGTGCTCGAAGTTGCGCCGGCCTCCTACGTGATGCTGGCCGCCAATGAAGCCGAAAAAGCCGCCCACATTACGCTCGTCCACTACCAGTCCACTGGTCGTTTTGGGCGCTTGTACATTTCAGGCACCGAGTCCGAGGTCAAGGTAGGGCGCGACGGTGCCATCCAGGCGATAAGCAGTTTGAGCGGCCAGGGCAAATAAGCCCCCGCTGGAGATGCCCCGGTGAAATACATTTGCATGGAAGATATCGAAAACCTGGCTGCACAGGGTAAAAAAGAACTGGTTGTGGACGAGAACACTGTCCTGATGAATTTAGCGCGCGATATGGCCCGCCAGTTGGGCATTACCATTGTGGATGGTTCCCGCCCTGCGCCAGCCAAAGTGAACCCTCCATCTTCATCTACAGCGCCAGCCAGAGTGACCCCTCCATCCTCCCCTTCAGCGCCTGCCAGGGCAGCTTCACCAGTTGCATCTGCACCATCGGTGAGCGATGCAGCTCCCAAACCAGGCGCCAAACCGAAGGGCTGCCAACACGCCCCTTTGCCGGTCGTTGCAACCCGGCCGGAACAGTCCAAAAACCAACCAGGGTCGGATGGGGTGGTCGATCAACTGGTTGAACTTGTCAAGCAATCCACCGGAAAGCGTTCTGGAAACTGATCGTCTGGTATGCGCGAGGAGAGAACATGATTGTTGCAAAAGTTGTGGGCTCGGCAGTTGCCACCCTTAAACACGAAACACTAAAAACGACCAAATTGCTGCTCGTTCAACCTGCAGATCCCAGTGGGAACTCGCATGGCGAGCTCTTTTTGGCAGTCGACCTGGTCGGCGCGGGTGAAGGTGAACTCGTCGTTGTGAGCCAGGGCAGTTCGGCACGGGTGGTCACCGGCCTAAATTCGTCGCCGATTGACGCAGCGATTGTTGGTATTCTTGACTCCCTGCGCTTTGAGGGAGCCATTTCCTACAGGAAGGAATAGATCAGCATGCCAAAAACAAACGAGAGTCAAAACGTTTTTCAAGCATCGGAAGATACCCTGGATCCTGGAATGCGGGCGCTGGGAATGATCGAGACGCGCGGGCTGGTGGCCTGTATTGAGGCGGCTGACGCCATGATCAAGGCTTCCAATATTACGCTGCTCGATCTGCGCGCCATTGGTTCCGGTTATATGACCGTCATGGTGCGCGGAGATGTTGGCGCCGTACGGACAGCCATCGACGCGGATTCACAGGCCGCACGCCGGTTGGGCGAGGTGGTTTCGGTGCGGATTCTGCCTAGCCCTCACCTAGACCTCGAAAATCTGCTGCCTGCGGCGCTATAGTAAACGGGTGAGGCATACGTGAGCACATCGCCAAAGGTAACGGCGACATCCCTCAGGAATAAGAAACGTAGAGGCCAGAAGATCACCTTGCTGACGGCCTACGATTCTCCGATGGCGGGATTCATCAATGCTGCCGGTGTGGACGTGGTGCTGGTCAGCGATGCGGTGGGTACGGTGGGGCTCGGTCGGTCTGAAGCGGTCTCGGTGAGCGTGGAAGAGATGATCTATCACACGCAAGCCGTAGTGCACGGGGCGGGGAGTTCCATGGTGGTCACCTCGATGCCCTTTGGCTCGTATGAGACCGTGGAGCAGGCCGTCATCACCGGCGTCCGGCTGATGAAAGAAGGGCACGCTGAAGGAGTCCACCTGGAAGGAACCGCGGTCGATGCGCCCAAAGTGAAGGCACTGGTGTATGCCGGTGTGCCTGTATTAGGACACCTGGGAGTCACCAAGCAGAAGATCGTGCGCACCGGAGCGATCCAACCCCAGGGCCGGACGGCAGCCAGCGC
>JBEKEB010000067.1:0-18558 GCA_050014055.1 Anaerolineales bacterium | reverse complement strand
GGCGGCACGTAAGATACCACCCATCAGTCTCACTCTCTCGCGTGCTGGGCAGGTTTCTCATATTCGTCGTTTCATCCAGGCCGAAGTTACCATCGGTCGTGATCCTGCCTGTGAATGCCCGGTGGAAGACGAGTCTGTTTCCGCCAGGCATGCCCGCTTGAGTTACCATCACAATCAATGGTGGCTGGAAGATTTGGATTCAACCAATGGCACAGTTCTTAACCAGGAAAAACTTTCCATACCTACCGTTGTTATCTCTGGCGATGAATTTCGCTGCGGCGGCACTCTCTTCACCGTAGCCCTGGCGGGTGATCTCCTCATCGCCCACGCGAAAACAAACGCTTAGCTCTATGCCTCTACCCAATTTTGTAACAATTAAATCGTACAAGCTGGCAAAAATGCCTTCCCGGATGATGACCTGACTGAATGATCAGTCTTTCTTTTCGAGTCCTTTCGTCCCCTTCGAGCTTTTTCGTATATAATCTCTTGGTTATTCGGTGGCGCTAAACTTTCACAAAGGAATTTCCCATGTCTGAAAAACTTGCACTTGCAATCATTGGTGGTTCTGGCTTGTATAGCATGTCGGGCCTAACCAATACCCGGGAAAACGATCTCTCCACACCCTTCGGAAAACCCTCTGCGCCCATTGTGGTCGGTACACTGGAAGGACAACGTGTCGCTTTCCTTGCCAGGCATGGACTTGGCCACCACATCATGCCCACCGACGTACCCTACCGGGCCAATATCTACGCCCTTAAAGCCCTCGGTGCGGAACGCATCGTCAGCATCAATGCCTGCGGCTCGCTGCGCCAGGATTACGCCCCCGGCAACATCGTCATCCCTGACCAGATATTTGATAATACCAAAGACCGCCTCCGAACGTTCTTCGGCGAAGGGCTGGTTGCGCATGTCGGTGTCGCCAATCCGTTTTGTCCGGACTTGTCTGCTTCTCTGGAAGCAGCAGTACAGGAGACCGGCGCAAATCTCCACCACGGTGGCGCTTTTATCATCATTGAGGGGCCGCGTTTTTCCACCAAGGCCGAGTCCAATACTTTCCGTTCCTGGGGCATGTCCATTATAGGCATGACCGCCGCTCCGGAAGCGTTCCTAGCCCGCGAGGCCGAGATGTGCTACGCCGTCATGGCGCATGTCACTGACTACGATGTCTGGCATGTCAATGAAGCTCCGGTGACTGTGGAAATGGTCATCCACACCCTGAACCAGAATACTCTTATTGCCCAGCAAGCCGTCCACAACCTGGTGAAAGCGCTGTCCAAAAAACGCACTTGTGCCTGCGAAAATGCGTTGGCCAGCGCCATCATCACCAATCCCGCTGTTGTGCCTGCCGATACGCGCAAAAAGTTGGATTTGCTCGTTAAGAAATATCTGAATTAAACCCAATTCCTTTGCGCCCTCGCCCATCCACCTTCTCGCGTTCTCAAATTCAGGGCCGCCTGCTAACTCTGGCGGCAGCCTTTCTATTTCTCTATTCGCTTATCCTGACCCTGGCCCCGGCTGCACGCGCCCGCTCCTGGGACGTGCAATATCACTGGTCGCAATGGCTGGGTTTTGGTGTTTGGGTGGTGGTTTTCTTCCTTGCACACACCCAGATTAAACGCCGCATTCCGGAGGCTGACCCGTACTTGTTGCCTCTGGCTGCCATGCTGACCGGTTGGGGCATTCTCACGATCTATCGGCTGGTCCCCGACTTTGGTTTCCGTCAGACCATCTGGTTGGCGGTTTGCGGGCTGATATTCTTGCTTGGATTGCGGCTCTCTCCCGAATTACGCTTCTTGCGTCGCTACAAATATATCTGGCTTACAGGCGGCCTGCTTTTGACTGCCCTTACGCTTATCTTTGGTACTGATCCGGGTGGCGGCTATGAGCATGCCTGGTTGGGTTGTTGCGGCATATACTTCCAGCCATCCGAACCGCTCAAGCTGCTGCTGATTGTCTACCTGGCGGCCTACCTGGCTGATCGACTTCCGCTCAGCCTTCGTACCATGCCGTTGCTTGCCCCCACTGCTGTTGTCTTGGGGATTTCCTTGCTCCTTCTCGCTGTCCAACACGATCTTGGCACCGCTTCCATTTTTATTTTTCTCTATACCATCATCCTGTTCATCGCCATCGGAAAGAAACGCATCCTGCTTGTCAGTCTGGTTGGGTTGGCGGTTGCCGGTATTGGCGGTTATTTCCTGTTCAATGTAGTGCGTTTGCGCATCGATGCCTGGATAAACCCCTGGCTCGATCCATCCGGTGGCTCTTTTCAAATCGTTCAGTCCCTCATGGCGGTTGCAAATGGAGGGACGTCTGGCCGCGGACCTGGCATGGGCAGCCCTGGCCTTGTGCCTGTGGCCATTTCCGATTTTGTTTTTGTCGCGATTGCTGAAGAAACGGGTCTGGTCGGGACCCTCGGCCTGCTGGCTATGATTGGCTTCTTTGTGGCCCGGGGACTGCATACCGCCATGCGCGCACCCGATGGCTTCCGTCGCATCCTCGCTGCCGGCCTGGTTGCTTACATCGGGGCGCAAAGCATCCTCATCATTGGAGGGAACGTCCGATTTTTTCCACTTACCGGTGTGACATTGCCTTTTGTCTCGTACGGGGGTTCATCTTTGTTAACTTCGGTCCTGGCACTGCTCATCCTTCTATTCATCTCTTGCCAGCCTGAAGACGAGCCTGCCCCGCTCCCCACGCCCCAGCCATATCTGATCCTGGCTGGATTGGTTGGCCTGGGTCTGTTTGGACTGGCCATCGCCAATGCTTGGTGGGCTGTTTGGCGCGGCCCTGATATTTTAACGCGCACCGATAACGCCCGTCGTTCGATTGATGACCGCTACGTAAAACGCGGCAGCCTGCTTGACCGGAATGGAACTCCCATCGACTTCACCCTGGGAAATACCGGGGACTTCACCCGCAATTATGGCTACCCTGACCTGGCTTCGATAATCGGCTATACCGATCCGGTGTATGGACAGGCCGGGTTGGAAGCCACACTTGACCCATATCTGCGCGGCTTGCAGGGCAATCCGGCCAGCAGCATCTGGTGGAACCACCTGGTCTATGGCCAGCCGCCACCTGGCCTGGATGTCCGGCTGAGTATCGATCTGGATTTGCAGCAGCATGTGGATGCCTTGCTGGCAAATCGTCCCGGGGCAATCGTACTGCTGAATGCGGAGACCGGTGAGATACTGGCAATTGCCTCCCATCCTACCTTTAACCCCAACCTCCTTGATCAGCAAGCTACCGCTCTGTTGAAGGATCCGCAATCGCCGTTGCTGGATCGCGCCGCCCAGGAAGCGTACCCGCTCGGCCCTGCAATGCAAGCCTGGCTCCAGTCGATTGACCCTTCCCCCCAGGCATTTACAGCCTTCGGCTTCTATACTGTACCCGAGTTGCATCTGCCCGTGGCGACTGCAAGCTCACCCGGCCAATCCATGCGCATCAGTCCGTTGCAAATGGCACTGGCAGCCTCCGTTTTGAGCGATAAAGGCATACGACCCGCACCCCGTCTGGCAATGGCGGTTAAAACGCCTTCCCAGGGCTGGGTTGTACTGTCACCGCTCAGCCAACCTGTACAGGTTCTTTCCTCCAGCTCGGCAGCCTCAGCCACCCAGGTCCTTATGGTGAAAAGCCAACCCCTCTGGCAATGGAGTGGGGTGGCTGGGACAGCTAATAAACCGTTCGCCTGGGCTATAGGTGGGACGCTGCCCGCATGGCAGGGCACTCCACTGGCGATCGTGGTTCTCTTGGAAGATGACGACCAGCAATGGGCCGCGGACATCACACAACAGGTTTTGGGAGCTGCCATGCAGCCCTGATCACGCCCCTTTCATTTCGATGGCCGGCGCTTGCCTGCACCGGTGATTTTACAAGCTCCGGTCCGATACTGTTTTCTCACCCGCCATACATTACAATGCAAAAATTTCCAGCCCCTTCATTCAGATGCTGGGAATTTCCATTTTTGCACAATCGAATCAGTGTTATAAAAAGCTTGGTGAAACGATTTCAGTCGCGACCTGCCCGCAAGCTGTTATTTCACTCGCACGAATCTCCTTTTCCCTACTTGCAGCACACCCGCGTGCGGGAAGGGGGCATCGAATTCTTCCAATACTTTCCCATCCAATTTAACCCCCTTCTGTTCGATCATGCGCCTCCCATCTGATTTACTGGTCACCAGGTTTGCCGCCATCAATACTTCCAGTACAGTTTCGCCCGGCCGCAGGGCAAAATCCGGCATTTTATCCGGCATTTCCTTTTGCTGGAAAACTTTCCGGAAGGCGTCCTCGGCGGTCTGTGCGGCCACCTCGCTGTGGTAGATGGATACGATCTCACGACTCAGCGCCATCTTGGCATCGCGTGGATGCAGTTTCCCGGATTTAAGGTCCTCTTCGATCCCAGCTATCTTGACAGGCGTCCAGCGCGTCACCAGCCGCATGTAAGCTCCCATGGCCTTGTCTGGCACCGACATCACCTTTCCATACATATCTTCCGGCGTCGACAGCAGCGGGATATGGTTGCCCAAGCTCTTGCTCATCTTAACTTCTCCATCCGTGCCAGGCAAAATCCCCAGGATGATGGCAATATTGGGCTTGTCGCCCAGCGCAGTCATGATTTTCCGGGCAGCCGTGACAATATTAAAGAGCTGGTCGGTGCCGCCCACCTGCACATCCGTCTGCAGGGCATGTGCGTCGTACCCCTGCATGATGGAATAAAAAGTCTCGTGCAGGTAGATCGGGTCGCCGTTATCCCAGCGCTTGCGAAAATTATCGCGTGTGACAAATTGCTGGATCGTGAAATTGGAGGCCAGTTTGATCAATTCGGCAAAAGTCAAACCCGCCAGCCATTCCGAGTTGAAGCGGATCTTGGTCTTGGATCGGTCTAGGATTTTGAAAGCCTGTTCGGCGTACGTCCGGGCATTAAATTCAACTTCCGCCTGGGTCAGTATCGGGCGCAATTTGTCCTTGTCCGACGGATCGCCGATCAAAGACGTGAACGAACCTACGATGAACGTGACCTCATGCCCGAGCTCCTGGAACTGGCGCAGTTTGCGCATCGGTACGGTATGGCCCAGGTGCAAGTCGGATGTCCGCGGATCGAATCCACAATAGATGCGTAACGGGCGGCCTTCCTGCCCGGCTTCCAGCAGGCGCTGGCGCAGTTCCGCCGCCATATTCTTTTTCAATTCCTCGTCACCATATTCGGTCCCTTGCATCAGCAGGGCCACTTGCTCGTCAATATTCATAAAGGCCTCCACAATTCCAAAAAAAAATAAAAAAACGCGCCCGCTGCGGCAGGCGCGTCCTCCCCACCCGCAACGGCGTGTTAAAGGTGGGGATAATAGAAAAATAAGGAAAATCCGGCGTTCATATCGCCGCTATTATACAACAATTCCCGAACTGGACAATGTTAAAAAATGTTTCTTCGACGCTAAAGATCCCGCTTCTGGAAAACCCGCACGGTCAAAGCCAATACGGCCAGCAAGTAGACCACGGCATAACCGACCATCAACAGACTGGGGACCGAAGTTGCTCCAAAAGGCGAGATTCCTAATAGACCGGAAAGAGGCGACTGCATTTCGTAAGCCGCCCTGCGCCACAATGACTCACTCGGGATGATCAGGCTCGTCAGTATGCCGACTTGTACCGCCGTCTGGCTGTTGAGTACGGCGCCGATTTGTTCGATCCAGCCGCCGATGAACGCCAGCCCATACAGGCCGAAAACCACCCCTCCGGTGGCCAGTGCGGAGAACCGGCTTGAAAATAACATCGCCACGGTCATCACCAGCAGGCTTTCCAGGTAGATCAAAGCCAGACCCGCAACCAGGTGCGGGGCCACATAGCCGGACTGTACCAGGATGCTTAAGGCTGTCCCGCCCGCCAGGAGCAGCAAGTACAGCCCCAGTAGTCCGGCAAACCCAAGCCATTTCCCGAATACCACATCCGAACGCCGGATGGGCTTTGTCACGATGACTTGGATGGTGCCGGAATTGATCTCACCCGCGAGGGTGTCTGCTCCCAGAAGGGCCGCCATGGCAATTCCCAAAAAGGTGACCGCATATAACCCTGCCAGGAATAATCCACTGGACTTTTCAGTGTCGATGATATGTTGAATTCCCTCACCGCCGCCGGGTGTCACCGCACCGATGGTACTCGTATTGATCATGCGAAAACCGATGCTGAAAATGACCAGGAAACAGATTCCGAGCAGCAGGCCGGTCAAAACGATTCGACGCCGGATTGCCTGGACAAAAGTCATGCGGGCCAGGATGAAGATTGGACTCATAGTCCACCCTCCTTCCCGACCGTTTCGATGAAGAGCTCTTCCAGCGAAACATGCTTGGGAGCAATCTCGTATACAGCCACCCCGTGGGTCACCAGGTAGCGGTTGATTTCCGGCAAAGTTTCCTCATTGCGTGCAGTCAGGGTCAGGTGATTTCCATCCAGGTGTATCGCCTCCGCCCAGGTCGATAGCCCTGAAGCGGTCTCTTGAGAAAGACCGGTTACGCGCAGTGTGACTGTAACCTGACCGGTATCCAATGCAGCCAGGTCCAGCAATCTGATTACCTCACCATGACTGATGAACGCCACCCGGTCGCAGGTAACTTCGATCTCGCTAAGCAGGTGGGAATTCAAGAAAACACAGGTACCTTGTTCTCTCAGCTCCCGGATGATGTCCCGCACCAGGATCCGGCCGACCGGGTCCAGGCCGGAGGTCGGTTCGTCCAGGAAGACCAGCGCCGGATGGTTAAGCAGGGCTTGCGCCAGGCCGATCCTCTGCAGCATGCCTTTCGAAAAAGTAACCAGGGGTTTATCCCGGAAGGTGCTCAGCCCGACCCGTTCGAGCAGATCATCAGTATAGGCGGCTAGCCGGGAGTGTTCCATTCCGAACAGTTCACCGTGCAGGGTCAGGAACTCCCGCGCCGTCAACCAGTCCTGGAAGCGGAAATGCTCCGGCAGAAAGCCAATGCGCGCCCGCGTGATACGATTCCCGAGTGGCGCCCCAAGCAGGCAGGCTGTGCCGGAGGTGGGTGCGATCAATCCCACCAGCATTTTGATGGATGTGGTCTTTCCCGCCCCATTCGGGCCCAGGAATCCAAACACCTCACCCTGCTGGATCTGCAGGGTGAGGCTTTTTACGGCGGCATTGTCGCCGAATACTTTTCTTAATTCATTTGTTTCGATGGCAGGCGCAAGCGGCATACGGTTTCATTATGGGAGGCTGTTTGCCATTTGGACAGCCTGTTGCGAATTGGTGCCCAGGCTGCTGATTGCGTAGATGATACCATTCTTGACCCATAACAGCACATACTGAGGCGCGTCATCGGCTGGCCGTTGGATCAATGTTCCGGTCACTCCATCGACCGTCACCTGTTGATAAGTGGCTGCATTCTTTGGCAGTGGGATTACCAGCGTGGAGGTCCAATCCACCGTCCGCGTGAAGGCGGCGGCCTCTTCACTGGTCATGCCAGTGAACTCCAGTCCGATCTGGGCCAGTTGCGCAATATTCAAGTCTGCCGGGGCAGACACAGACGGAGTAGGGATTTCTGCCAGGATGACACAATCAGGGTACTGGCGGCCGGCCGATCCATTCGAGTTGATGCCGCTGGCTGTATCCTGCGCAGCCGGATCGGGACAGGTTCCGTAGGCCACGCTGACACTGGCAGGAATGTTAACCGACACGTCCGCACCGTTGATCGAGTTGGGCAGAACCAGGTCAGGCCGTCCGGCTTCGTTCAGGAGCGACTGGGCCTTTGCCAGATCGACTTTGATCGTGAAAGCGCCTGCGCCTTCCACACTGATGCGGGAGGGAGTCATGATCTGCGGCACCCGGACAGTAAAGCCGGCCTGTTGGCTGGCCTTGGCGGTATCCGCTACCGTGACAGGGCGGCCGGGTTTCTGTTGGGTGGTGACCGAACTCGAGATCAGTTCGCTTACCTGTTTTCCGAGCGTGCTATTCCCGGTAAGTTGCTGCATACCGGTCAGGTCGACTGGCACCACCACAACTTGCTGGACACGGAAAAGATTCAAGAACTTGCCGGCCAGCGCGCGTGTCGAAGGTACCGATAATACCACGGCCAGGATGAGCACGATCGCCAACCCAACCCGCAAGAGCGGAGATGGTAACAATTTTTTGAGCATGGGAATCTCCTTTCGGTTATTGTTGCTTTGATGGAAATAGTTTAAAGCTGTATTTGCAGCCGGGCCTTTGGTTGGCGCCGGCGAGTTCAGGAAGGCCAACTCACGCGCGGCCTGCTCCATTTGTGACTGGATCACATACTGCCGCCTTTTGCACAGGGAACAACTCTCCATGTGCTGAGTCCCCGCTTCCTCCAGTTCACCATCCAATGCGGCTCGCAATTGGCCATCGTTCAAATGTTTGCTCATGGTTCCTCCTGAACAAGGTTGCGATAAATTTTCTCAAACTCGCGTTCGGCTCGCAGCAGTAACGGACCGATGGAACTGGGGGAAAGATCCAGGGCTTTGGCAATTTCTTTGTAGGGCATTCCCGAGTAACGCATTAGCAGCAGTTCAGCCCGGCGGGGATTCATTTTCGCAAGAGCCAGCCGTGCCATCCGGTGATCTTCTTTACTTTCAAAGATCTCAGTTGGCCGGTTTTCCGGCATATCTCCCAGGGCGTCTTTTCCGGCTGCCATTTCATACTGTTCCCGGCGCTTGAAACTGCGGATCGAGTGCAAGCCCAGGTTGGTTGCCACCCGGTACAGCCAGCCGCCCGGATTATAGCCATCCCCGGTCTTTGGTGGATGCCGGTAGAGCCTGAAAAAGGTTTCCAGGGCCAGATCCTCTGCCTCGGCCGGGTCTCCAAGCATATGCACAAGCAGCCGGTAGATTGAACTCCAGTGTTCGAGAAACAGGTCATCGAATGATCGTACCGCCGGGGAAGCTTGGATGGAGCCTGTCCGGGAATCGACCGGATCCGTCTTACGGCCCTTCATTCTTTGAAGCGCTCTTTCTTGCGGAAGGATTTCATCCATCGGTCCAGTGTGTCTTTCCTGAAATATAAACCCCTCCCGTTGGGGAAATAAGACAGGTTCATAACTGCCAGCTTACCACGGAATGAGGTTCTGAGGATATACCTTTGTTTCTCTCCGTTTATCCCCGGTCGAATCTTGGTTTTCAACTGCCCTCTTTGTTATAATAATGAACTTGAATTGATGCCGGAAAGGAAACAAACATGGACACCAATGAGACCCCCGCACCCACCAATTTCATCCTCGACCTCGTCGCCGAGGATCTGAAGACCGGTCGCTTCAACTATGTCCGCACCCGCCTGCCCCCGGAACCGAACGGCTATCTGCACATCGGCCATTGTAAGGCCTGGCTGATCGATTACAATACTGCCAAAGCCTTCGGAGGGGAATTAGTGCTGCGTTTTGACGATACCAACCCTACCAAGGAAGAGACTGAGTTCGTTGAAGCCATCCAGGAAGATACCCAATGGCTGGGTATTAAGTGGGTAAAGGTCACCTTCGCCTCCGACTATTTCGACCGGCTCTACGAATGGGCCATCCGGCTCGTTAAAAAGGGGTTGGCCTATGTTGACGACCAGACCCCCGAGGAAATGAGCGCCAGCCGTGGTACCCTGCCGCGCGGCACCAAGTGGAGTCAGACCGAATCGGCTTTGAAGCCCGGCATTGAGTCACCCTACCGGAATCGTTCGGTGGAAGAAAATCTAGACCTGCTGGAGCGCATGAAGAACGGCGAGTTCCCGGATGGCAGCCGGGTTCTGCGTGCCAAGGTCGATATGGCCCATCCCAATATCGTCATGCGCGACCCGGTCATGTATCGCATTATGCATGCCACCCACCACCGCACCAGCGATAAATGGTGCATCTACCCGATGTATGACTGGTCACATGGTCAGAATGACTCGATGGAAGGCATCACGCATTCACTCTGTTCGAACGAGTACATCATCCACCGCCCGCTTTATGAGTGGTTCCTGGAGCAGCTCGGCGAGTTCAAGACGCGCCAGATCGAATTCTCCCGGCTTAACCTGACATATGCCATGATGAGCAAGCGCAAACTGCGTAAACTGGTGGAGAATGGCGTGGTAAGCGGTTGGGATGACCCGCGTCTCACCACCCTGCGCGGCCTGCGCCGCCGAGGTGTTAACCCGGAAGCCATTCAGAATTTCATCGCCTTTGTTGGCGAAACCAATAATGATAGCTGGGTCGATATGGCTCTTTTCGAAGCCTTCATCCGCGACGATCTGAACAAGCGCTCTCTCCGCCGTATGGCCATTCTGCACCCGCTCAAGCTGGTGATAGACAATTATCCCGAAGGCCAGTCGGAAGAGATGAATGCTATCAATAATCCTGAAGACAAAACCGCCGGAACGCGCAAGGTGTCCTTCTCGAAAGTACTCTACATCGAACAGGACGATTTTCGTGAGACGCCGCCACCCAAATATTACCGGCTGTATCCCGGTAACGAGGTCCGCTTGCGCTATGCCTACCTGATCAAATGCACTGGCGTCACCCGCGACCCAAAAACCGGAGAGGTGACGGAAGTACATTGCACTTACGATCCAGCCACGCGCGGCGGGGACGCCCCGGATGGCCGCAAGGTCAAATCGACCATCCAATGGGTCTCGGCACAGCACGCCATCCAGGCCGAAATCCGTCTCTACGACCGCTTATTCACCGCCGAAAACCCGGACGAAGGCGAGGATGTTACCCAGGTCATCAACCCCAACTCTCTTGAAATAGTCACAGATTGCTTCCTGGAACCCTCCCTGGCAGAAGCACAACCTGGCGACAAATTCCAGTTCGAACGCACCGGCTATTTCTGCGTCGATCTGGACTCAACCCCCGAAAAAGCGGTATTCAACCGCACCGTCACACTTAAAGATTCCTGGGCGAAGATCGAAAAGTCTGGGAAGGTCTGACAGTCTACCAAGTCGATATAACAGACCATAAGACTTCTCTTCATGCCCATCCTTCACTACCTCTTCGTTATCCTCGTCTCCCTCGCTGCAGGCATGATCAACGCCCTGGCCGGCGGTGGTACGCTCATCACCTTTCCCTCCCTGCTGGCGATCGGGCTTCCGGCTGTCTCTGCAAACGTCACAAACACACTGGGGCTTTGGCCCGGCTCCCTGGGTGGTACCCTGGCTCAGGCCAACGATTTGAAGGGTCAGAAAAAACGCCTCTTGATCAGCCTCCCAGCCGGCATGCTGGGCGGGTTGACCGGTGGGTTCCTTCTGCTACGGACCAATGAAAAACTTTTTTCGAACCTGGTTCCCTTTCTGATCCTGCTGGCTGCCAGCCTGCTCGCCATGCAGACTCCATTGCGAATGTGGTTGGCCCGCCGCCAGGAAAAAGGCTGGGCCAGGTCCATCCCAGAAGGTTGGATTTTCCTGCCCGTATTCCTGGGTGCCATCTACGGAGGCTACTTTGGCGCCGGGTTGGGTATCATTTTGCTGGCAGTATTGGGCCTGCTCCTGAACGATTCCCTCACCCACCTGAATGTCCTCAAACAATTCATCGCTTTTTCAGCCAACTTCGCTGCTGCCCTGCTTTTCGTTTTTTCCGGGAAGGTAGTCTGGAGCGTTGCACTGGTGATGATGGTTGGCGCGCTGCTGGGTGGTTCAATGGGCGGGCGGTTGGCCAGCCGGGTCAAGCCCGACGCGTTCCGCTGGATCGTGGTTACGATCGGGTTTATCGTCGGGATGATCTATTTGGTCAAAACATATTTCCTGGTCTGAACGCTCTACCACGGTCGTCCGCACAGATCAATCTCCCCTTCCGGCCAGTCCTGTCTGCCAACCGGCAGCACCATGACAGGATAATTCAGTTTCGCTTTTCCATCCGGCTGATCGATTGCCAAAGAATGAGCCACCATGCTCCAACCGGCTTTGGCATAGTGAGGGGCCATTTCCTCGGTGGAAATCATCAGGCCAAAATCCACCTGCAGGGGCTCATGCAAAAAATCCTGCGCCACCTTCAGTGCGGCACTGGCATAGCCGCGCTGGCGCCATTCCACCTTGGTGGCAATATTCCCAATCCCGCCCAGCTTGACCGATTCTGTACCCACTTTTACCGTCCGCACGACAATGTGGACGTTGCTGACCATGTCTTCGTCTTCCCAGACCATGACAGCCCAATCTGGAGGCGCCCATTTCGTACCAGTCAGGTAGGCGTATAAGGAACTAGTCACCACACAGTCCTGGCGGGCTTTTTCGAAAGTGCTCCACTGTTCAGCCGATTTAATCTCGATTCTCATGCTGACTACCTATTAATAAAGGATACCAGATTACTTTTATTTCAAAAAAATACAGTAAAACACCTGGCAATTAACAGCCTTGCTCAATTCATACATACGGCTCAATCGATCTGCTAATTCTCCAAAATCTCAATCGCCTTCTGCACTCTTTCCAGCACCTTTTCTTTCCCAACGATCTCCATGCTTTCGAAAAGCGGCGGGCTGACGGTCTGTCCTGTAACAGCCACGCGCAGGCTGCCGAACACCTGGTTGGGGCTTAGACCAAGCTGCTCGACCAGGCTGCGCATGGGCGGCTCGGCCAGCTCATGCCTGAGTTCGGGCAACCCAGCCAGAACCTGATAGGATTGGCGCATGATCCCGGCCGATTGCGCCGCGTTCAGGCCTTTCGCAACCAGCTCGGTGGGGTTCGGCGTGATTGTTTCCTTAAAGAACCAGGCCGCAAAGGGCAGGCAATCATCCAGCGTGACCAGCCGCTCGCGGATGAGAGGGATGATCTTTATCAATTTCGCATCTTCCACAACCAGCCCCTCCTGGAGAAAGTACGGTTTGATGCGGGCAGCCAGGTCCCCGGCTGGCAACTGCCGGATGTGGGTGGCATTGAAATGGTCGAGTTTGGCGAAATTGATCGCGGGCGGGGCGGGCGTCAGGTTATTGATATCGAAGCGGGCAACCATTTCATCCAGCGTCATTACATCGCCTACGGAGACGCCCCAGCCCATCAGGGCGATCCAGTTCAGCACTCCTGCGGGGATGTACCCCAGTTCTTTCATATCACCGATGAAAATCGAATGGCCGTCCTGCATGGCTTCGGCAGCTTCGCGCTTGCTCATTTTGCCTTTGCCGCTGGGTTTGAGGAAGACCGAGAGGTGCACAAACTGCGGTTCCTGCCAGCCAAAAGCGCGGATGACATGCACATGCAGTGGCATGGATGGCAGCCACTCGGAGCCACGGATTACGTGGGTGATCTCCATCAGGTGATCGTCGACCATGGCAGCCAGGTGATAGGTGGGCAGGCCATCCGATTTGAGCAGAACCGAATCATCCAGGGCGGAGTTTTCGGTGGTGATGGAGCCGCGCACAAGGTCGGTGGTAATGATCTTGCCTTGCTTGGGCATCTTGAAGCGGATGACATGCCGCTCCCCGGCCAGGACGCGCCGGTGAGCTTCGTCGGGATCCAGGGCGCGACAGGTGCCGTCATAGCGCGGGTTCTGCTTGTTCTTCATCTGCTCCTGCCGGACCTTTTCCAGCCGCTCCGGGGTGCAAAAGCACGGGAAGGCGTGGCCCAGCTCAACCAATTTCCAGGCAAATTCGGTGTATATCTCACGCCGCTCGGTCTGGCGATAGGGTCCATGCGGGCCGTCGATATCCGGGCCCTCGTCGTATTCCAAGCCCAGCCAGCGCAGGCCATCCATCAGTTCCTGTTCCGATCCGGGGACAAAGCGTTTCTGGTCGGTGTCTTCGATGCGCAGCAGGAAAGAGCCGCCGGTATGGCGCGCCAGCAGATAGGAATACAAGGCGGTGCGGGCAGAGCCAAGGTGCATCCGCCCGGTGGGGGAAGGCGCAAAACGGGTGCGAACAGTTTTCTGGGTCAAATACGTTCTCCGGTCTTTCACATAGAACCTACCCAAAAATCTGGAGGAGTTCTTCCATAATTTTCAGATAGACACTCAACTGATTGGTTTATGCCGTATCACCACGCTTTCGACCAACCCGATCCCCAGCATGAGGGAAATCAAGCCGCTGCCGCCATAACTGATGAACGGGAGCGGAATGCCTGTCACCGGGATCAGGTTCAGGTTGACAGCAATATTCACCACCGCCTGGAAGAAAATAAGAATGGCTACCCCATAGGCGATCATGGAGCCGAAGGGATCGCGTGCCAGGCGCGCCGCGCGCAGGCAGCGGTAGATGATAAAAGCCAGCAGAATGAGCACGAACAGGGCGCCGATAAAACCCAGCTCCTCGCCGATCACTGAAAAAATGAAATCGTTATGGCGCACCTTCATAAAACGCAATTGAGTCTGCGTGCCATGGCCGTAGCCTTCCCCTACCCAGCCGCCCGATCCGAGCGCCGCCAGGGCCTGGAGCACATTATAGGTGGCGCCGTAACTGGTATTGGTAGGCGGAAAAATGAAGGTGGTGATACGGTCGCGCTGGTAAGGCTGCAGGAAGAAAGAGTAGGCCACCGCACCCAGCAGGATGATCACCAGGAGCAGGATGCCCAGCTGCTTCAGGTCCAGCCCGGCCACCCAGGCCATGGCCGCCCACAGGACCATGACGACGATCACATTGCTCAGGTTCGGTTGGATGAAGATCAGCCCGGCGATGCCGATGGCGATGAACAGGCTTTTTAAGAGCCAGCCCCAGTTCCGGTGCGATTCGATATTCCGGTCAAAGAAATTCGCCAGCGCCAGGATGACTACCATCTTGGCCAGCTCGGTCGGCTGGATGGATACCAGCCCGGTCTCGATCCAGCGCGTGGCGCCGAAGTGGGTGGCGCCGATGACGAACAACAGCAGCAGGGATAAAACTATCACGACATACATCGGCACAATCGCCCCGGACCAGAAGCGATAGTCGATGGCGGCAGCCAGGAGGATGACCACAAAACCTACCGCGCCGAAGATGATCTGGCGCGGCACCAAGCCCGCCAGGGTCACGTTACCGGCAATCGCGGACCGGATCATGGTCACTCCAAACACCAGGGCGATAATGACCGCCCCCAGCAGCCAAAAATCGAAATGCCGCCAGAAGTTGCTACGAAACATAGATTGGGCGAATTCTACTACGTATTGGGGGTCTTATCTCACCCGCCTGCGGATATTACTCTTCAAAGGAATATCAGCCACCAGGCGCTCTTCGCGGCCATCCTGGGCCACGTTGATGCGTACCGCAGTCGGGTCGATCTCGATGTAGCGGGAAATGGTCTCGATCAGGGCATCCTTGAGCGATTCCAGCTGGGCAGGCGACAGGTCGGTGCGGTCATGGATCAGGACCAGTTGCAGCCGTTCCTTGGCGTTATTGGCACTTTTCTTGCGGCGAAAAAGGAAAGCCATGGTCACTTCCTCCCCAGGAGACGCTGGAATACATTCTGCGATTCGAGATCAATGAAAGGCACCTTTTCTCCCATCAAGCGCCGGGCAATATTCTGGAATGCCAGGCCGGCCTTATTCTTCCCATCCAAGGCGAGCGGCTGGCCGCGGTTGGAGGCGACAATGACACTTTCATCTTCGGGCACGATCCCAATCAACTCAATTGCCAGCAAGTCAAGCACATCTTCCACGGAGAGCATGTCGCCGCGCCGCACCATGGCCAGGTTCAGCCGGTTGATGACCAGGTAGGCCGGGCCTTTGCCCTCGGCTTCGAGCAGTCCGATGACCCGGTCGGCATCCCGCACGGCGGAAACATCCGGGTTGGTCAGCACCAGGACGCGGTCGGCGGCGGCGATGGCATTCTTGAAGCCGCGCTCGATGCCGGCAGGGGAATCGATCAAGATCCAGTCCAGCTCGGGACGCAGTTCATCACACAGGCGCACCATGTCGCTGGGGGAAACGGCGGATTTATCACGCGTCTGGGCGGCCGGGATGAGGTAGAGCTCGGCCAGGCGTTTGTCACGGATCATGGCCTGGCGGAGACGGCAACGGCCCTCGATCACATCCACCAGGTCGTAGACGATGCGGTTCTCCAGGCCCAGGATCACGTCCAGGTTGCGCAGGCCGATGTCGCCATCGATGCAGACGACCTTCTGGCCGCGCGAGGCCAAGGCGACAGCGATATTTGCAACGGAAGTCGTTTTGCCGACCCCGCCCTTTCCCGAAGCAACTGTAACCACTTTAGCTGTCATTTCACCGTCCTGTCGAGGCGTTCCAGGGTTCCGCGGCCAGATGCCCATCCTGGATGCGGGCTACTTCCGGCTGGCTGCGGGGCTGTTTCTTGGGCGAGATGGCGATCTCGCCGGCAATACGCAATTGCATGGGCGCCAGCTCCAATGCACACACCACGGCAGTTTCATCGCCATGGCAACCGGCATGCACGACCCCGCGCAGGCGGCCCCAGACGATGACGCTGCCGCCGGCAACAATTTCGGCACCGGAATTGACATCGCCGATGACGACCACATTGCCATCGTAGGAGACCTTGCCACCGGAACGGAGCGGGCCCTTGACCCATCTGGCGGCGCCCTCCGGCAGGAGTCCCTCCGGTTTGGCGGTCGCTTCGGTCAAATGCGGTTTGGAGAGGCGGGTGGCGAGACCCAGGTTCTGGGCGGTACGCTCGGTGAGACCGGATTCGCTCAGCACGGCCCAGAGCGAAACGGCGTGTTCCGAAAGCTGGTCGCGTAATTTGGATAAATCTGCTACACGCAAGTCCTGCGTCCCCACATCCAGTACCACCCTCGCACCCTTGAAAAAGGCCGAGCGGCTCTCGATGTTCTCGATGAAAGCCGCCACCAGGTCCGGCCAGTCTGCCCCCGCCAGGGTAATCAGGAGCCCGTCCCGGATGCCTTTGATTTGAATAAGAGATGATTTCTCGCCCATAATATATAAGAATTATACTGCGTTTTGAGAGAGGATAGAGAGCCTTACATGCTGCATTGTTGTTCTTTGTGCAAGGATTTTTCACCACGAGTCTGCTTGAGAACGCGGGACAGGTGGGCACTAAGAGACTTGAAGGAGGGAAATGTTCAAAAACAAGAAAGGAAGAGGGAATTCGGCATCTGGTACACGGTATTTGTAAGATATGAGTAGTACCTGACTTGCTCACTTTTGGCATTTTTCGCCTTTTTCTCGAGTAAAAATAAAGTTTTCAGGACACTAACGGTCTTATCGGGGATGGGCTAAAATTGAATGCATGGCATTCATCCGTAAAGTAAAGACAGCGAGTGGGGCAACTGCGGTTCAAATTGCATCCAAACAAAAAGGCCGGATCATCAAGATCATTCACATCGGTAGCGCGCACACCGCGGAGGAACTGGAAATGCTGCTCGCTGTAGCACGCAAGCGTATGCAGGCCAACCAGCTGGAATTATTTACAGAGACAAAACCCTCTCTGCGGGTGAGCATCAAGCGCTCCTATTCCGGTTTGTTGTGGACAGTACTCCAGGATGAATACAGAAAATTAGGATTTGACCGGCTGGGAGACGAGATCTTCGAGGCGCTGTGCATTGCCCGGATCGTGGAACCCACATCAAAGCTAGACAGTCTCCGAGTATTGGCCGACTTGGGTGTGGATCCCATCAACCGCAACAGGCTTTATCGAAGTTTGGTGAAAGCAGCCAGCCAAGATTATCGGAGACAGATCAGTCGGGCTTGTTTTGAACATGTGCAAGGAGGTGGCCTGACCCTGCTGCTTTACGATGTTACCACGTTGTATTTTGAGATTCAGGCAGAGGATGAATACCGCAAGCCAGGACTGAGCAAAGAGCACCGATTGGAACCACAGATTATTATCGGTTTGCTGGTGGATCAAAATGGCTTTCCCTTAGGTCTGCAGAGCTTTGAGGGCAACAAGGCCGAAACCAAGACCATTCTACCGGTCATCAAGACCTTCCAAGACCAACACAGGCTCTCCAAAGTCACCGTTGTGGCCGATGCAGCCATGCTCAGCTCTTCAAACCTGGAGGCGCTTACAGAAGCTGGTTACACCTACATCGTTGGCTCTCGGCTGTACAAGGTGCCTTATGATATTGCCGAGTACCAGAAGAGTGCAGAAATGGTTGACCAGCAGATCATGGTGGAACAAAAAGATGGGTACCGAGTCGTCTACCAGTACCGAGCAAAACGGGCAGCTCTGGACTTGCGTAACATTGAAAAGCAAATAGCCAAGGCTAGAAAAGTGCTCAGTGGGCAGATATCGGTCAAAAAAATGAAATTTTTGAGTGTGACGGCCAGGAGCAAACAGCTCAACCAGAAACTGATCGACAAAGCAAGAACACTTGCGGGCATCAAAGGATATGTCACCAACCTGGATATCCCGGATGATCAAGTGATCACCTATTACCACCAGTTGTTTCAGATCGAAGCCACATTCCGGATGGCCAAATCGGATCTGCGGGCCAGGCCAATCTACCATCAAAATCGGGAAGCGATTGAGGCGCATCTCACCATCGTTCTGACTGCTTTGGCGATCAGTCGGAACATTGAACGCAAGACAGGGATCAGCATAAAACAATTCGTAAAACTGCTACGTCCTATCCGATCAGGCATTGTGACCTTCAATGGAAAAGAACTTTTGGCAGAAGCAGAGGTCCCTGAGTCTACTTTAGTAGTGTTAGATAAGCTGTCTTCGGGACACTAAAATGAGCAAGTCAGGT
>JBEKEB010000066.1:0-18685 GCA_050014055.1 Anaerolineales bacterium | reverse complement strand
CTGCCTCGAACAGGCTGCCTTGTTGAGAATGTTTACCAAGCATGTCTCACTCCTGATTTGGTCTATCGCGGAGTGTACTCCCAAACCCCGAAAAACGCGAGCTTTTCGGCCGGGCTTCTAGGCTAGAAAATGGGATAATACAATCCAGATTCCGATCAATATAAGGATAATTCCTCCGATAATTTCCATCCGTTTCCCGAACTTCACGCCCAGCCGGTTTCCCAGTAGGATGCCCAGCCAGGAAACAAGCCCGGTTACCACCCCTATGACCACTGCCGGATACCAGATCGTCACACCGACCAGCCCCAAGCTGAAGCCGATTGCCAGGGCATCGATGCTGGTGGCAATGGCCAGTATGACCAGCGTCCAGCCGCGTGAGGGGTTGGCCTTGGGTGCATTGCTATTTTGGTCAATGCCAGAGCGTACCATGCGTAAACCGACGAATGCCAACAGTCCAAAAGCCACCCACTGGTCGTAAGCAGAGATGTAACGCAGCACGGTTGTTCCGGCAAACCAGCCAATGACAGGCATCAGGAACTGGAAAAGCCCAAAGTGGAACGCCAGCCGGAAAGTCGGGCGCAGCCCTGTGGTACTTTCCTGGGTCCCGGCAGCCAGGCAGACCGCAAAAGCATCCATGGACATGCTAAGGGCAATCAGGAATATCTCGAAAAAATTCATTTCGTCTCACAAACAAACTACCTGCCAAGAAAACAAGGCAGGGCAGTCATTAGCCCCGTGAGAATATTATGCTTTCCAAACGGTAAAATCCTTTAATATGGAACCCCCAACAAATTCGCGTAAAAGAGAATTATCCGGGATTAAATCTGCCTCCACCGGCAGGAACCATTCCAGGAAAGCCAGCAAGCGTTTGGCTTCAATGTATTCCGGGGTACCATATGGCACTTGGCGGAGGATGGGTTCAGCCAGGGGTTTGAGGGCAGAAAGTTCGTAAACCAGTGCCGAGTTGAACATCGCATCGGCATTTTCCTGGTAGGGGAAAATGTATTTTTTCTCGCCAAGCCGCACTGATTCCCAGCGGCTGATGGTCTGTACCGCAGTGTACCCGCGCTCAAACGTGTCCCGCACAATCCGCCGGATCAAGCGGGTGTCGGTGGTTGAGACACGGTTATGCCGATCAAGATTGAGCTGTGTCAGGGCCGAGACGTAGATCCGGAAAGCGCGTCCGGCCACCGAAGCGGGTACGAGGCGGGGATCCAGGCCATGGATGCCTTCCAGAATAATAATATGCTCTGGTCCCAGTTGGATCGTCTCACCGGACTCGCGTTTCCCAGCCTTGAAATTGTATTTGGGCAGTTGTACGGCTTCCCCGGCGATCAGGCGGGACAAATCCTCTCCCAGCAAATTCAGGTCGAGAGCTTCCAGGGCTTCAAAGTCAAACTTTCCATCCTCACCAAGTGGCGTTTTCTCCCTGTCAACAAAAAAATTGTCCAATTCCAGGGCAAAAGGCGAAAGACCCAAGGCAAGTAATTGAACAGCCAGCCGCCGGGAGAAAGTGGTTTTTCCGGAAGAAGAAGGTCCGGCAATCAAGACTACGCGCGCATGTTCGCCACGTCCGTGGATCTGACGGGCGATCTCGGCGATATTCTGTTCGTGCAAAGCTTCCGAGACAAGGATGACCGCGCGGCTGCGCCCTTCCTGGATGGCATCGTTTAATGCCCCGACCGACCCAATTCCCAGGTGCTCCAGCCACTGGCCATATTGGCGAAAGGCAGCCAGCAGCTTGGGATATTCAGGCATGGGCAGGATACTGGTGGGGGAACGGCGCTGCGGGTAGTGCAGAATGAAACCATCACCGGCCGGAACGATTTCGAACCACTTCAAATAACCTGTGGAAGGCACCATGTAACCCTGGTGATAATCACGATAATCATCCAGCTGGTAAAGGGTGACATAATCCTTCTGCCGATACGACAACAATAGGACTTTGTCATGATAGCCTTTGCTTTCGAAATATGCTTTGGCTTCTTCCAGAGAGACTTCCTGACGGCAGAAGGATTCATCCTTCTGAACCCATGCGCGCATATATTCATCAAGCGAAGCCAGTTCGACATTGCTGAGTGGAGAACGGTCGGTTAGCTGGCAAAAATACCCTCCTGAAGAGACCGAGTGATCGATCGTCATTTGATTTCCAGGGAACAAATTAGCAAAAGCGGCGCTGAGCAGGAAGGTCAGGGAACGACGGTAGATGCGCGCGCCGTCTGCATCGGCCATCGTAACCGGAGCGAGACGCGCCTCCATTTGGACAGGGAAGGTAAGTTCGCGCAGATCAGTATTTACGATGGCAGCCATCAACGGGGCGGCTTCTGGACCGGCAACCATCGTCAAAAAATCGCTGGCGCGAGTGCCGCGCGGCCCGGACAGGACACTTCCATCTGGCAGATGTACTTCCACGGAATCGCTGGGGGCAACCGATTGGATTTTATTGTTCATGGTTTCTTCCAGAATGGGTTATTTCTTCAATGAAAAGTAGTCCATCGATGATCAGGCAGGCCTGAGAGAATGCAGGCAGGAAAATTACCCGCAGCCTTCCTTCCACAATTCATTAAGATGATACCCTTAATCTTCCTTCCACTGGTGGCGGTCATCGAAGTGGAGCATGCGCCAATTGTGGCTTTCCGGCTCATACGTGAATATAGCAAAGGTGGTGTTGTGAAACATAAAACGTGGCCCGCCGGAATCCGCCTGAACCGGAATAGCCAGAATGGCATACAACGCCATGTTCAGAACCCCCGCCGTGGGCGGCCACCAGATAACGGCCCGGAGAACGATCAAGAATATGTTGAATGGCCCGTCCGGCACGCAGGAACAATTCCCAGCGGCTTTCGCCGGTTTCCCCAAAATGCGTGTAAGGCGTCATGAAATCAGGCCGAGGGGACACAAGTGCAGCCTGTTCAGGCGTCAGGCCGCTGACGAGCCCATTGTTTATTTCCATCCAATCCGGGTCCAATTCGATGGGGATCTTAATGGTCGCACAAATAATTTCAGCGGTCTGACAGGCACGCAGCAACGGGCTGGAGATGCACGTATCAAAAGTAACACCCTCGACTTGCCAACGTTCCGACAGCGACCGGGCCTGGGTGCGGCCCTTCTCATTCAGCGGAAAATCGGCATGGCCTTGGAAACGATCTTCGGCATTTCCAATTGATTCGCCATACCGCAGAAAGGTGATATGGTAAATGGAAGTATCAATCATGAGAGACCAGCAACAGCGGCTGGCCAGTGATAGCCAGTTCATCTTCAGCCAAATAGGAAAGGCTTATGGGGATTTTCATTTTTCTCCAAACCAGCAGTGATACCAGAATCTGACTTCTTCGGTGAGAAATCCGCACTTTTGATAAAGACGCTGGGCTGGTATGTTGCGCCCCTGGGTAACAACCTGCACGGATTTCATCTCCTGCTGGGCAAACCAGTGCAAAGATGCCTGCACAAGTGCCTGACCTGCGCCGTGCCCTCGGGCATTCCTGCTCACGCCGACCAGCCCAATCTTTCCTTTGGCCTCCGGCAATTCAGTATCACAGGTAACAAAGCCTTCCGGGAGATCGGGTGTTCCTTTTACCAGGACAGCCTGGGCATAGCCGGAAAGGCTTTTTTCAATCCAGATTTCATACAATCGGTCACAACTCTCCTGCGAAAAGTGCCCGTCGTAATAAAAACGCGAGTCGCGGTAGGATGAGTTGGTCATCGCGCGCAAGATCGGTAAATCTTCCGGGACCGCCATGCGGATGTCCGGGCCAAGCGCAATCCGGTCTTCCAGCCCGTTCAAATGATGTTTATAGGTCACCCGGATATCGGTGAGATAGAATCCATTCTTCTCGGCCTGCCGGAGTGTCTCGGCATGGTTACTATCAGCCAAAAAATATAGACAGATTACTTTATTCTGGGAGCACCAGTCCATCACCTGTGCAACTGTCTGGGCATCCAGCCTGTTTGGGTTGACCCGTGCAATCGTCATGCCGAAAAAAGCGCTGTCCCATTCCAGGATGGAACACAGATCAGGATTCAACGCCATGGGTAACTTTCGAGCGCAGAGCATAAGGCGGGCGGTCCATTATCTGGAAATACATGCGCGCCAGATATTCACCGATAATCCCGAGCGCAAATAACTGAGCTCCTGAAAAGATGGCGATGATGGAGGCCAGAAAGGGGAAACCGGGCACGCTATCCCCCAGGATCGCATAACGACCAAATACATAAGCCAAAACTCCGATCCCAAAAAACATGAAGGCAAATCCAGTAATACTGGCAAATTGCAAAGGCAGAGTGCTAAAACCAGTCAGCATGTTTAATCCATGCATAACGAGTTTGCTAAAAGAATAATTCGAATTCCCCAATCGGCGCGGGTCATGGCGAACAGGGGTGAAGGTAAAACGGTTGGTGCCCCAGGTAAGCAATACATCAATATTAACGGAATAACCATGATAGTTGGCAAAAGCGTCCCTGATGTGGGTACGGAAAGCTCGAAAAGAGCTGACCTTGCGAGCGGTATCGACGCCCATGGTCCCCTGTAGCGCGATTTTCGTGATTTGAGAAGCCAGGTCACGCCACAGCCCATGTTGCTCCCGCTCAGGCGTTCCATAAACTACATCATATCCTTCGGCCAATTTTGCCAATAATCCGGGAATTTCCTCAGGCGGGTTTTGCAGGTCATCATCCATCGTGACAATGTATTCATATTGCGCCTGGCGAATTCCGCATAGCAAGGCATTGTGCTGTCCGTAATTGCGCGCCAAATTTATCCCGTCAATCCAGTTATTTTGGCTGGAAAGTTCGACAATCCTGTCCCAACTCTGGTCCCGGCTGCCATCATTGACCAGGATCGCTTCGAACTTGTCCGCAACTTCAGGTAGCACTTTTCGCAGACGCTCGACCAGTGCAGGAACAGATTCTGCTCCGTTATAAACCGGTACAATAATGGAACAATTCAAGGAATTCTCCTTATTTTCGGCTTCAGAAGGCGAGGATATTTTCAAATTATGTCATCCCAAATGTTCCTTATAATAATAAGCAGAGAATCCAACCCAGTCAAGGCTGGGATATTGCAAATTACCCGACTTTCACGAAGTCAGGGCTTTCTTTTATATACCAATAAATAAGAATGGGGGTCGCAGGGATTGGTCGGCACGGTTTGGAACACATCGTACTTTGTGGTGTCGATATCCCCGCCTGGATCATACGGTTGATACCACGAAGATTCGGTAACGATAGAATTAACTTTTGTCTTCCATTGGCTGGCCAACGCATCATTCCATAAACCATATTTTGCCAATTGTTGCGGGTCACCACCTACACGATAACTGAACACTGCATAAATTGGGGGAACGTAAATACTAATCCCCGGCGCATATAATAATGGGACAACGGTGTTGGCCTCCCATAATACCTGGCTACCGGGAGGGATCGCATCGGTCACCTCCTGAGCGATTTTTTTATTGGTCGCGGGAATATTCGCTAGGCAGATTCCCCCCTGGTGATATTCACCGCCCATCAACGGTGAAAGCCAGAAACCCTGGACCAGGTAAACCACGAGCAGCAAACCGCCAAATGAATATCCGCTTAAGCGTTTCCTTTTCACCAGCTCTCGGTATACAACAGCCACCAGGCCAACCAGCAGAATTCCAAGAATCGCGGCGGCCGCGATGGAGACACTTACCCGGCTGGTCCAGTAATCCTGGTGGAATTTGTTCGAAAGAATATCCCACAGGTTGATAAAAGGGGTCCAGTGGCGAGGATCCAGTCCGCGCGTGATTGCCGGGAACGGGATCCCCATCACCCATGGCCCAAAGCGGTCAAAACCGGCATATCCCAGGCCGGCTGAGAGCAGGAGGATGAAAAGAACAATAAATCCCTGGGCAACCTTAGGGAGCCTCCTTCGCCAGGAAGAGAAAGTCACTACGACCAGCAGCAAGGCAGTCAGATCAAAAAAGGATAAATACGGTGTAAAACAGGAAGCGCAGGTGGCAACCTGATTGGAAGTGCTGACCGTCGCCCAGGCATGCATCAGCATCAGCACCAGGAAAAGCACCCCCAGGAAATACGCAGTACGTTGATCAGTCTGGTTTCTCCATCCGCCCCGGTGTGGCCAAAGGAAGACACACACAAAAAAACCGACCAGGCTGAAATAGTGAAAGCGGAAACCCTGCACGAGGGCTAGCGAGCTGGCAGAAAAGGACAGGCTGCTGGCTGCGGCTAGTTGCGCCACCGGGAAGCGATAGGCATTCAGGAAAGGCGTCCACCTGGCCGGCAGCCAAACTGCCCAGAGTTGTAGAATGTTCGGCCAATAAACCACATGGATGACGATAAGAGGGAAAAGACAGCCAGCCAGCGACCACCAGCCGGCTGTTTTGCCATGCTGCCAGAAAACGTAAGCAATCAATAATGGGATGAGCGGGAAAAGATTTTGTCGCGTCATGATGGTCAGTCCTGCCAGAACTGATCCCATCACGATTTGCCAGAGCGGACGCTTTTCGCCCAGCACGAAGAACAGCGTCCAGGCCAGGAGGCAGGCCACTAATGCCTGCGAGAGGGCTAAACTGAAAATCTGAATGGCAACAGGAGTAAGTGTAAAGCTCCACACGATTGCCACACCCCACCATTTTCCAGCCAACCGCCTGGCGATCAGCCATAAAGGAACCAGCATCCCTATTGCACAAAGAACCGAAAAAAATCGTCCGGTCAGAAGGCTTTCTCCAAACCACTTTTCGATTTGACCAGGGATAAGATATGCTAACGGAGGATACCAGCGCGGCGGACCGTAATCCTGGAATGGACGCAAGATTCCGCGTGTGTATAAATACCCAATATATAAATAGCCTCCCTCATCCACGAATGATGTCAGGATATAAGTATAGACCCAGGCCTGGATAATATAAAGTAAGAACGCTAAAACAGTCAGCGCAGAAGCCAACCATGTGATTTCCACAAATTTACGGATTGTTTTCTTGATCATCCCATCTTTTCCTGCATTAAACGGGCATTAACTCCGCTTGATACCTGCGTCACAATCGTACCCCATGCCGGTCTGCCAGGATTTCGAATGTACGAATCACCTCAGCTTTTTTCTGCGCCTCATCCCAGCCAAGGCTATCGCCAAGGGTGTTGGACAAATCCACCACCAGCGGATGGGTTAACTGGCCCAGGTACGCCAAGAGGGTGCGGCGCAAGACAAGGTCGTCAAGATGGACAATCTTCTCGCGCTTTGCCATGCTATCAATTTCAAGGGGAGTGTAGATAGGATCCGTTTTCAATGGAAAAGCATCTTTTCCCGCACCGATGGGAAGAGACTTGGTATCCACTTTTCGTGTTTGTCCAAGAAAAGCCAGGGCACGGTCGGTCACCTGCTCGGATAAAGCCCGGAAACTGGTCCATTTGCCGCCGACCAGTGAATAAACGGGAATGCTACCCAGCTTATCTTCCTGAATGTGGTGGTCCCGGGTGATCTGACCGGCGTTTTTGATTTGGGTATAGGCCAATGGCCGAACGCCACAAAAGCGGAACACGATCTGTTCGCGGGAAACCGGGATACTGGGAAAAACACGCCCGATCATCCCGATGAAGTAATCCACTTCATCTTCGGTGCAACGGGCTGAGTCAGGGTTTTCAATCGGCAGGTCGGATGTGCCGATCATGACTTTATCGAAGAGCGGGAAGATCAGCACAATGCGCCCATCCTTATTCTCAAAGAAAAATTCGTGGTCGCCGATGGCTTGGCGCAGTTCAGGGTTATCGAGCACCAGGTGCGAGCCCTTGGTCGGGCCGACGTAATGCGTCGGCAGGCCCAGCCTCTGATTCGTACCATCAATCCAGGGACCGGCAGCATTGATGACCAGGTGTGGCGTTATATCAAAGGTCTGTCCGCTCCCTTCGTCCTTCAAAGTGACCTTGTTACCAGTACCGCTGACCATGGAAACGTAGTTCAGGGCACGCGCGTGGCTGCCTTCTTTTTCGGCGTCAAACAGGAGTTCGAGCAACAAGCGTTCAGGGGAGAGAATGATGCCATCATAATAGGTGGCTGCGTAACGAATTTTTGGATTCAGGCGCGGATATTTCTTTAATGCTTTGTCCCGCCCATCGAAGACATGCACTGGCACGGTACGGTTTTTACCGGTAAAGGCATCATAGAAGATAAGCCCGACTTTGATGATCAGGCCGCCGCGCTCGGAGGGTTTATCCAACCAACCCAGAAATTTTAGTGGGGCATTGAACATTCCGGAGAAGGTTTTAAAGATGGGGATGGTGGTAGGCAACGGCTTGACCAGGCTGGGTGCGTTTTGAATCATGCGGTTGCGTTCCTGAACGGCTTCACGCACCAGGCGGAACTCGCCATTCTCGAGATAGCGGATGCCACCGTGTGCCATGCGCGAGGAGGCTGATGAAGCGCCCGAACAGAAGTCGGCCCGGTCTATCAGCAGCGTGTCCACGCCTTGCAAGGTCAGGTCGCGGAAAGTTCCGATCCCGTTGATACCTCCGCCAATGATAAGGACGGTGGGGGAATGGGAACTTAGAGAAGTGAGGGTGTCTTTTCGGTTCATATTTTTCTACTCAATCCAATTAAAAGTTTTGGTTACAGCTTTCTTCCAGCCGGCAAAGAGCGAGTCGCGTTTTTCGGCAGACATCGAGGGTTCCCATTGCTTGTCCTTGCCCCAGTTTGCACGTAATTCATCGTAATCCTTCCAAAACCCGACCGCCAACCCGGCTGCATACGCTGCACCCAGGGCGGTTGTTTCAGCTACTTTCGGTCGGATGACAGGTACGTTTAGAATATCAGCCTGGAATTGCATCAGCAGTTCGTTGAAAACCATGCCTCCGTCCACTTTAAGCGCAGTCAACTTGACTCCGGAATCTTTCTTCATGGCGTCCAGCACTTCGCGCGTCTGAAAAGCGGTTGCCTCCAGCACGGCACGGGCGATGTGGCCTTTGGTAACATAGCGCGTCATGCCAACGATCGCGCCGCGCGCATCCGACCGCCAGTAGGGTGCAAACAGCCCGGAGAAGGCCGGGACGAAGTAGATGCCTCCGTTATCCTCCACCGACCCGGCCAGCGTTTCCACATCGGCGGATTTTTCGATCATCCCCAAATTATCTCGCAGCCATTGCACCAGCGCGCCGGTGATGGCAATCGAACCTTCCAGGGCATAGACGGCGGGCTGGTTGCCAATCTTGTAACCCAGCGTGGTCAATAATCCATTTTCAGATAGGACCGGCTTCTCACCGGTATTCAATAGCATGAAACAACCCGTGCCATAGGTGTTTTTAGCCTCGCCGGGCTTGTAGCAGGTCTGGCCGAAGAGGGCTGCCTGCTGGTCGCCAAGGTCGCCTGCCACAGGAACACCGCCCAACCCGCCTTTGGCGCTGCCGTACACTTCCGATGAACTGCGAATTTCCGGCAGCATGGCACGCGGGATATTCAGGATGCGGAGGATTTCCTTATCCCAGTCAAGTGATTTTAAATCCATGAGCAGGGTGCGGGAAGCATTGGTGACATCGGTGACATGGGCACCGGTCATATTCCAGAGCACCCAGGTATCCATATTGCCGAAGATCAATTCGCCCTTTTCGGCGCGCTGGCGCGTACCTGGTACGTTGTCCAGGATCCATTTGATTTTCGGCCCGGAGAAATACGTTGCCAGCGGCAGCCCGGTCCGTGCCTGAAAACGGTTCTGACCTGTGCGGAGCGCTGTCGAAGCGCCGCCCTCTTTTGCAAGTTCAGTGCAGATGGCATCCGTGCGCGTATCCTGCCAGACAATGGCGTTGTGAACCGGACGCCCGGTGGCGCGTTCCCAGACGAGAGTCGTCTCGCGCTGGTTGGTGATTCCAATCGCAGCAATATCTGCCACATCCGCGCCGGATTTATCCAACGCGCCGCGCATTACGCGCTGGGTGTGTTCCCAGATCTCCAAAGCATCATGTTCCACCCAGCCGGGTTTGGGATAAATTTGCTGGTGTTCCTTTTGGTCAGCAGAAACGATATTCCCTGTATGATCGAACAGTATACAGCGGGTGCTGGTGGTGCCTTGGTCTATGGCAGCGACATATTTCGGCATAACTACCTCTGAGAGAATTCTCTACCACAAAGCTAAAAAGGCACGTACGGTCTTGTGGCTTCGTGACTTGGTGGTTAAGAGTTTTGCCAATTTCTCGCCCCTGTCAGGAATGCCTTCCCAGACATGGACCTTCTACCCGCCGGTTGGATTTCTTCCAGTATGAGAATCCCCGCCCCTGTGCCAACGGCGGGATTCCCATTCAACGTGAGCGTGTGACCCGTACCCGGGCTTTTTTCGGCACTGACTCGAACTCGCAATACTTTTACCGGCACGCCTTTCCAATCGAACCAGGTACCTGGCCAGGGATTAAAGGCGCGCACGCGTTTTTCCAGCTCGGCGGCTGACTGGGTGAAGTTGAGCAGACCATCTTCCTTCTTGAGCATGGGGGCATATGTGACGCCTTCAGTCGGCTGGGGTTGCGGTTGCAACTCACCCGAAAGATAGCGCGGTAAAGTCTCGAGCAACAATTCTGCGCCGATGGTAGCTAGTTTTTCGAAAAGCCTTCCGGCTGTATCTTCAGGCGAGATTGGAATGGCACGCTGGCTGAGCAGTGGGCCGGTATCCACGCCGGCGTCCATTTTCATGATGGTGATGCCGGTCTCTTGATCCCCAGCCAGTATGGCGGACTGGATGGGTGCTGCGCCGCGTCCACGCGGCAGAAGCGACCCATGGATGTTGATGCAGCCCCATTTTGGCAGGTCGAGCACATCCCCGCGCAGGATCTGCCCGAATGCAGACACCACAATCAAATCCGGTGTCCAGGCCTGCAACTGTTCCAATGCTTCAGGATTGCGTAACTTCTCAGGCTGGATTACGGGAATGTCAAGACGGAGTGCGGCTTCTTTGACAGCCGGTGGCTTGAGGGTCCCGCCCCGCCCGGCCGGACGATCGGGTTGTGTCACCACGCCGGCCAGCAGGTAATGCGCGGCCAATGCCTCCAGGGCCGGTACTGCGAAATCCGGGGAACCCATGAAAACGATGCGATGCCTGGAAACCATGTTACTATTCTAGCATATTTCCAAACCTATCATGAAATAGGAAGAAAGGAGCATGAAATCGGTTGCTTTTTGTCCTATTTTGTTGTAAAATTAGACCAAATTCAGCCAATTTATTAAACGCTCAGGAGGCATAAATGTTTCAAAAATCGACGGAAACCGATATCACCAGTGATGACAAGCTTTGGGTGCTGCTGGCTTGGATTCTCACACCTATCGTCCCTGTTATTATTTTACTCATAGCAGACAAGAAGAATCGACCCTTCATTAAAGCCCACAATGCCCAGGCCCTGGCATGGGGAATTATTCTTTGGGTTGTGTCAATCATTCTAAGCTTCGTCGTTATCGGGGCGTGCGTCGGTGCACTTGGTTTTCTATTTAATATTTTCCTCGGAATTAAGGCATACCAAGGAAATTACATTAAACTCCCTTGGATCACTAATTTTGTTAAGAAACAGAACTGGGCCTGATATATACCTTGTAATAAACGATTCAAAAAGCCTGCCTCGCGGCGGGCTTTTTTGGTTAATGTTGCAACGTTATTTATGGGATTTCGTTATATGGATAGTCTCAATATGAATTCCATTCCTCGAGGAGAAAACCATGACTATTGATATCCCAAACCCCGCTTTAACCGTCACACAAGCGCGACCTTTCCCGGCCCAACCGCTTACGCCGGCTGAAGAACGCACCTGGAGCTTGCTGGCCCATCTGACTGTCCTGCTCAACCTGGTTACCGGTTTTGCCGGTCCGATTGCGGCGTTAGTTATTTATTTGATCTATAAGGATCGCTCGCGTAAGGTTGCCTACCATGCCCTGCAAGCGATGATCTTCCAATTGATCTGGTGGTATGGTGGAGGCCTGTTAATCGGCGCAATGTGGGCAACCGTGGGAGTTCTCTCGGCAATCTTAATCGGTATTATCCTGATCCCGATCGCAATTGTTCTGACCCTGGTTCTTGTATTCCTGCCGGTGGGTGCGTTCATCTATGGAATTATCGGGGCGATCCAGGTCAACCAGGACCAGGATTTCAAGTACTGGCTGGTGGGTGACTGGGTTCGCAGCACATTGACCGGTCAATGAGGCAATTCGCCGATCGGTGTGATGAAATTGGGTGGAAATACCATTTGGAACAACATAACTGCGCCGCCCAGTGACAGTCACCTGAACTTATGGTGCCCTGCCACTTAAGCAATATTACCTTGACTTCTATCCGCCTTGCTCGTACAATGCAACGCATAACAATAAATTAAAGACAACAGGGAAGAGACCCCGTATGGAGCAGAGTATATGACGCGGGGCGCCGAAGGTGCAAATCCGGCACTGGCAAGTCCGGATGAAACTCTCAGGCAAAAAGGACCCTGTTGCCTCTTTCTCTGGAAAGTTCCCTGCGGAATGACATTCCGTATGGGACACCGATGGGGCAATCCTTGGGCTGAGGCCTGTTCTCTTAGACGCCATCCGGTGTCAAGGCCTACACCTCAGGAGAATCTCTCAGGTCTGTAACAGAGGGCGCACATATTATTTACGTGCGCCCTTTTTTGTTTCGCCAAATCAACCTAAAATGGAGATGGATGATGAATATACCTGCCAATCTAAAATATACCAAAACCGATGAATGGTTCGATCCGGCCACACATAAATCCGGATTGACCGATTTCGCTCAAAGCCAGCTTTCGGATATCGTTTTTGTGGAAATCATTGTGGCGGCTGGCGAGATGGTCCAGGCTGGCAAGCAAATGGCCTCGGTCGAATCCGTTAAAGCCGCGGCGGAGACCTACGCCCCGGTCAGCGCAAAGGTGGCGGTCGTCAACGACGGTTTGGCTGATAATCCCGAGCTGTTGAACAGCGACCCATATGGCAAGGGTTGGATGGTTCAGGTCGAGGGCGGGGATGTGTCCGGTTTGATGGACGCAACCGCCTATACCAAGTTTTGCGAAGAACGGGCTCATTAGTATTCAGCTATCCGCTATCAGCTTCAGGCAGAAAACCTGCTGAAGGCTGGTCGAAAAGGCAATCATATGACCTACATACCCCACAGTCCTCATGAACGGGACACCATGCTGGAAACCATCGGGGTGAAATCCCTCGAAGATCTGTTCAAAGATGTCCCCAAGAAGCATCGTTTTCCGACCCTGCGTCTCCCGCAAGCGTTGACCGAAATGGAGGCCGCCGCAGAACTCGGCGAACTGTCCCTCGGCAATGAAAATGTCCGCACCGACCTGGTCTGCTTCCTCGGCGCGGGAGCGTACAACCATTACATCCCTGCCGCAGTGGACCATATCCTGCAGCGCAGCGAGTTCTACACCGCTTATACCCCCTACCAGCCGGAAATCTCACAGGGCACGCTGCAAAGCATCTTCGAATACCAGTCGCTCATCGTCGCGTTAACCGGGATGGAAGTTTCGAACGCCTCGCACTATGATGGCGCCACCGCCGTGGCTGAAGCCGTCGGGTTGGCCAATGCCCAATTCCACGGAAAGCGGAAAAAAGTTGTCATATCTCCAGCAATCCATCCGCAATATCGCCTGACGCTGCGCACATACGTTCAGGATATGCAAATGGAACTGGTCGGCGACAATCCTAAAGTTGTTAATAGTGAACGGTTCTCAGAAAGCGGTCCTGAAAGCCTGATCCCACTGATCGATGGTGAAACGGCACTGGTGGTCGTACAATACCCCGATTTCTTCGGACGTATCTACGATTATGCTCAGCTTATCGAGACGGCCCACAAGATGGGCGCCCTGGTCTGTGTGGCTGCCAATCCGATCGCTCTGGGCTTGCTGAAGACTCCCGGCGAAATGGGAGCGGATATCGTTGTCGGTGAGGGCCAACCATTGGGAATACCACTCTCCTATGGCGGACCATACCTGGGCTTCTTTGCCACCCGCAAACAATTCATTCACAAGATGGCCGGTCGACTGGTTGGCGAGACAGTCGATACCCGCGGGCAGCGTGCTTATGTACTTACACTGACCGCCCGTGAACAGCATATAAAACGTGAACGTGCCACTTCCAACATTTGCACCAACGAGGGTCTCCTGGCTCTGGCTGCCGCCGTGTACCTGAGCTTGCTTGGGCCAACCGGTCTACGCCAGGTGGCCGATCTTTGTTATTCCAAAGCTCATTACACTGCTGAAAAGATCTCCAGCCTCCCGGGGTACTCGCTGTGCAGCGATGCGCCATATTTCCACGAATTCCCGGTCTGCTGCCCAAAACCAGTGGCTGAGATCAATGCACATTTGCTCGAACACGGTTTCCTGGGTGGGTATGACCTAGGCCAGGATTACCCTGCGCTTAAGAACCACATGCTGCTCGCTGTTACCGAGATGAACACCAGTGAGGAGATCGACGCCCTGGCGGAAGTGTTGGCGGAGGTGGCCCATGCCTGAAGCACCTGCAATCACAATCGAACCAAATATTTATGAACTTTCCTCCCCTGGGCGAACCGGCGTCACTTTTCCAGCTCCGGACATGCCGCACACTAATCTGCCTAAGAACTTGCTCCGCAAGGAGCTGCTTTTGCCTGAACTAGCCGAAGTAGATGTTATCCGCCACTACGTGAAGCTGTCTAAATACAATTACAGCGTGGATGACGGTTTCTATCCTCTTGGTTCCTGCACGATGAAATACAACCCGAAGATTAATGAAGATACCGCCCGCCTGCCCGGATTCCTCTTTACTCATCCGCTCCAGCCTGTTGTGACTGTGCAGGGCAACCTGGCGCTGATGTACCAGTTACAGGAATGGCTTAAGGAAATCACCGGTTTCGCCGCCATGACCCTCCAGCCCGCCGCAGGCGCCCATGGCGAATTCACTGGTGTGCTTATGATGCGCGCCTACCACAACGCACGCGGCGATACGAAACGCACAAAGATGCTGATTCCTGATTCGGCTCATGGTACCAATCCGGCCTCCTCCGCGATGAGCAACCTGGAAGTGGTGCAAATACCATCAGATGAACGCGGAAATGTGGACCTGGCTGCCCTGAAGGCCGCTTGTGATGAGACGGTCGTCGGGCTGATGCTGACCAACCCGAACACACTTGGGCTATTTGACGAACATCTCGAAGAAATCATCCAGATCATCCACGCATGCGGCGGGTTGGTCTACGGCGATGGCGCCAACCTGAACGCCTTGCTCGGGATTGTCCGCCCCGGCGACCTGGGTTTCGATGTGATGCATATCAACTTGCATAAAACCTTTTCCACACCACACGGAGGCGGCGGTCCAGGCTCGGGGCCGGTGGGTGTCTCGAAACAATTGGCAGACTTCCTGCCCAGCCCGGTTATCGGGGTGGTCGAAGAAGGCCAGGATGACAAGCCCGCGGTGTTTGGTTTCATCCACCCTGAAAAGAGCATCGGGCGGGTCAAGGCTTTTAATGGTCATTTTGGCATGTTCGTGCGGGCCTATACCTACATCGTCATGCATGGCGCGGAAGGGCTGCGACAGATCTCTGAATACGCCGTTTTGAATGCCAACTATGTCAGGGTTTGCCTGGATAAAACCTACACCGTCCCATTCGACCGCATTTGCATGCACGAGTTCGTGGCAGAAGGCCAGTGGGGGGATGCCCCGGGGATCCGCGCTCTGGATATCGCCAAACGCCTGATGGATTACGATTTCCACCCACCCACCAATTACTTCCCGCTCATTGTCCACGAAGCTCTGATGATCGAGCCAACCGAGACCGAGAACAAGGATACCCTGGATGCTTTCGTGAAGGCATTGCTCAAGATTGCCGAAGAAGCCAGGAGCCAGCCGGTTCTGCTCAAGGAAGCCCCGCACAAGACACCCTTCGGCCGCATGGATGAAGTCAAGGCGGCCCGTGAGTTGGTGCTGTGCTGCTGGCTGCCGGAGGATTATGCAGGTCACGCTTGAAGCTGCCGGATGATTATGCCGGATGATTATGTAGGTCACGCTTGAAGCGTGACCTACAATTTATAACCAAATTGTAGATATCTTACCCATATCTGGGGGGTACCAAAGGCATGGGCAATAAACCACAATTTAGACTTGACTTATCCAATTTAGTCTGCTATGCTTTGATTTCACCCTGTTATTGCGTTCGTGCATCAGGAGAGAATGCTATCCAAGGTTCCTGCAAGGCAAATTTACCGCGGAGATTATGGTTGGCATGTTGGACGCTTCCATTTTTCTTTTGCTGACTACAAGGACCCTGAAAATAGCTCCTTTGGGGACCTGATAACGTTTAATGATTTCACTTTGCAACCCGGTTCAGGGTTTGAAACGCACTCGCATAAGGAGATAGAAATCATTTCTTATTGCGTGGACGGGGAACTTGTCCACGAGGACAGCCTGGGGAACAAAGAAATCATCAAGCGAGGAGATATGCAGTACACCTGCGCCGGTTCCGGAATTACTCATAGTGAAAGGAATCACAGCTGTGACAGACCTTTACGATTCATCCAAATCTGGATACGTCCGAATTCCAAAGGGTTGTCACCCCATTATCATTCCACTCATTTCAATCAATCTGATCGTCTTAACAAGGTTCTGCAGATCGCATCAGGGCAACCAATTGAAAATGTGACCCGGATCAACCAGGACACGAATATATTTGTCTCTGAAATCCAGGCGGGCAGGCAGCTTGGGTTGGATCAGCTCACCGGACGAAAGGTCTATTTGACATGTTTGGAAGGTGCGCTAAGGGTAAATAAGACGTCCTTGAATTCCGGCGACGCCCTCAAGATTTGGGATGAATGTGGATTAACCCTGACAGCCGTGGAAGATGTTCATCTGGTCATGGTTGAAATTCCCGGGAACTTTATAAAGCCAGGGGTGGCATTGCGCAAGCATAATCGGTTAATTATTGGTAACGGCAAGTGAGCAGAAATGGATCTTCTAGAACATTATTCCGCATCAACCAGCCATAAGGAAAAGGCAATTCTACAGGATGTGTTGGATTACATCAAATGGGAGACAAACCAGGGGGAATATCCTTTCAATCCCCAGGCCTCCGATGATGTTGCCATACGCACCTATTTGTTGGATTGTCGTATCAGAGGCTGCAACAGACTGGTTTTACACAGGATTGCCTCTTCCCTGGAGCATTTCTATAGCTGGCTCAAAGCCAATGGGCGGATTGTAGAAAGCCCCTTCGAAAAATTCAACCTGAAGCGGCAATTCTTTGGGCTTAAGCATATGTGGCTCAAGCATGATGCCTTCCAGGGCCTGCCCGATGAACGCGAGATAGCCCGCCTGCGAGCCCTCAACCGCCTGGCCGAGTCCACCAACCTGGCACCTGATGTACATTCCCTGCTCGATTCCACTCTGGAGACCATGCTTGGAGTGATGACTCTGAATACCGCCTGGATAGCGCTTAAGTCTGACAGTGGACTCCTGGGTCGGGCGCCTGATCCGCCTCCTGAACATGGCTTTGTTCTGGCTGCTGCCCGCAACCTGCCCCCCAGCCTGGAGAAGTCCAATCGTTACTACCTTACCCGACCTCCGGAATGTCACTGCCAACAATTACTGCGTACAGGTCAATTGAAGCGAGGGGTCAATGTGGTTGAATGCAGCCGCCTGCGCGATTCCATGGAAGGGAAAGGAAAAAATGGCGGCCTGATGTTCCATGCCAGTGTGCCAATCAGGCTTAACAAACAAACCATCGGAGTGATGAATTTCGCGGCAGATGATTGGCAATTGCTCTCGGCTTCCGATTTGCAGTTCCTGACTGCTGGCGCCAAACAGCTGGGCTCAGCCCTTGAGCGGGCCCATTTATATGACCTCATACAGGTCGAACATAGCCGGGTGGAGCAGGAACTCGAAATGGCGCGCAATATACAGGTCAGCCTATTTCCGGATGTACTGCCGGAGATTAATGGTTACAGCCTGGCAGCCTTCTGGCAACCTGCCCATGAGACATCCGGAGATTATTACAATGTTTTTAAGCTGCCCGAGGGACGCTGGGGGTTTATCATCGCAGATGTATGCGGAAAGGGCGCTCCAGCGGCAATGCGCATGGCCATGACACATGGGTTGATCCGCGACCGAGTGGAGAACGAATCTTCCCCGGCCGCTTTATTGGCCCAGGTTAATCAGGCACTCTGCAGGCAGGATATGGATATGCAGTTCGTTACCTCATTTTATGCAGTTCTCGATCCCGCAAATGCCCGTTTTAGTTACGCCATTGCCGGCCATCCCCCGCCCTTCCTTCGGAAGGCCTCCGGGCAGGTCGAAAAACTGGCCGGCAAGGGGATTGCCCTGGGGGTAAGCCTCGAAGCAATTTATGAGGATATTTATCTGGATTTAGCACCCGGTGACAGCCTGGTAGCTTTCACAGATGGAGTTACCGATGCCAATAGCCCGACGAACAAATCATATGAATTGGAGCAATTGAGAACGGCGATCGGTTCAGCCCCTGCTAATGCGGTAGGCCTGTTGGATCACTTGCAAAGCACCCTGGTTGAATGGGTCAAAGAGGCACCCAATTACGACGATATTACCCTTTTAGCGATCGGCCGCAAGTATCAGTGATTTTCGATAACAGTAAATCAACTTCCCTAGGCAGTCCTGCGGTATGCACACGGAAGCCGCCACTTAGAAGCCATTTTGGAGTATTTATAATAAATTCCAGCAGATGTTATTATTTTATGCTACACTAAT
>JBEKEB010000065.1:0-18888 GCA_050014055.1 Anaerolineales bacterium | reverse complement strand
CCGGATCGGTTCCTAACCGGTCGGCTCGTCTTTTATATCAAGAAATACCATTGATTGCAGAAACATACCTATCTCTTTATGCCCAGTAATGTTCGCAGCCTTGACAGGATTATTACTTGTGTGAAATTGGGTGCGCTACGCAGGGCGCTTCGAAGCGCTGATGGATGAAAGAAATATCCCGGCTGAATTGGATCGATCCATATTTGAATCCGCCACAGGTTGCCTGCTTTGCAGTGAGGCCACACCTGAACATTGCCATCGCAGCCTGGTAGCCGAGCGATTAGCCAGGCATTGGCCTGAATTGGAAGTCATTCATTTGGAATAAAGCTGTTCGCGTTTGCCAACCCGGGCTGGCACTTAGAGACTCTGCCCAACAACCATATAGACGGGACATGGCACTTTGGTTCTCTGCGAGCAAATTGTCAAATTGAGTACAGAAGCTGTTTTAATACCGGACATATTCTCCAGCACATGTCAAAGTCGACTGTTTTCCCATAAGAGGCAGGAAGAATAATTCCCTTCTTACTATAAATATTAAGAGGAGGAAGGGTTTTATTCTTTTTCTATATGTCGATTTGTGTTCTTTTCGGTAAACCCATTTTCGTTCCGGCTTGTCCGGGTCAGGAGATCGCATGGAAGCATTCGAAGCCATTCAGAAACGCAGGAGCGTTCGGAAGTTCACCGGCGATATCATCCCGCGCGAGCATCTGGAGAAGATCGTGGATGCCGGCAGGTTGGCTGCCACGGGCAGCAACCGCCAACCCTGGGATTTCATCGTGGTCACGGACCAGGCCATGATCGAACAGCTTACTGTGGTTGGAAAATGGATGAGAAAGGCCGGAGCAATCATCGCCGTGGTAGTCGATCCATACTCCCGCTGGTGGCTGGAGGATGGTTCCGCCGCAATCCAGAACATGCTGATTGCCAGCACCGCCCTGGGGTATGGCTCCTGCTGGGTGGAAGGGGATGCCTTGCCTCGTGAAGAACAATTTAAAACCCTCCTGTATATTCCCAAAGGTAAACGATTGCTGGCCCTGGTTCCGGTGGGGGTGCCGGCGGAATGGCCAACCATCGAGAAGCGCCCGCTGGACAGCGTCCTGCACTGGCAAGTGTATTAATCCCTCTTTGTGCCTTATCTGGCCACATTTTTTTGTAATCTGGCATGTCAGGAGTCCGAAGCCTGGAGACTTCGGACTTCCTTTTTACCAGCAAACCGGATTTCACCCTTCGGAATGCAATCAGGTCAGATTTTATGCATGCGCAACATTACTGGCCTGATGGTGTTGTAAAAATGATTCTCCAGAATAATGCAATGCATATATATTTTTTGTCAAAAAGGGCACGCGGAATATAAAGGTTAATAAGGAAACAGGAAAAGGATTTAATGGATACTGTCAATCTGGATCAATCCATACAGGTACTACAAGACCACAAGGACCAATGGGCCTGCCTGCCAATCCCGGAAAAAATTGCCCTGCTAGAAGAAATCCGCCGGCGGTTGGCAGAAAAAAGCCAGGCCTGGGTGGAGGCCTCCGTGCGGGGAAAACAGATGCAAATGCATGCCCCGGAAGAAGGCGAGGAATGGACGGGCGGTCCATGGACGTTGGCTGAAGGGATCAACGGCTACATCGACACCCTGGGCGCTTTGGAACACGGCCGGATGCTCATGCCCAAAAAAATCCACAATCTCCCCAATGGACAGCTGGCAGCCCGGGTGTTCCCCAATACCATCCTCGACAAAATAATGCTGAATGGCATAACTGCCGAAATCTGGATGCAGCCCGGCGTGACACAGGCCAATCTGACCGGAAGTATGGCGGCTTTTTACCAACAAAAAAAACCGTCGGGAAAAGTTGCTCTTATATTGGGTGCAGGCAACGTGGCCGGCATTCCGCCGCGCGATCTGCTGTACCGGCTCTACAGCCTGGGACACGTGGTGATCCTGAAAATGAGCCCGATCAATGATTACCTCGGACCAATCTTCGAAGATATCTTTGCCCCCTTTGTCCAAGCTGGCTACCTGCGCTTCTCCTATGGCGGCGGGGAGGTGGGGAATTACCTGGTCCACCACCCCGGTGTGGATGAGATTCACATGACCGGTGGTGTCCACACCTATCAGGCCATCCTGTTCGGCAGCGGCCCGGAAGGCGCAGAGCGCAAGCGCCAGAACCAGCCTTTTCTAAAAAAGCCTTTTACAGGGGAATTGGGGGGTGTCACCCCCACGATCATTGTCCCGGGCAAGTGGACAAAAGCCGATATCCGCTACCAGGCTGAGAACGTGGCCACGATGAAGCTGCAAAACGCCGGCTGCAATTGTGTGGCCTCGCAGGTATTGGTCATGTCTGAAAGCTGGGAGCAGCATAATGAGTTCCTCGAGGCGGTCCGCCAGCTGATGCAGGAATTGCCAGCCCGCCCATCCTATTACCCCGGCACTGCTGAACGCGCTAACGAGGCCGTAAGAATCCACCCGGAGGCTGAATTATTTTCGGGCGATGTGCCGCGTACCCTCATACTTGGTTTAGACCCGCAGGCCGGGGAGGAACTATGTTTCCAGCAGGAATTATTCAGCCCGGTGCTGGCCCAGATCGACCTGCCCGGGAAGAATAACGCCGACTTTTTGCACAACGCGGTCCGGTTCTGCAACGAGAAACTGTATGGCACCCTGGGCGCGACCATCCTCATCCACCCAAAAACAATGAAACAACTCGGCCCGGATTTCGAAGCCGCCCTGACCGCTTTACACTATGGAGCAATCGGCATTAACATCTGGAACGCCTCTGCCTTCCTGCTTGTGCAGGCCACCTGGGGCGCTTTCCCCGGTTCCACCATCGATGCCATCCAAAGCGGGTTTGGTATAGTAGGAAATTCCTTCATGTTCGACAAACCTGAGCGGACCGTGGTGCGCGGTTCTTTCTATCCGTTCCCGCGCACCTGGCTGCACGGCGACCCAGCCTTCCTGCCCAAGCCGCCCTGGTTCCTCACCAACAAAACCGCCCACATCACAACGCGCGGGGTTGCAAAAATCACCATGGATCCTAAGTGGAGATACCTGCCGGGCATACTCTGGTCTGCGCTGAAAGGCTAGTTGCCCCTGGAATGAAAAGAATCCGGTTCTTCAAAAGAACCGGGTTCTTGTTTATTCAAGCACAAAATTATCGATCAGCCGGGTTTTCCCAAAATACACCGCCATCGAGAGCAGGGCCTTGCGGCGGACCGTTTCCAGTTCCTCCAGTGTATCGTAATCCGCACAGGAGACATATTGCAGGCGCGCCAGCGGCTCGCTAGCGACTTTTTCGCGCACCAGTGAGCGTAGTTTATCGGCTGCGCGTTCGCCGGAATCATAGGCAGATCTAGCCGCATTCAGGGAGAGGAAGAGCACGGTCGCGGCCTGGCGTTCTTCAGGGTTAAGATAGATATTCCGGCTTGACAAGGCCAGCCCATCCGGCTCGCGCACGATGGGGCAGACTACAATGTCGATCGGGAAATTCAGGTCCTTCACCATCTGCCGGATGACGGCTGCCTGCTGGGCATCCTTCTGGCCAAAATAGGCTTTATCCGGCCCGACCGCGTTGAACAGTTTGGTTACGATGGTCGTCACGCCCCTGAAATGTCCCGGGCGGGCTTCTCCCTCCAGCGGGCGCGTCAGGCCTTCCACGGCAACCCATGTCTGGAACCCGGGCAGGTACATTTCCTCCGGCGTGGGCGTCCAGACCAACTCCACGCCGGCGGCTTCCAGTTGGGCCAGGTCACGTGGCAGGTCACGCGGATATTTTGCCAGGTCTTCGTTCGGCCCAAACTGGGTCGGGTTGACAAAGATACTCGCAACCACGCTGGCACATTCTGAGCCTGCGCGCAGTGCCAGGGATATGTGCCCGGTGTGCAAATAACCCATGGTGGGAACGAAGCCAACCATACCGGATAAGGTTCGCCGCGCCGCTCGTAAATCTGCAAAAGTCGTTACCGTTTGCATGGAATTTCCCTTTTTGTCCCTATTGACAATTCTTCTTTTTTCGCTACACTAATATTAATCATTTCTTCCGGGCAATGGGAATTCCCTTGAAAGGGCCATCCCCCAACCATCATTTCTTCAGGGAAAAGAGAATAAGAAATGCCTGCTCTAAATCGCGTACAGTTGATTGGCCGTCTCGGCAAAGATCCCGAGAGCCGCGCCACACCCACCGGTAAGAAGGTGACCCAATTCAGCCTGGCAGTCAGCGACCGCTGGAAATCTGCAGAGGGAGAAACCAAGGAACACACCGAATGGGTCAATATCGAAGCCTGGGGACGGCTGGGCGAAATTTGCCAGCAATACCTGCATAAAGGCAAACTGGTTTTCCTGGAAGGCCGCTTGAGGACCGATAAGTTTGATGATAAAAGCGGCGAGACCAAATATTTCACCAAAGTTGTGGCTCTGTCCATGCAAATGTTGGATCGCAAACCGGAGGAAGAGCCGGTTTCAACTCTGGAGGAGGAAGCAGGGGAATACGAGGCCTGAAATAGCTACAGGCTCGAACGGATGTGCACGATATCGCCGTCTTTGACGATATATTCCCTGCCTTCCAGCCGCAGTTTGCCCTTGGCCTTGGCCTCGGTCATACCGCCTAAATCGATCAAATCCTGATATGCCACCACCTCGGCTCGCACAAAACCATGCGCCAGGTCCGTATGGATTTCACCGGCTGCTTCAACCGCCGTGGCATGCCGGCGGGTCGTCCAGGCCCGTACCTCATCTTCGCCAACGGTGAAAAAGGACTGCTGGTCAAGCAAGTCATATGAAATGCTGACCATGCGGTTTAGCGACAATTCGGTGATGCCATATTCCGCCATAAAGACCGTTGCGTCATCCAGCGGAAGTTGGGCGATTTCCATCTCCAATTTGCCCTGCAAAGCGACAATCGGGGTATCAATCTTGATATCCGGGGCAGCCTGACCCTCCCCCAAATTCAACAGCACCAGGATGGGTTTGCGCGTCAGCAATCCAAATCCGGAAAGGAATTTCTCCTCCTCATTTGAAATCTCCACCCCGCGCAAGGGTTTCTCGGCGGAAAGGACTTCATGCAGGCGGGTGAAAAGCGCCGTCTGGCGTTCATTCAACACCTTGTCTGTGCCGCCTTTTTTGCGTTCTTCAACCAGCCGTTCCAATTTACGCTCGACAGCAATCAGGTCATTGAGCAGGAGTTCCCCGTTCATTGAGGTAATATCGCGTCCAGGGTCCACGCTACCGGAGGGAAGAGGCACATTATCATCCCTAAAACAGCGCACCACATGGATCAGTCCCTCCATTTGCGCCAACTGGTTCAGCAGCGCGCCGGGGAACCCAGACTTGGCCGCGCCGCTATCCAGCCCGGCGATATCGGCGTAGGTCACTTTGGCATAAATGGTTTTGTTCGGCTTGAACATGGCCGAAAGTTTATCCACGCGCGCGTCTGGGACATCCACCACTGCGGTGTGAATTTCGATGCGTCCCGCCGAGGCAGTGGTTGGTGCATTGCCGCGTGTCAGGGCGTTGAAAATGGTTGTCTTGCCGGATTGGGGAAAGCCGATAATTCCTAATTTCATCATTATCCTTTTTAGATGTGGTAAAATCTGGGCGTTAGCCGGAGTGGCGGAACTGGCAGACGCGCACGACTCAAACTCGTGTTCCCTTACGGGATTGTGGGTTCAATTCCCACCTTCGGCATTATATCAACAAAAAGTCCTCTTGTCGGGGACTTTCGATCCTTCGCGAGACCGCCATCCAGGTGATCCCGCGATTTTTATTCTGGACAAGACTACAAGCGTCTGTCAAGTATTATTACGGACAGATGCGATAAAATAGAGTAGAACCTGCCTGAACCAATTCATTAACCCGGAGGAATAACCATGCCTGGATTGAATGATATATTGGCCCTCATCCTAGCCGGGGGGCGCGGTTCACGCCTCTATCCATTGAATAAACTCCGCTCGAAACCGGCCGTACCAATTGCCGGAAAATACCGGCTTATTGATATTCCCATTAGTAACTGCATCAACTCCGGCATCTATCGGATTGACGTGCTTACCCAGTTCAACTCACACTCCCTTCACCGTCACATCACCCAAACCTACAACTTTGACACCTTCCACACCGGTTTTGTCGAGATCCTGGCGGCCGAGCAAACCCCCGAATCCACCGATTGGTACCAGGGAAATGCGGACGCGGTACGCAAACAGATATTCCAAATTCATTCATCCCGGGCCAAATACACGCTCATCCTGAGCGGGGATCACCTCTATCGCATGGATTACGGCCCAATGGCCCAATACCATTGGGAGCATGATGCAGATATCACGGTAGCCGTCCAACCGGTCAGGCGCGCAGACGCTCCCAGCCTGGGTATCCTTAAACGAAACCAGGATGGCGGTATCACCGATTTCGTCGAAAAACCCCAAGACCCCGATACATTGTCCAAATTCGTCAGCCGAGCCGACGAGCAGCGTCCCTTCCTCTGCTCGATGGGCATCTATTTTTTCAAAACAGAAACCTTGATAAATCTGCTAACCGAGAACCCCGGTTTTGATGATTTCGGCGGAGATGTCATCCCGTATGCCATCAAGAATTCCACCGTCTGCGGCTATGATTTTGACGGCTACTGGCGCGACATTGGTACCATCCGCTCCTTCTACGAAACCAACCTGGATCTGGCGACTGCCAGCCCTGCCTTCAATTTTTATGATACCAAGAACCCAATCTACACACACTCCCGGCTCCTGCCCGGTTCCACAGTGGAGGATAGTCTGCTGAAAGATGTGCTCCTGGCCGAAGGCTGCCGCATCCAGAAGGCCGAGATCACCCACTCGGTTATCGGCGTACGCAGCGTGATCTCCTCCGGGACGGTCATCAAGGATAGTGTCATCATGGGTGCTGATTACTACTCCTCCGAGCACCCTGCGCAGCCGCCGATCGGTATCGGCCCGAACTGCCACATAGAAGGTGCCATTATTGACAAGAATACCCGCATTGGCGCAGGTGTGGTCATCCACCCGTTCCCGGCTGGTACAGAAATCAACACCGCAAACTGGACCGTCCAGGATGGTATTGTTGTCATCCCAAAGGATGCTGTCATCCCACCCGGCACATGTATCGAGATCGAAAAAGCCTGAAATTTTTCCAGACAAAAAGCATACAAACAAAGGAGCAGTTTGCTTGACGAAGAAAACCTCTTCCCAGAAAAATGAATTTCCTGCCCCGCTCCCAAACGAAGACTGGCATGCCCTTTCAGCAAAAGAGGTGCTCGAGCATCTCGAAGTACGCAAAAATGGGCTGACCAGTTCCGAAGTCACCAGACGACAGGACCAATATGGCTTCAATCAGTTAACCGAAGCGCCCCGCCCGGGTTTTCTGAAACTGCTCTGGGAACAGTTCAACAATTTCATAGTCATGCTGCTCATCGTGGCAGCGGTGGTCTCGGCGATGCTCGGTGAGTGGGTGGATGCATCTGCCATCATCACCATCGTCCTGTTGAACGCCATCCTGGGCATCATTCAGGAAAGGCGTGCCGAGCAGGCCCTGGCAGCCTTGAAGAACCTAGCCTCCCCGGAAGCACGTGTGTTGCGCGACGGGCATCATGTCACGGTTACTTCGCGCGAGCTGGTACCGGGTGATATCGTTTACCTGGAGGCCGGCAACCATGTCCCGGCAGATGTACGCCTGATGGAAGCGGTTAATCTTCAAGTGGAGGAGGCCGCGCTGACCGGTGAAAGCCACCCGGCCCAGAAGAACGCGGCCATGATATTAGAAAAAAACGTCCCATTGGGCGATCGTAAAAATACCACTTTCATGGGAACGATGGTTACTTACGGGAGAGGGCACGGTGTAGTCATCGGGACCGGCATGCGCTCGCAACTCGGCTTGATCGCCAGGATGCTCGAAGGCGTGGACCAGGAGGAAACCCCACTACAGAAACGTCTGGACCAGCTGGGCAGGACCCTAGGTTGGGGAGCGCTGGCAGTTTGTGCGATCGTCTTTATCGTCGCGGTCATTGAAAATACCAACCTCGGCTTGTTGACGGCTGCCGGGGGTGGTTTCCTGGTTTACCTCAAAGCCGCAAAAACCGAACTGGTGGATTTTTTCATCATTGCCGTCAGCCTGGCCATCGCAGCTGTACCGGAAGGTTTGCCCGCAGTGGTAACCATCAGTCTGGCGCTGGGGATGCGCGAGATGATCCACCGGCATGCCCTGATTCGGCGGCTCTCCTCGGTGGAAACCCTCGGTTCGGCTACTGTCATTTGTTCCGACAAGACTGGCACACTGACCCAGAATGAAATGACGGTCACGCGAGTCTGGGTGGATGGGGAGTTCATCAACGTAACCGGTTCGGGGTACTCCCGTCAGGGTGAATTCCAGGTGGGCAGCAAAACCATCGATCTGCATAAATACCCGGGCGTCGAGACCGCTCTCTGGGTGGGCGCCCTCAACAATGACGCGCAGCTCGAAGTGGTCGAGGGTGACGATCCATCCTACCGGATCGTGGGCGACCCGACCGAAGGCGCACTGCTGATCGCGGCCGCCAAGGCGGACGCCTACCACGTCGATCTACACAAAGCCTATCCGCGTCAAGACGAGGTCCCTTTTGACTCGGAACGCAAACGCATGGTCACCATTCACGATATCACGAAGCCCGACCCAAAAGACGTGTCTCCATTCAAGGATGGCAAATTGCGCGGTTGGGATGTGATTGCAGTCAAAGGCGCTCCCGACCTGATCCTCGACCTGTGCACATCCTATCAGACAATGGAAGACAAAACCCAGCAAATGAACGCGGCCACCCGGCAACGCGTCCTGGACGCAAACGACGCCATGACCGAGGCGGCCCTGCGCGTGTTGGGCCTGGCCTACCGGGTGGTGGAAGAGGCCCCCCGGGCCGAGAGCGTTGCCGTGGAGATTCTGGAAAAGGATCTGGTCTTTGTGGGCCTGGTCGGGATGATTGATCCACCCCGCAGCGAAGTCAAAAACTCTATGGAAAAGGCCGCACATGCAGGCATCCGCACAATCATGATCACCGGCGATTATCCAAACACCGCCCGGGCGGTTGCCCAGGAAATCGGGCTGTTGCGACCCGGTCACGCGGTCCTGACCGGCGCGGACCTGGACCGGATGAGCGACGACATCCTGAAAAACGAGATCGAGCAGGTGGACGTCTTTGCCCGTGTTTCTCCCGAACATAAGATGCGCATCGTGGATGCTCTCCAGGCCAATGGAGAAGTGGTCGCCATGACCGGTGACGGTGTCAACGATGCCCCCGCCATCAAGCGAGCCAATATAGGCGTAGCCATGGGTATCACCGGCACGGACGTGGCCAAGGAAACCGCCGACATGGTGTTGACAGACGACAACTATGCTAGCATTGTGGAGGCGGTCGAGCAGGGGCGCGTAATCTACAGCAATATCCGCAAATTCGTCTATTACCTGCTCTCCTGCAACATCGCCGAGATCCTGATCATCTTCCTGGGGACGCTGATCACTAAAAACTCTCCATTAACGGCCATACAATTGCTATGGCTTAACCTGGTTACCGACGGCGCACCTGCACTGGCGCTCGGAACGGAGAAAGGCGACCCAGATATTATGTCCCAGCCACCCCGACCACCCAGGGAACCCATCATCAACCGGTTCATGCAGGTTGGCATTCTCACACAAACCATTGCGATCGCTTCGGTTTCGTTGGCAGCTTATTTCATCGGTTTAATATGGTTCCCCACGCACATCGAAGCAGCTGAGACCATGGCCTTTGTGACCCTGTCCGCTTCCGAGCTTTTCCGGGCTTTCACCTCCCGCTCGGAGCGCTATCCTCTGTTTAAAATTGGTGTTTTCAATAACCGAAATATGAATCTGGCCTTCCTGTCATCCATGGCACTGCTGCTGGGCGTGGTTTATATTCCCGGATTGAACAACGTTTTCAACACGGTACCGCTCGGCTGGCGGCAATGGGAAATCGTCCTGCCGCTGCTGCTGGTCCCATCGGTCGTGGCGGAATTGGTGAAATACATCACCTCGGGAAAAAGGCCAACCTAAAGGAGCTGAGCCGGTCTCAGGAACCAGCTGCACCTTCTGGCTTGTTCCCAGCGCCGGATCTTTTCTGGCACAGTTCATTGGTATTCTCCTGGTCCGGCTGGGGCGCCGCGTCCGGTTGGATTTTAAGTCCTGCAACGTTCATTCGGGGGGATAAGGCCAACCACCCTATGAATAAAATTGAGGAGCACATTCAGAATGGGGATAACGTACGCTTAGGCGCTGGCTGCGCGCTAACCCAATCACCCTTTTTTTAGGAAATTGAGAGGTGTTTACAAAAAAAATCCCCTGGTTGCATTAAGAAAGGATCGGGGCGAGCCCAGTCTTTTGTTTAAACTGGCGGTAGATTGCGCTTCAGGATTGAGTACATTCCCAGCGCCTTGACTGCCCCCTCCACTACACAGGTTGTCGGGTTGTCCACAAGATAAGCCGGGATTCCGAGCGCTTTTGTGAGTAATTTATCGACGCCCCGCAGCAGTGCTCCGCCGCCGCAGATAGCAACACCCCGGTCAATAATATCCGACACCAGTTCAGGCGGAGTCTTTTCGAGCACAAGGCGGCAGGTCTCGACCACACGCTTAAGGGGATCCTGGAGCGCCTCAACCACTTCGCCGGTGGTCAGGGTAACCGGGCGCGGCAGACCGCTGACTTGGTCCTGCCCTTGCACTTCCAGGCTGTCCTCTTTATCCTGCGGAACAGCCGCACCAATCTTGATCTTCAACTGTTCTGCCGTAGCCGGGCCAATGATAACTCCGTATTTTCTGCGCACATAAGTGACTATGGCCTCGTCCAGTAGGAGGCCACCGGAACGCATTGTCTCAGCGGCGACGATTCCATACATAGAAATTACAGCCACCTGTGTGGCACCACCGCCCATACATATGACCATGTTCCCGGAAGGCGAACCGATCGGTAAATCCACACCCAATGCCGCCGCCAGAGGTTGCTGGATAAGATAAGCATCCCGGCTGCCCGCCTGCAGCACTGCCTCGTGGACCGCGCGCGATTCAACGCTGGTAACCCCGTAGGGAACACTAATCATCACGCGCGGGCGAAAAAAGCTCAGCGGTCCGCTGACATGCTGGAGCAGGTAGTGCAATAAGGCTTCTGTAATCTCGTAATCCGCCACCACACCATTCTGGAGAGGATGCGCCACCTCGATAGTCTCTGACTGCACCCGGCCTGCCATATTACCAGCCGCTTTGCCGAATTCGACCATTTTTTGCTCCTCGATAACAATGGCCACTACGGTCGGCTCATCCACCAGAATGCCTGTTGAATCGGCAATGCGGGTCTGAATTGTACCAAGGTCAATTCCCAGGTCTTTAGAAAAAGAAGGTAAAAAAGGCATGTTATCTCGATTCGTCGGGGACGCGGGCTGGCTTGGCAGGTCCGTGCCGGTAACGCCTGACCGCATCCAATCGCAAATTGGATTTGCGCAATGCGGCTTCAATCAGCAAATAATTTTCCGAGCCGGCCGGAACGCCTTTAGCCAGACTTTCTTCGGCGCGCTTGCGGGCAGCCTGGGCACGGGAAATATCAATTTCTTCCACGTTTTCTGCTGCATCTGCCAGAACGGTAATGATATCTGGTTGGATTTCGGCAATTCCGCCGGCGACCGTGAAAAGGGTCTCGTGTCCCTGTGAACGTACCTTTATAATACCGTATTTTAGAGTTGTGAGCAGGGGCGCATGATGCGGCAAAATACCCATCTCCCCGTCTGTCCCGGGGAGCAGCACCATATCTGCAAGCCCCTGGAAAACGGTCCGGTCTTGTGAGACAATTTCGCAACGGATGGGCATTCCTTAATCCTTTATTTCTTGTATTCCACAAATATTGTAAAATATCTGGTAAAACATATCAAGGAAAATAGCCCGTTACGTGTTCCTGGCAAGTTTTTCCGCTTTTTCACGAACATCATCAATCGTCCCGGCCATCATGAAAGCCTGTTCAGGCAAGTCGTCGCATTTCCCATCCAGTATTTCGCGGAAACCGCGCACGGTCTCCTTAATGGGGACGTATTTACCCTGTGTTCCGGTGAAAATTTCTGCAACAAAAAATGGCTGGGAGAAAAACCGCTCGATTTTGCGGGCACGCGAAACAACCTGTTTGTCGTCCTCGCTTAGTTCGTCAATGCCGAGGATGGCGATGATATCCTGCAAGTCCTTGAAACGTTGCAGAATCTGTTGACATTCGCGCGTGGTATTGTAGTGTTCCATTCCGACGATATTCGGATCGAGGATGCGGCTGGTGGAGGCCAATGGATCCACCGCAGGATAAATACCCTTTTCGGCAATGGAACGTTCCAACGCAATAGTGGCATCCAGGTGCGTAAATGTCGCCACCGGGGCGGGGTCCGAATAGTCATCCGCCGGGACGTAGACGGCCTGCATCGAAGTGATCGAACCATGATGAGTGGAGGTGATGCGTTCCTGTAATTCACCCATCTCCGTCGCGAGTGTAGGCTGGTACCCCACTGCCGAGGGCATGCGCCCCAGCAACGCCGAAACTTCCGACCCGGACATGGAAAAGCGGAAGATGTTATCGATGAATAGCAGGACATCGCGGCCCTGGTCACGGAAGTACTCAGCCATCGAAAGCGCCGTAAGCGCCACGCGCAGACGCACACCCGGCGGCTCGTTCATCTGGCCGAAAACCATGACAGTATCCTTCATCACGCCCGATTCAAGCATTTCCCGGTAGAGTTGCGTCCCTTCACGGCTGCGCTCTCCCACCCCGGCAAAGACCGAATTGCCCTGGTGGACTGTGGCGACCGAACGGATGAGCTCCTGGATAACAATGGTTTTCCCCACACCCGCCCCGCCAAAGATGCCGGTCTTGCCACCTTTGGTAAAGGGTGCGATCAAATCAATAACCTTAATGCCTGTCTCGAAAATTTCAGTTTGGGTGGACTGTTCAGTAAAGAGCGGCGCCGGGCGATGTATGGGATAACACTGGTCAGCTACGACTGCACCCTTTCCGTCCACAGGGATGCCCAATACATTGAAGATGCGCCCCAAGGTTTCAGGCCCTACCGGCACCATGATTGGTGAGCCGGTGGCGGTGGCGGGTAAACCACGCTGCAAGCCGTCGGTTGTATCCATCGAGACGCAGCGTAACCGATTTTCCCCAAGGTCTTTCTCTACCTCCAGTACCAAGGGTCCCTTGCCTTCACGAGGAATTTCAATTACTTCGTAGATTTCGGGAAGTTCCCCTTTAGGAAATTCCACGTCTACAACACTCCCTTGAATTTGGCTTACATGGCCAATTGCTCTCACCATCTATTGCCTCCAATAATTTATGAATCTATCGCTGAATGTTCAGCGCTTCTGAGCCACCAACAATGTCTAAGAGGTCGCTAGTGATTGTTTGCTGACGGGCTTTGTTATATTGCAACTGTAAATGACCAACAAGTTCAATCGCATTATCAGTGGCATTGCTCATGGCAACCATCCGGGCAGCATGCTCGGATGCCAGCGATTCAAGAATAGCTTGGTAGATCTGCAAAGCCGTAAAGCGCGGGATGATCTCATCCAGGAGTTCTTCCTCATTGGGTTCATAAATGTACGCGGCGGTTAAATGCGAGTGTGTAAAATCCTGCACCCGTCCAGCCTCATCGCCGACTTCCAGCGGGAGCAACTTTTTGATCACCGGTGCCTGCCTGCCCATATTAACAAAATTGGTATAGGCCAGGTAGACTTCATCCGCCTCGCCTTTGAGAAACTCGTCGACTGCCATGTGGCCAATGGCTGAAACATTCGTGAAGGACGGCGCAGCCGGTAGACCGGCGAATTCGGCAACTACCTGCTTATGATAACGCAGGAGCATATCGCGCCCTTTGCTCCCGACTGCAATATAGCGCACCGGTGCCTTTTGACGATTAAAATGCTGGATGACAAAACGGATTACATTGGAATTGTACGCACCTGCCAGGCCCCGATCGCCGCTGATGACCACAACGAGCACATTATGGATCTCGGGCCGGTGTGCCAACAGCGGATGCAGGCTGACCCGCCCCGGTTGCCGGGTAATGTGCATCAGCACCTGCCAGGCTTTGGTGGCATATGGTCGCGTTGTGGTGACTGCCGCCACTGCCTTGCGGACTTTGCTGGCGCTGACCGCCTCCAGGGCATGTGTTACCTGCGAGATGTTTTTTATGCTGCGAATGCGCAGCCGCATTTCACGGGCTGAAGCCATCTTATTTCCGTATTCCCATTAGTCTAATGCCAGGTGCTCTGGAAGACTGCCAGGGCGGCCCGTAGCTTTTGTTCGGTCTCCGGGCTTATCTGCTTCTTTTCAGCAATATCCTTGCCGAGTTCCGGGGCTAAAGTCATCAAGTTGCGGATCAGGTCTCTCTCCCATTTCTTCATGCGTTCCAACGGGATAGCATCGGCATACCCGTTCGTCCCGGCGAAGATAACCATGACCTGATTCTCCAACGGTATGGGTTCATACTGTGGTTGCTTAAGGATCTCCTGCATGCGCTGGCCGCGCGTCAATTGCGCCTGCGTGGATTTATCCAGGTCGGAGCTCATCAGTGCAAAGGCGGCCAGTTCCCGGTAGGTGGCCATATCGATGCGTAATTTTCCGGCCACTTGTTTCATTGCTTTGGTCTGCGCGGCACCGCCTACGCGGCTGACGGATATACCCACATCCACTGCCGGGCGGATACCTGCATTGAACAGGTTATTGACAAGGTAAATCTGGCCGTCAGTGATGGAGATGACATTGGTAGGGATGTAGGCCGATACGTCACCAAGCAGAGTCTCGATGATTGGCAAAGCCGTCAGCGAGCCGCCGGAACCGGCCAGTTTGACCACTTTGCAATCCTCCGGGTTCCCCATCGCCCGGCAGGCTTCATCGGCGTCCTTCCTGGCCATTGGCCCGGTAAAAACCTTGTCGTTCAGAGCATCTTTTTCCACCGCCAGCGCATTCTTGAAATCCTTCTTTACGAGAACATACTTATTTGCCAGGCGGGAGGCGCGTTCCAATAGGCGCGAGTGCAGGTAGAATATATCACCCGGATAGGCTTCCCGACCCGGCGGGCGGCGCAAAAGCAGGGAAACCTGGCGGTATGCCCAGGCATGCTTGGAAAGGTCATCATAGATAACCAGAGCATCCCGTCCGGATTCCATGAACTCTTCGCCGATGGCGCACCCTGCATAGGGGGCAATGTATTGCAACGCAGCCGATTCATCCGCCGCCGCGATCACCACAATCGTGTGTGCCATGGCGCCGTGTTGTTCCAGGATGCCGACCGTCCGGGCGACCGCGGCTTTTTTCTGCCCAATGGCAACATAAATACAGATCAGGTCTTTGCCCTTCTGGTTGATGATGGTATCAATCGCGATGGCTGTTTTGCCTGTCTGGCGGTCGCCGATGATAAGTTCACGCTGGCCACGCCCGATCGGGATCATCGAATCGATGGCCTTGATACCGGTTTGGACCGGGGTATCCACATCCTGGCGTTCCACCACGCCCGCCGCGATCCGTTCAACCGGTCGGTATTCAGTGAATTTGACCGGCCCTTTGCCATCCACCGGTTCGCCCAGGGCATTGACTACACGCCCGATCAAGCCGTCCCCCACCGGGACCGAGGCAATCCGTCCGGTGGCGCGCACGCCCATCCCTTCGGCAATCTCTGAGTAGTTGCCCATGATGATAATACCGACGGCATCCTGCTCCAGGTTGAAAGCGATGCCCATGACACCATTGGCAAATTGAACCAGTTCCTGTGACCTGACGTTGGCCAGGCCGGTGGCACGCGCAATCCCATCGCCTGCCTCCAGTACTGTGCCAACGTCGGCAATTCCCATCTTTGGCTCAAAGGATTCAATTTTCTTTTGCAGATCATTTGCAATCTGTTTAACAATGTCTGTCATTTCATCTCCACATGCAATAAAACCTATCCAAAGAATTGCTTCAAGAGGCCAGTGCCGGAGCTGTGTATAATTTTCAGGGGAAAGCCTGCCATTGCAGCGTAGTTTACCCTTTATTCTTCGATTAATCCGGTTGCTAAACCGTTAATTCTGCCACTTTTTTCTTATCCAGGCGAGTGACCAATTCAACCAGTAACTTCACCGCGCCATCATAATCATTACGGTGGATAATGGAGCTGTGAGAATGAATGTGCCGGGCCGGAACACATACCACTACTGTCGGCACACCAGTCTTGTAAAGATGGATCGCGCTGCCATCGGTAGCTCCCCCCTCGATGGTGGATAATTGTACATTTACACCGACAGACTTGCCACTTTCCAAAGCCAGGTCGCGCAATTTCAGATTCGGAATCATGCGGGCGTCATAGACAACCACGGAAGGTCCGTCACCCAACTTGATGGATGACTCTTCGGGCTTTATTCCTGGCACGTCCCCGGCAATATCTGATTCAAGGATAATTGCAACATCCGGATTGACGGCTTCCACACTGGTGATCGCCCCGCGTGTGCCAACTTCTTCCATCACCGTGGCAGTGGCATGGATGGTATTGGGATGGGTACGGTCTTTCAGGATCTGCAATGTCGAAATCATCAGCGCAACGCCCACCCGGTCATCGAAGGCTTTGGACAGGTACGTTTTTCCATTCGCCAGAATCTGAAAATCAGCGCGTGGTACGATCGGATCGCCCACCTGCACGCCGGCCTCGCGTACATCTGACTCACTCAGTGCACCGATGTCGATGTACATATCCTTGCGCATCACCACCTTCTGGCGTTCCTCTGATGTCAGTAAATGCGGAGGCTTGGCACCAATCACACCGGTAACATCGCCTTTGACCGTTTTGATCAGCACACGCTGTCCAAGCAACACCTGATCAAACCATCCGCCCAGAGGCAGGAATTTGAGGAACCCTTCCTTGGTTATCTGTTTCACCATGAAACCGATTTCATCCATGTGACCGGCCAACATCACGCGCGGGGTTTCAAAGGCGCCCCTTTTTTCGCAGATGACACTACCGATCTTATCCTGGCTTAGCTCGCCCAATGGTTGCATGTATTTACGCACGACCGCCCGGATTGGTGATTCGTATCCGGGCACGCCATGGGTTTCCGTCAATTCTTTGAGAAGGCTTTCAATCGCGTCCATGATATATCCCTACGGTATGAAATAAATCGGATCCCTGGAATTTACCAATAGTAATGAGAAGTCATGGGGATGCAGGCAGACGTTGTCTGCCTGCATCCCCATCCTGACATCCATTCCAGCAAATCCCAATTAGCCCTGGTTCTTCTTACATATAATGCAAAATGCAAGGTAATAATACCTGAAAGGAATTATCTTGTCCAGTTGGCATATAATTATACCAATTTATGATCGCAAACCTGGCGGAACCCACACCGGCGACAGCGCTGCTCGTCCTCGTGGGATCGTGCAACATCGCTACGGCGCTCATTAATCCGCATTTCCGCCAACAAATCAAGCAGGGCATTCTCCAGATCCTGTGTGTAATCCACGGCAAAGTCGCGGGCGGGGTAGTGGATGATACCATACGAAGGCCGTTTTCCATAAGTTTTTTGAACCAGATGGCAGTAGACCGCCACCTGAAATATATGGCTGTCATAAGGCGATTCCGGTGTTCGCCCGGTCTTGACCTCCACCGGGATGATTTTACTGTCATGTTCGATCAGGTAATCTGGCTTTCCAGTCAGGCCGAGGTCTTTATCGAAGAGCGGCTTTTCAAGCTTGCCCCAGGCGCGCGTGTCGGTGTATATGACCCGCCCGCTGGGCAAGCCGCTGGCGCGCCGCTGGCGTCCTGAAATAAAGAACAGGGTGAAAGCGAGGAGTAAGGTGACCAGACCGGCAATTAACATTTGGGTATCAAGTATTAGAATTTCGCGATTGGGATTAACTGGCTTCCCATTACCGCTTTTCAGCTACTTTGATAATTTTCTTCAACTGGGCTGCCTGGGAGGCGGTCATTTCCTCAAACCGCTTTTCGAGCACTAGGATCAAATCGGATTTATTATCCACTGTGGTGGCAGGAAGGCTCTTTTCGGCGTGTTGGGGCACTTCCTTGGGGCGGCAGGTCTTGAGATGGTCTAGCAAGATTGGGAAGATGGCCTTTCGATATTCGCCTTTTTGGGAGGCAACCAGCGCCAGGGCTTTGATACCATTGTCCATCGTGATGACTGAGCCCATTTTCATGACCTGGACGATCTCATCGACGTGCGGAAAAATTTCGGCGGCTTTACTATCTGCCACCGTCGAAAGGGCAATCCTTCCGCCCCAGACCATGCGATTGTTGGGGTGCCTCAGGAATTTAAGGAAATCATCCACGCGATCAGCGATCAATTCAGGCGCAAGATAGCCGAGTTCATACAGCACTTTGAGACAATCACTCTGGATGTTTGGAACTTTATTCCACAAGTTTGTGGCAATTTCCTGGATATCGGCCTGGCTGCGTGTTTGTGCCAATTCTCGCGCCATTTCCTGGTTGGGAATCTCATCCCGCCGGTTTTGAAAGAAGGCAATTTTATTCAAGACAGACATGGGAACCTCCGGGCTCTAAATAAACCTTGCGCTACAAAAGGCTGCCAGCAGCGCCAGGGCCACCAATAACAGGACCACAGCCAGGATGCGCGTCAGGCCCGAGGCAATGACCTGCCGTCCGTGCTTACGATGGAGCTCCGTCCCTGCAATCATTTCGGTCTGGTTAGTAGGCTCAATCCCTTGCTGGCGATACCACCAGGCGCGCGCACAGAAAAGGTAGGAACCAACCTCGGAAGCACGAATTGTTCTGTACATGTTTAGCGTCCGTCGAGAAATAGAGTCAAAAGGCAGGCGAAATTGAGTCGAAAGGCTCTATCGATAGTGAAAAGGAAGCAGTAGACTGACTGGCATGAGCCATAGCCACAAGA
>JBEKEB010000064.1:0-18959 GCA_050014055.1 Anaerolineales bacterium | reverse complement strand
CTCATTCGCCCATTTACGTTAAGAATGGATATTTACTCGTTAATCAACCCAAAGAATTTTGTTTTAGCAGGCGGTTTGGCTTTGAGGATCGCAGCAACGACTGCTTCACAGAATTTCTGAGCGGCCACATCTGGCCCCAGCTCCAGGCTCCCGCGTGCATAATCCTTGGTGCCGGCCATGAATCCGGATATTTCCAATTCCATGTTTTTGGAATTTCTTCTTACATAAACTTTGACTTTCAGCACCTGGAGTTTGGCCCCGGTCACAACGGTACCGGTTTGATCGCCATTGCGTGCCCAGACAAGCCAATCCGCGCTAAGAACGATGGCGAGATGGATGTTCGTGTCGGGATTCCCGTCCAACAGGCCGACCAGCCTGCCGGGGGTTGGTCGCGTAGAAATGGTTTCGCAACATTGAACCGTGTCCGAGTCCGCATCACCCACCTGGTGCGTCTGAAAAAATTCCCGGATGGCCTGGGCCAGGTTGGGATGGATTTGATTTACCGGGCAGGTCCGAGTGGTGCGAGTGTAGCCAAACATCTTAACCTCTTTCAAGTTTTATCCAATTTGCTTAATTAAGACCCTCCGGAGCTTATGCTGGTCTCTTTTGTCCAGGCTTTCACCGTCTGGAGAAAGGCGCTGGAACCCTGCGGATCGCCGATGAAGTCCAACCACCCGAAGCGCAGGCAGCTCTGCCCCCATTACCGTTTTTTTAACACGAACTCCCCGAATTTGCCGAATGCCTTGAATATTTCTTTTTTTACATTCATGCAATTCGAATATTCGTGCCATTTGTGCCCAATGTGCTTGGCAAGGAGAACCGATCTATTATTTTGGAGTATAGCATAAACTTATACAGCGGCTTTCAAAAATGCGTGAATGACTGCCTCCATATCTTCCAACTTTGTTTTACCTACCTCGAACCACTGGATGAACGGGTCTTCCAGTTTGAACCAGTTGGCCTGCCGGCGCACGAAGATGCGCGTCAGGCGGCGCATCTCGACCTTGGCCTGCTCCACGGTCATGGAACCATGCAGCACTTGAATGCATTCCCGGTAACCGATGGCAGACATGGTTGGCAGGTCGGGGGAACAGCCCGAAGCGAGTAGGCGCTGCACTTCGTCCAGCAGGCCGGCGGCAAACATGGACTCGATGCGGGCGTCCAGGCGCGCATACAATTCCGGGCGCGGACGGGTCAGTCCGATGGTCAGCAGGCGGTAAGGGCTCTCCGTCTTTCCGCCCTGCTCGGAGAATTTCTTCCCGGTCAGGCGGATCACTTCCAGCGCCCGGATGGTGCGGCGCAGGTTGCGCGGATCGATTTTGTCAGCGGCAGCCGGGTCGAGCAACTGCAGTTCAGCATGGAGAGCCAGATAGCCATTTTCGGCCGCCTGTGCCTCTAATTCCGCCCGCAGGTGTGCATCCGGGCTGGTAACCGGCGGGGTCCAAGCATAGGTGACGGCATGGATATATTGCCCCGTCCCCCCCACCAGGAAGGGCAGTTGCCCGCGGGCGTGGATGGAGGCTATGGCAGTCGCGGCGGCCTGCTGGAAAAGCGCCAGGCTCCAGATGGTGGCGGGATCGGACACGTCGATCAAATGGTGTGGGACGCCCCGGCGTTCCTGCAGGGTGGGCTTGGCGGTCCCGATGTCCATGCCACGGTAGAACAAGCGCGAGTCCGCCGAGACGATCTCGCCACCCAACCGTTCGGCCAGTTGGATGGAAATCCCGGTCTTGCCAACCGCGGTTGGCCCGACAATGACAATAAGGGAAGGTTTGCTCCCCTCACCTTTTAGGAGAGGAACTGGGGGTGAGGTGGGGGAGGACTCAGGAGATGACATTTTCAAAATGGACAATCTCTGGGCTTCGGCCGGCTTTGCGCTCGATGGCGATCATATCGAATTGCCAGCTTTCCCCGCTTTCGGGATGCGCCTGCAGGTAATCTGCGGCGGCTGAAAGCAAATGGGCCTGCTTGCGCCGGGTGACAGAATCCTCCGGGTAGGCAAAGGCGTGGGAACTGCGTGTTTTCACCTCGACAAAAATGAGCAGGGAAGCCTTGCTGGCAACGATATCGATCTCGCCGTGGGCCGTGTGGAAATTGCGCCCAAGGATCGTATAGCCATGATCTTCTAGGTAAGCGGCGGCGGTTTCTTCGCCCCATTGGCCCATGGCTTGTTTTTGTGTGGTCATGTGCGCAGCTTTTCCAGCAGGTTGCGGATACGTAGTTCAGCTGGCTCCTGGGAGGGAGAAGTAGGTGGCAATTCAATAGACATGTGATTTATCCACCTCCGTGATCATGCCAATACGCATCCGGCACCTTTTGAGAAAAATAAAAAATGAACTGTAAAGAAGTTAATTGCGCCAGGAGAACCTGCCCCTTGCTGCGCCGCCTGCCCATCTAGTTGGAGGTCGCGGGACAAATTTATCACCGGCATTTATAAGACCAGTGTGCATGGTAAGTCAAGCGAGAGGGCCTGTCAAGGTGGGGTATAATTGCGCTCTGCGGATATTTTCTTCCGGCAATGCACCCATACGGGTAAATCTTAATTCAAGGCAGGCTATGGCTGGCGCTTCTTTTTCTTTGTCTCCGGACTACTGGCAGACCTTATCCCTCGGCAGGAAAGACCTCGAATTCCTTAGCACCCATCTTTTTGAGAACGAGATTCCTCTAAATGAGGCGGAACTGGTCCCCCTCCTGGTTGAGGAGCGCATCCGCGCGGAACGCGCTGAGCTGGTCAAACAACAGAAATCGAATGGCAGGATCTACATGCCGGGAGAACGGTATCCGGTGGGAGAAAAACTGGTTTTTCCGGCTTTGAACTGGATAAATGGAAAAGTAACCAGTCTCCGACCCAGCGTGAATCCCACCCTGGGCGGGTTCGAAGTCATTGAGGTTTCTTTCGATGGTGGGCAATGCCGCCTGTTCGCGACAGGATTGGCAGACCACAAGCTGAATCTTCCGGTGGAAATTTCCGCCGATGATCAGATGCTTAATCCGGTTAACATACTCAAATCCCACGGTCTGGAATTGGAACATAAATTGACCTCGGCATTGCTTGCAGATAAAGCGCTGGTGCAGGTGGCCGGGCGCTGGTTCCCGCGGTCTTTGCTGGTGGATATCAACGTGGGCCACCTGAACCTGGCGGAGGCGGTACTGGACGAAGCCGGCGGCAAACCGCTGCCAGCCAGCGCGCTGATCGATCAATTGGATTTGTCGGGCAACGTCAACCCCAAGCTGATCGAGTTTTCGTTGAACTTTGCCTTGCAGGAAGATGGACGTTTTGATGAAGTCGGCCCGGCCGGCGAGGTGCTGTGGTTCCTGAAGCGTCTTGAACCGGAGGATGTCCGGCAAACGCCTGCGCCGCTGCGCTATACCGACATCCCTTATGATCGTTCCAAAATGACCCGCGAGATGCTGGCGCTCGAATCCGAACTGGATGACGAATTGGCCGAAGGAGAGCCTGCCAATGGGGAAGGGAATGAGATTGTCATCAGCCTGAGTTATCCACATTGGCGCGCGGGCACGCTGCCGGTTTCGGCGCGGGCGCGCGGATTGTTCCCGACCGCTTACTACACCCAGCGCGTCCGCTTCACGCTGGTGGATGGTCAGTCCCACGAGGAACTGCCGGCCTGGGTGGTGCGCCAGCACGGTTACGTGGTTGGGCTGGGCAAGTTGTATCAAAAATATGGGTTAATGCCCGGCAGCTTGATTTCTGTGGCAAAAGGGAAAAAACCCGGGCAGGTGATCGTCACTGCAAGAACCCGCCGGCCGATGCGTGACTGGGTGCGGACGGTGCTGGTTGGCAGCGACGGCGGAATTGTTTTTGCCATGCTGAAACAGAATATCACCACCGAATTCAATGAGCGGATGGTGATAGCAGTCCCGGATGCAGACGGTGTGGACGAGGCCAGCAGCCAGATTGCCGAACAACACCGGCCTTTCGAACAACTGGTTGCCGATATGATGAGCGAGTTGGTAAAATTAAATGTGCAGGGGCATGTCCACGCCCAGGAGTTGTACTCGGCCTTGAATATTATCCGCCGCTGCCCGCCGGGACCTTTATTGACCTACCTGACGGGTGATCCAAAATTTAAGCATGTCGGCGACATGCACTTCCGCCTGGCTGATACGGAGGCGGAAGATGACTGAATTGAAGAAATTCTCCCTGGTCAAGCCGACCATCCAGATGCCTTTCCACATCGATTTCGACTGGTGGCGGGCGAATGATGAAAACTGGCATGTTGCTCTGGCAAGCATGTTATGTCCCGAACACCAGCAGGCTTTTGCCAACCTGCCGGATGGGCAGTTGATTGATTGGGTTGATCCGGACACTGCCGAAGTCCTTCAGATGGACGGACTGCAATACACACTGATCCAGCATTGTGCCAAGCAGGCCGGTTTTCTCGACGACCACACTGTGATGGTGGAGGCAATTTTCCGCCTGTTGCTGGCAAACGGCAACACTCCCATGTCGGCAGAACAACTGGCTGCCCGCCTCAATCGTCCGGCAGAGACCATATTAAGAACGATCGCCGGAGGGCGGGTATACAAAGGCTTGCGGCCCTACGTGGCTTGATGGATGCCCCTGTAGCTCAACGGATAGAGCACCTGCCTTCTAAGCAGTAGGTTGTGGGTTCGAATCCCGCCAGGGGCGCTACCCTCACCCCTGTCCTTCTCCATCGGGAGACGCGCAAGGTGAGGGGAATTGGAGGAACCATGACAGTCGAACGTTTTGGTATCGTTAAATTCCGTGGACAGGATGTCACCGTCCTCGGAAAGGATCTGAAAGTGGGGATGGCTGCGCCAGAATTCACCGTTCAAACCCTTGAGTGGGCTCCGTTCCACGGTTTGGCGGATACGCAGGGAAAAGTGCGCATCATCTCTGCCGTGTTATCGCTGGATACGGATGTCTGTGACCGCGAGACCCGCCGCTTCAACCAGGAAGCCGCCGCTTTGAGCAAAGACATTGCCATCCTGGTCATCAGCAATGACCTGCCCTTTACGCAGAAACGCTGGTGCGGTGCAGCCGGGGTGGAACAGGTCACCGTTCTTTCCGACCATTTGAACGCGGAATTCGGTTTTAACTTCGGCGTTCTTATCAAGGAGGCGCGTATCCTACGGCGGGCGGTCTTCGTGGTGGATCGGGCCGGGAAGCTGACCTATGTGGCGTATATGGCGGCCCTGGGAGATGAGCCGGATTATTCCGAGGTTCTGGATGCGGCCAAAGCTGCGCTTGTATAAGGAGGCAGGTATGTCTTCATCGCTCGGGAAGGCAGATTTTCGCACGGAAATTTCGTTTTCCGGGTCACGCGCCATAGGTTGGCAGGTGAGCCTTCATTCTTATGCCTGGAGTCCGCCAACCGATGTTTTCGAGACAGAGAATAATTTCGTTGTGCGGGTGGAAGCGGCCGGGATGAGCGAGTCGGATTTCACGATAAACGCGGAAGATAATTTCCTTGTGATCAGTGGCGTCAGAAGCGAGCCCCCGGAATGGCGCTCCTACCGCCAGATGGAAATCCGTTTTGGTGAATTCAGTACTGCCATCGAATTACCGCTGGGAGTGGATGTGAGCAAAGCCGACGCAGATTATAAAGACGGCTTTCTGAATGTCATCCTGCCCAAGCTCAAACCAACCAATATCATCATCAAAGGTTAACTACTTTTTATGTCTGCCTCGCGTTGGTATACCGGTCATCTGGAAATTTCCGACTGGCTCCAGGATCCAGATAAGTCCTTGAAGAACCTGCTGATGCCGTCCATTTTTACGCGTCTCCAGAAAAAAGACGAACAGGAAAAAGACCCGGCCGGCAGTGTTCCTGCCGAGGCGGAACCCACCAAGTATCCGGAGGTCCTGCCGATCCTGCCCCTGCGCGGCGTGGTTGTTTATCCTCAGACGGCCGTTCCGCTGACCATTGGTCAGATGCGTTCCATCAAGCTGGTGGATGAAGTGTCGGTTACACCGGGAAAATTGGTCGGCCTGGTGGCGGCACGCAACCCGGATATTGAAGAGCCCGGTCCGGCCGACCTGTATCAGGTCGGCACGATTGCGACCGTTCACCAATTGTTCCGCGTCCCGGATAACACCATCCGCCTGCTGGTACAGGGCCTGGCGCGCTTCCGGCTGGGTGAGTTTGTCCAGAACGACCCATATTTTAAGGCAAAGATCGAGGTGATCCCGGAGACAACCGAGACCGGGTTGGAGATCGATGCATTGGCGCGTTCCGCCCGTGACCAGTTCGAGCAAATATCGGGGCTGACGCCCTCCATCCCGCGCGAATTGGTGGCATCCATCACTTCCCTTGAAGACCCGCTCCAGACTGCCTATACGATTGCCAATTTCCAGCGCATCGAGTTGCAGGACGCGCAGACCCTGCTCGAACTGGATTCAACCAAGGCTAAGCTGGAAAAATTGGTCGACCTGCTGGTGCGTGAGACCGAGGTGCTCAGTCTGGGCGCAAAGATCCAGAATCAGGCCCGTTCAGGCATTGAGAAGGTCCAGCGCGAATACTACCTGCGCGAGCAGATGAAAGCCATCCAGAAGGAACTAGGCGAAAACGACGAACAGGCCATCGATGTGGAGGAATTCCGCAAGAAGATCGGCGAGGCTAAAATGCCTGAAGAAGCCGAGAAGCAGGCCCGTCGCGAAGTGGACCGGCTGTCGCGCCTGCCAACTGCCGCGGCCGAGTATGGAGTCATCCGCTCCTACCTTGATTGGCTGGTAACATTGCCCTGGAGCCAGGGCACGCAGGATAACCTGGATATCGCGCATGCCCGCCAAATCCTGGACCAGGACCATTACGGTTTGCAGGATATCAAGGAACGCATCCTGGAATTCCTGGCTGTTCGCAAGCTGCGCATGGACCGCAAGGATGATAAATTCGAGCCTTCGAAGGACCTTATCCGGCGTGACCGCGAGGGCGTAATACTGTGCTTCATCGGACCTCCCGGCGTCGGCAAGACCTCCCTGGGACAATCGATCGCGCGTGCCATGGAACGCAAGTTCATTCGCATCTCCCTGGGAGGCGTGCGCGACGAGGCGGAGATTCGCGGCCATCGCCGTACCTACATCGGCGCCATGCCGGGACGCATCCTGCAGGCTTTGCGCCGGGTTGAATCGCATAACCCTGTTTTCATGCTGGATGAGGTGGATAAACTGACGATGGATTTCCACGGAGATCCGGCCTCCGCCTTGCTCGAAGTACTCGATCCCGAACAGAACATTGAGTTCCGCGATAATTATCTGGAAGTGGCTTACGATCTATCCCAGGTATTCTTCATAACCACGGCCAACACATTGGAGACCATTCCGCCTCCGCTGCTCGACCGGATGGAAATCATCCAGCTCTCCGGTTATACCGAAGGTGAGAAAGTTGCCATCGCCAAAGGATATTTGATCCCGCGCCAGCTGCGCGAAAACGGCTTGCGACCGGGAGAAGTTTCCCTGACCAGTGAGGCAGTCAAGACCATCATCAACGTGTACACGCGCGAAGCCGGAGTCCGCAATTTGGAACGCCGCATCGGCGCGGTCTGCCGAAAAATTGGGACGAAGATTGCAGAAGGAAAAAAACAATCCGCCCGGATTACCCCCAAGGTGGCTAAGGAATTGCTCGGACATCCCATCTTCATGGAAACGGAAGAGATCGATGTACGTACGTCCATCCCTGGCGTGGTGCCTGGATTGGCCTGGACGCCTTTCGGCGGCGACATCCTGTTTATTGAAGCCACGAAAATGCCCGGCGGAAAAGGTTTCCAGATCACCGGATCCGTGGGGAACGTAATGCAGGAATCGGCCCGGGCGGCGCTTTCTTACGTGCGCGCGCATGCCGAAGAAATTGGCCTGCCAAAGGATTTCTATGACAAGTTCGACATCCATATGCACATCCCGGCGGGTGCGCAACCCAAGGATGGGCCTTCTGCAGGTGTCACCATGGCGACCGCCTTGGTGTCTTTACTTTCCGGTCGTCCGGTTAAAAAGGGCGTCAGCATGACAGGCGAGATCACCCTGCGCGGGCAGGTGCTGCCGGTGGGTGGAATTAAAGAGAAAATGATCGCAGCGCACCGCGCCGGTTTGAAAACCATTATTCTGCCCAAGCGCAATGAACCCGACCTTGAGGATCTCCCTGCTGAAGTCCACAAGGCGCTTTCATTTGTCTTCGCGCACACGGTAAATGATGTGTTGAAGGCGGCCCTCGAGGAACCCGCCCGGCCTAGAAAAAAAACGGGAGGAAAGAAGCATGTTGAAAATACTTCTGGCGGATGATGACTATTCCATGGTGGGGCTCCTGAAAACCCTGCTCGATATGGAAGGGTACCAGGTGGTGACTCTGCTGGATAAACCCGGTGACATCCTGGAAAACATCCGCTCGGCCAAACCGGATATCCTCTTGATCGACATTTTCCTGGGCGACCGCAACGGATTGGATATTGTCCGCCAGCTCCGTCAGATGCCCGACCTGGATGGCATCCGGATCATCATGGCCTCCGGTATTGATAAGCGAGAGGAATGCCTGGCTGCCGGAGCAGACGAGTTTTTGCTCAAACCGTATATGCCAAATGAACTCTTCGATAAACTCCGCGCCTGACCACCCGGACTCTGGCTCCGGCATAACCTTGCGGGAATTCCGATATCCCGGGGATTATCCGGCAGTGCATTTGCTCTGGGAAAACGCCGGCTCCGGGATTCATATCCGTCGCTCTGACGACCCCGATGAAATCCAGAAGAAGCTCCTGCGCGATCCAGACCTGTTCCTGGTAGCCGAAGCCCGGGGCAGGCTGATTGGTACAGTCATCGGTGGTTTCGATGGCCGGCGCGGCCTTATTTACCACCTGGCTGTGGATGCAGCCCTTCGCCAGCGAGGGGTCGGCAGCCTGCTGATGGAGGAAGTGGAACATCGCTTAAAAGCCAAGGGCTGCCTGAAATGTTATCTAATGGTGGCTCTCGATAATGATAATGCCATGCGTTTCTATGAAACACGCCATTGGGAACGCATGGATACTATTTATACCTACACCAAGGAATTGTGAATTGATATGTCACTTCGCATTGGCATATTGACTGCCTCCGATCGGGCTGCGCGTGGCGAACGCCCGGACCTCTCAGGCCCGGCGCTGGTCCAACTCGTTACCGCCCAGGGCTGGACAGTCGAACGGACCGCCGTTCTCCCGGACAATTTGACCGACCTGCGCGCCACCCTGTCAGCCTGGGCGGATGAGGGCGGGTTGGATATCATCCTGACCACCGGTGGCACCGGCTTTGGTCCGCGCGACGTTACTCCTGAGGCGACGCGTCAAGTGATCGAGCGGGAGGCGCCCGGCCTGGCTGAGGCCATGCGTTTTGAGAGTTTGAAATTCACCCCGCATGCCATGCTTTCGCGCGCGCTGGCTGGCATAAGGGGTAATGTGCTGATTATTAACCTGCCTGGCAGCCCACGCGCCGCTGCGCAGAATTTCCAGGTGATCATCCCGGTCCTGCCGCACGCGGTTGAACTGCTGCAGGACCGACCGAACGCCGATAAGCACCATTAGCTCCCTTGCCATGCTTGCCGGGTTGGCAGTATAATCCCGGCCGTTTGCAATTCTTAGAAATGTGGCTCTCTGGGAAACGCCGGAGCGAGGTATGTCTTCCCCCATCTCATGGTGGAATCCAATGAACCAAAAAGGAAGAAGCTATGATTGACGTGAATGATCTTCGTAAAGGTGTCACTTTCGAGCTCGACGGTAACTTGTGGCGCGTGCTGGAATATGCCCACCATAAGCCTGGACGCGGAAACGCCACCATTAAGATAAAAGCCCGCAACCTGCGCACCGGCTCCACCCTGGAAAAGACTTTCATCTCCGGCAGCCAGGTTCCGGAAGCGCGCCTCGATTTCCATAATGTCCAGTATCTCTATAATGATGGCGATAATTACTATTTTATGGATAATGAGACTTTCGATCAGCCGGGGATCCCGAAAGCCATCCTGGGCGATTCGGCCAATTTCCTGAAGGAAGGCATGGAGTGCAAGCTTACTTTCTACAACGGGGAAGCGCTGGATGTGGAACTGCCTCTCAATGTGGATCTGAAGGTTGTCTTCGCTGAAGTCTCGGTGCGCGGCGATACTGCCACGGGTGTTACCAAGAAGGTCAAGACCGAGTCTGGCGTGGAAGTCCAGGTGCCGAACTTCGTCAAGGAAGGCGATACCATCCGCGTGGATACGCGCGACGGCAGCTACCTCACGCGCGTCTAAACTTAAGCCACGCGGACACGATTCTTTCCTTTTTCAAAATTCGGAGTCCGAAGTCTCCACATCCTCCCTGTAGGGGAGATTTCGGACTCTCTAGCGTCAGAAGACCTTGGACTCCGTTGAAGGGATCCTACCTTTTCGGGGTGAAAAGCTTGCATGGATGCTTATTGGTAATCTTGGAAGTTAAAGAACAATCATCGGGAACTTGAGAATATGAAAACTCCGGCCGGTTTTGAATGTAAATATTTCTTTGGTGACTATTATCGCGGCCGCGAGCATGAAGAATGCCGCCTGGTCGGCGCAGACTGGAAGCCCGCCCTTTGCCGCACCTGCCCGGTGCCATCCATTGACCGGGCCAATGCCTGCGAATTTATGCGCCTGCGCGCAGAGCTGGGCCGCCCGCTTAAATCCGGTTTTCAAGCGCGCGTCAGGGTGAAAACTTTTTGTGAAAAGACCGGGCGCTCCGGCTTCGACCCATACATCGGTTGTGGGATATGCCATCTCATCCCGCCCATTTTTGAAGTGAAAAAATAAAATCCACCTTTTGGGGGTGGTACTTTGCGCGCTGGAGACCTGTTCATGCCCATTACCTTGCTGCTTGACCTCGATGATACCCTGCTCAATACCAATATGGACACTTTTATTCCGGCCTATTACCAGGGGCTCGCGGCTGCCCTGGCGGATAAGGTCGCCCCGGAAGTGATGATTCCGGCCTTGATGAGCGGCACCAGGGCCATGATGCAAAACCTGGACCCCGTCCTGACTTTAAGGGAAGTCTTTGATGCCCATTTCTTCCCGAGGCTCGCCATGGACCGCCCGGTCTTGCAGGAACGGATCGATCATTTTTACGATGAAGTATTCCCGGAACTGGGTTCGCTGACCTCGACGATCCCGGAGGCGGTCCGCCTGGTGGATTGGGCCTTCGAACAGGGCCATCGCGTTGTAATTGCCACCAACCCGCTTTTTCCTCTCAAGGCCATCCAGCACCGGCTGCGCTGGGCCGGCCTGCCGCCGGAAAAATATCCCTTTGCCCTGGTGACCTCTTACGAGACCTTCCACTTCACCAAGGAGACGGTGGCTTATTATCCTGAAATGCTGGCGCAATTGGGCTGGCCGGATGACCCGGCTGTGATGGTCGGCGACGACATCGAGCGGGAAGTAAAACCCACCCAGGCCGCCGGGCTGCCGGTCTTCTGGGTACGCAAAAATGGCGAAGGCCCGGCAGAACCGGCCGATGTGCCGCAGGGGACGCTCGAGTCCTTCCGCGGCTGGCTCGAACACGCCGCTCCCGAGGCGCTCAAAGTCACTTTTGATAGTCCCCGGGCGCTGCTGGCAAATCTGCGTTCCACCCCGGCGGCGCTTGCCAGCATGACCACCTCTCTACCGCTGGAGTCGTGGACACGCTTCCCGGCTCCCGGCGAATGGTGCCTGACCGAGATCATTTGTCACCTGCGCGACGTGGAACGCGAAGTGAACCTGCCGCGCCTGCGCAAGGTGCTGGCCGAACAGAATCCTTTCCTGGTGGGGGAAACCACGGATGTCTGGGTGAAGGAGCGCAAGTGTGCGGAACAGGATGGTCCCCAAGCGCTGGTCGAATTTACTGCCGCACGCAAACAAACCCTGGCGCTGTTGGATGGCCTGACGGCCGAATGGTCGCGCCCGGCCCGGCATGCCATCTTCGGCCCGACCACGTTGCAGGAACTGGTTGGCTTTATAGCCGGCCACGACCGTGCGCATGTCCAGCAAGTCTGGAAGACCCTGCCGGATAATATCTAAACACACGTGTGCCTGCGGTACCCTGGACTGTCCGTCCAGGACAGGCTGGCGCAGGCAGTGCAGGCAAAGGGCACAAAGGACACCAAAGGACACCAAGGGACACCAAAGAACACATAGGAACATCAATAATTCGATTATAGAATTGTTCACGCTCTGACCGGAGTCCGAAGTCCCCACATCGTCCCTGTAGGGGAGACTTCGGACTCTGTTGATAATATCTTGCACCTTTGATGTAAAATCCGTTATGGTTAGTTCGTTATAAAAAGATTCCCTCATGACCAGCCTGCATTACCTTGACCCCAATCCATCCGGTGAACCAACTGTACTGCTCCTGCACGGCCTGGGCGCGGACGGCACTTCCTGGTCGCTGCAATTACCCCGGTTATGCCAGGTTGGCTTCCGCCCGTTGGTGCCGGATGCTCCCGGCTTTGGCGGGTCGCCTTATGATGGCCGAGGCTGGACCATCCGGCGCGTGGCCGGGCAGATGGCCGGGTTGTTGGAAGAGTTGGGCTGCGGCCCGGCGCACGTGGTGGGGCTTTCGATGGGAGGCGTGATCGCCCAGCAGTTCGTCCTGGATTTCCCGCATTTGACCAAAAAACTGGTGCTGGTGAGCACTTTTTCGGTGCTGCGACCGGAAGATTTCAGCGGTTTGGCGTACTTCTTTCGCCGGGCAGCAACCGTCCTGACGCTGGGGCCGGAGGCGCAGGCGCAAGTGGTTGCCCGGCGCGTCTTCCCCGACCCTAAAGACCAGCAGTTGCGCGAGATGTACCTTGCTGTCGTGAGGCGCGCCGACCCGCGTGCCTATCGCCGGGCCATGACCGCGCTGGGGCTGTTCGATTCACGCAAACGGTTGCATGAAATCCAGGCCCCCACGCTGGTGGTGACCGGCGCGGACGACTCCACCGTCAGCCCGGCCCGCCAGAAACTGCTGGCGCAGGACATTCCGTGGTCGCGCCAGGTTATCATCCAGAATGCCGGTCATGCCGTCAGCGTGGACCAGGCAGAGCAATTCAACCAGGCGCTGGTCGAGTTTTTGCTGTAGGTCACGCTTCAAGCGTGACCTACAATTATTGACACAATTATTCACCCCAAACCGAATTTTTGGGCTCTTCCCATTTTAACCCCCTTATATACAAGCCACGCTTTTCCCATTCCCTGTAACTGCTATCCTGCTAATTACCGGGATCGGCAATTAGCCCGTGCTTGACAGGGTTGAAATGGATGTAATGAATGTGGTTTTCCAGGTCATGCTCATCTCGAATGACATGATCCCAGAAGCGCTTCTGCCAGAATTTGAGCGATTCCGATTCTGTTTTGCCGGTTAGCCTTTTATACTGTTTGGTGAAATTGGGTTTGAGAGAATGCATGATTTGGCTGAAATTGCTTTTCCCGGTTGGCTGGATAAGGATGTGAAAATGATCAGGCAAAAAAACATAGGCCAATATCGTAAAAGGATGCAGTTCCTTGACCGTTCGCAAAGTTGAACGTAGCAGTTCGACCATTTGCGGATCCCTGAAAACCGGCTGGCGATCTTGAATGACCTGGGTAATGAACACTGCCGTTCCCGGGATGTAATAACGATGGAAGTTCATTATTTGATTATAACTGTAGGTCACGTTTCAAACGTGACCTACAATTTTTATTCGCAACAGCAACCGGATGGTTGCTGTTTTTTTGTTCCATTTTGATGAATTTCAATGCACTGATACCGTCAACGAATAGCTGATTTCCCCGCCGACCGGGATGACCTCGATGATGTAATACTGGCTAGAAGGCAAGGTCCCGGTCCAGCTGGTGGCCTTGGAGGAAGTGCTCAGGAGTGGGCCGGTGGCCAGGCCGAACACATCCAGATAGGCGGTCGTGGCAGGCACATTCAGGCTGACGGTCATGACCTGGTTGGCCTGGCATGAAAACGCGTAAGACACCACGTAGCCTTTCGGCGTGGATCCATTCAGCGTGACGGTGGTCCCACCGGAAGGGAAGGAAACGATTTCGGCCACCTTGGTGATCAGGGTGTAATCTTCGCTGGTCGCCCCGCCATAAAGCTGGATGGTATATAACTCCGTTTTGGGTAGCAGCCACTGCCAGTTGGTATATTTTTTGGCGGGATCGAGCAGGCTGCTGCCATCCGGTTCTGTCACACCCAGGTATACATCGTTATTGGGGGAATTGACGATCAGGATCATCGGCTGGGATTGACCGGCGCTGAGGGTATATGCAACCACCTGGTTAGGCTGGATGGAGCCTTGTTCCACCGCCGCGGTGGTGCCGCTGGCAAAGACAATATTCAAGGCCTGCGGCGTTGCCGTCGCACTGGGGGTGGGACTGCTGGTTGGAGCAGCGGTCGCAGTTGCGGGCTGTGCGGTAGGCGTGTCGGCCGGTGCAGGGGCTGTGAAAGTGGGCGGCAGGGTGGCTGTAGCTGCCGGCTGCATGGGCAGGTTGCAACTGACCAACATGACCAGCATTATGGCGAGCGGCACGAGCATGGCATGTTTCCGGAGAAGTGTGTGCGGATGGTTGGAATTCATAGGAAATAATCTCCTTATGCATTGGTTATATCCCAATCATAGCACCAGGTGGTTATTTTTCATCATTTTGAAAGCATTCCATAAGTACTATGGAATGCTTTCAAAATGCTATAATTCCGATCATGCGCTACGAAACCCTTCAAAATGGTTCCATCCCAAAAATCGGATTTGGCACTTGGGGGATTGGCGGCCAGGGCAGCCCCGATCTCAACGTAGATGCCCGTTCGCTGGCCGCATTGCGTTCGGCCCTGGAATTGGGCTACACCCATTTCGACACGGCTGAATCCTATGCCGCCGGGCATGCGGAAGAATTACTGGGCCGGGCTATCCGCAGCTCCGGTCTGGCGCGCACAACCCTCTTTATCACCTCCAAGGTCAGCCCGGAGCATTTGAGTTATGCCGGCGTGCTGAAATCCTGTGAAAACAGTTTGCGGCGTCTGGGGATGGATTATATCGACCTGTATTTGATCCACTGGCCGGACCGGAACACGCCTCTGGCGGAAACCTTTCGCGCTCTTAACCGGCTGGTCGGAGATGGCAAGGTCAGGCGCCTGGGAGTCAGTAATTTCAACCTGAAGCTGTTGAAAGCGTCCATGGCATTGTCAGAAACGCCGCTTTTCACCAACCAGGTATCTTACAGCCTGCCGGACCGAACGGTTGTTGAGAATGGCGTGCTGGCCGGCTGCCAGGAGAACGATATCCTGCTGACGGCTTATTCTCCGTTGAAGCGCAGGACCATTCGTAGCAATGGGCCTCTTCAGGAGCTGGCCAGGCACCGTGGCGTTACGCCCCAGCAGATTGCGCTGGCCTGGCTCGTGCGGCAGCCGCGCGTGATCACCATCCCCATGTCGTTCGATCCACAGCACCAGGCCGAAAACCTGGCCGCGGCGGATATCGATTTGACAGAGGCCGAATTAGCCCCGGTCGAGCGGGAATATAAGATCCCCGGTACATTAAAAAGCGAATGACGCGAACCGGTCCGCGTCATTCGCAGAGATAATTTTGCCAGGGGGTTAGTGTTTGCCCTTGGCTTCGCGTGCGTTGAAATCCATTTCAAGCAGCACATTCAGCCCTTGCGCAGCCGCTTGCAGGACAGTAAAAAAGCCCAGTCCTGTTAACAACGGAACGATTAGGTTGACAAAAAGATAAGCATAAAAAGACGGTTCGCGCAATAACGCTGCGGCGGTCAATTGTTGCGAAACCATGGTTGATTGCAAGCTGATTATTTGTACGATGAAGTCGACGATGAAAAGAACCAGCACTACCCAGGATAATATGCTGGCGACATCTGAAACCAGGCTTACACGTTTCGGAGCATAATAAACGGGTTCATTGTCATCCGTTTCTACAGCCATTTCATTTTTTTCAATATTCATGCCATTCTCCTTTTATAATACCCAAGAGTGCGGATTTTCTCAATTGCATGGCAGGCTGGAGGATGGGCGAGGGCCGAAGAAGATCCGGCCATCCCGCGCTGCCCTTTTTATTGAGATTAAGCAAGTTTAACATAGATTTCCGAAAATTCCGGAATTTACTCGAATTCGATTTCCAATTCCTCTTCTTTTCCCCAATCTTCCATCTTTTCGATCTGGATGTCCGTGAAAAGCCCCTCCTGCTTGGCCGCCACGCGGTAGCGTTTAACCAGTTCCAGCAGTGCCAGGAAAGTCACCACCACTTCCAGCCGGGAGGGTTTGCGGCCGAGCAGGCTTTTGAAGGTTGCGTTGGGATTCTGTCCCAGCCTCTCGGCAATTAGGCTGATCTTCTCCCGGATGGTGATACGGGGCGCCGAGATGACCGTTCCCAGCGCCAGTTTATCGGCTTCCTCGGAAAAGATGTCCTGGGCGGCCGCCAATAGGTCGGCCAGGGTGAGGTCGGACAGGTCCAGGCGGCCTTCGATTTTCAGGGGTGGAGCGACCCGTAGATACGTCCGCAGGTGCTGCGCCTGGCGTGCATCCAGCCAGTTCGCCAGTTCCTTGAAGCGCTTGTAGATCTGCAATTGCCGCGCCAGGGCTTCGCCGAGATCCTCTTCGCCGGCTTCCCGGACCGGCGGCCTGGGCAGCAATGCCTCGGATTTGATCTGCAATAACTTGGCTGCCACGACCAGGAAAGCGGAAATTTCATCCGCCGGTACCTGCATCTGGTGGATGTAATTCAGGTACTGGTCGGTTACCTGCGCCAGGGCAAGCGAAGTGATATCCAGCTCGGCATGCTCGATTAATTGCAACAACAGGTCAAGCGGCCCGGCGTAGACAGAGGTGGTGACGGTGTACCCGCCAGTCTGGTGTCCGGCAACATTCAGGTCCATGGCAGGCGGGATTATATCATCCCTGGTTGCGAACCCTCCCCATTCATGAAAAAGAAAATTCCCAATGACCCGGAAGACAAGGGTATAATCGCTGGCACAAAGGTAGAAAATGTCCGATTTGACTTATCTTGATTATGCCGCTACCACACCCGTGGATGCACGCGTGCTGGAGGCTATGTTGCCATTTTTTGGCGAAATGTTTGGGAACCCTTCCTCGGTCCACCGGTACGGCCAGCGCGCCGAATCTGCCGTCGAAACCGCCCGGGAGACGGTCGCAGCCGGATTGCATTGCAATCCTGACGAGCTTGTCTTTACCTCCTGTGGGACCGAATCGGATAACCTGGCCATCCGCGGCGCAGCCATGGCCCTACGGGCCGCGACCGGTGCGAACCGGATCATCACATCCCGGGCTGAACACCACGCTGTCAGCAAAACGGCTGAACAGCTCGAGAAACAGGTTGGCTTCCGGGTCGATTGGCTCGAGACGGATGAGTACGGAATGATCACACCGGAAGCGGTCGAGCAGGCCATCTCCAGGGATACGGCGCTGGTTTCGGTCATGGCTGCCAACAACGAGATTGGCACGCTCAACCCGCTGGTGGAAATTGGCGCAGTCTGCCGGGCCCATGCGGTGCCTTTCCATTCCGATGCGGTCCAGGCGGCGGCTTACCTGCCGTTGGACCTGCGCGAGCTGGGTGTGGACCTGCTCTCCCTGGGCGCCCACAAGTTTTATGGCCCCAAGGGCATCGGGGCGCTGTATGTCCGTAAGGGCACGGCGCTCCTGCCATCGCAAACCGGTGGCGGGCAGGAAGGCGGGTTGCGGGCCGGGACACAGAACGTGCCCTACATCGTTGGTTTTGCCGAAGCCTTCCGGCTCACCGGCGAGGAACGTGACCGGCGGGTTGCTCATGTCCGTCCATTGCGGGATCAGATCATCGGACGGGTCCTGGAGCAGATCCCGGATGCGCGCCTGACCGGCCATCCTGAACTGCGCCTGCCCAACCACGCCAGTTTTGTCTTCAAAGACATGGACGGCAACCTGCTCCTGACCCTGTTGGATGCGGCCGGTTTTGCGTGTTCGTCCGGCTCGGCCTGCAAGACCGGCAACCCCGAGCCTAGCGAGGTGATGGCGGCGATCGGCCTGCCTCCGCAGTGGGGTCTGGGTTCCCTGCGCATCACGCTCGGAAAGGATTCGACCGCCGCGCAAGTGGAAGCGTTCCTGGAAGTGCTGCCGGGACTGGTGCAGAAGGCGAGAGATTTGAACCGGAGATAAACGGAGATAAATGCCCAAAGTCGTTGTTGCCATGTCAGGCGGGGTAGATTCCTCGGTCGCCGCAGCCCTGCTCAAGCAGCAGGGTTACGATGTAACCGGGATGATGCTGCGCCTGTGGAGTGAAGCCGGGCAGGCAGAATCCAACCGTTGCTGTACACCCGACTCAATGGCACAAGCGCGCCGGGTGGCTGCCATCCTGGATATCCCCTTCTATGCTATTGATGTAAAAGAGCTGTTCCGTTCCACGGTGGTACAGGCTTTCCTGGACGGCTATGCCCAAGGCCTGACGCCCAACCCCTGCCTGGTCTGCAACCGGCTGATCAAATGGGGCTTCCTGCTCGAGCATGCCCAGGCACTCGGCGCAGACTATCTCGCCTCCGGTCATTACGCCCGCAAGCGCATGGCGGGGGGTGGACGGGAAGAACTCCTGCGCGCCGTGGATCATGCCAAGGATCAGAGCTACGTTTTGCACGTGTTGACCCAGGAACGGCTGCGACATGCCCTTTTCCCGGTTGGGGAATATTCCAAGCCCAAGATCCGGGAACTCGCCCGCAGCTTCAACCTGCCGACCGCCGGCCGTCCGGAGAGCCAGGACCTGTGCTTCCTGGCGGGGCAGGATTATCGCGATTTCATCCAGCGCAATGCCCCCCAGATCGCCCATCCCGGCCCCATACTCGACCGTGCCGGACGGACTCTTGGCGAACACGGCGGGCTGGCTTACTACACCATCGGTCAGCGCAAAGGCCTGGGAATTCCGTCCATCGTCCCGCTGTATGTACTGTCCAAGGATGCTGCTGCGAATACGCTGGTGGTCGGCATGGAGACTGAACTTGGCCAGAGTGCGTTGACCGTCACTG
>JBEKEB010000063.1:0-19947 GCA_050014055.1 Anaerolineales bacterium | reverse complement strand
GTTCTTTATCTGGAAGCATTGTCCCACACCCCCATGGTGGTACACATACGGGCGGCTACGCCTGGTACACATTCAGGCGGCTACGCGTGGTACATATTCAGGCGGCTACGCGTGGTACATATTAGCACGGTCAATGACACACCAGACGCCGCTACCACAAATAACTCTTCTTCTGAGTATGGAATCACTTTCTGGAGAGGCATCGTGGAGAAAACCCGAAAAAGATTATGGTCCGTAGGGAACGTCCCGTGATATTACTGGGCAGCAAATAGATTATGAAAATTCACCTTTATATCACTATAGGAATCAAGCTGACAAGCTAATTTTCAAGATAGCTTATGTAAATCCCCAATCCCATAGGCGATTCTATGCCCTAATCCTTTCCTCACCATCACCTGGCGGTTTCTTAGTTGGTTTTTATCTTGACAACCCATATTTACAGGTATATACTTGAAAAAATAGAACAGGAGTTCTGTTTAGAAAATCAGAATGGTTCTTCCCCGCTTCTCAACAAAAAGAAACACAATATGCGCCGTTCACTCCGGCCTGCCCTTGCAGTAAGACCTCCGAGTTCTTATAGAACTCGGAGGTCTGTTCTATCCCTTGACAAACCAGAACAATAGTTCTAATATTAACCTATTTCGCATCAGCCTCGCCGCCCGCCCCGGCCCGCCCTTGCGCCTGCCGACCATCCCGAATGAACCGGAAGAGAAAAGATTTCACCACATGTGTGCCTGCGGCACAGTGCAGGCAATCCCGCGGAAGAGCTCCGCGGGACAGGCGGGCACCAAGGACACTAAGAAAAGTACAAGACAATATTTGCAGGTACTTCATGTTATCATCACTGATTTCTGATCCCTCATCTTTCTCTCTGCTCCCCTCACTCGCGCAGCAACTTGTCCCCGAAGGGGCAAATGTGCTCTTCTATTTGGGGAGGGGTCGGGGGTGGGGTATTCGTTCCTCCTTTCGTTTCGCGGAAACGAATATCGTCCCTCGCGAAGCACACCCGTAGGGTGCGACAGGGGATGCTCCAATCTTCAATCAACAACCGTAAAGCACCAATTCACCCATTCGTTCCTCATGCGTTTTTTTCGAATAACGAAACTTGTCCCCGCAGGGGATTCCTATTCAGCATTTCCCCCTCATTTCCTCCTCCGTCCCGGCGAAAAAAGGATATAATGGCCCCCTTAAGAGCATCCGCATGTCACCAACCAATATCATTTTCACGACCACTACCACCACCACCCCGCCTCCCGCTTGAGCGGACGGATGGTCGAACCTGGTCCCAACCCAGCTTCCGAAGTCTGCTCCCTTCGGGAGTTTTTTGTTAAAAAATTTTTACCACAAAGGACACGAAGTACACAAAGGAAAAAATTTTATTAAAGCTTTTTAAACGTTGTGTCCGTTGTGACCGCTCGTCCCGCGGTGCCCTTCCGCGGGATCGTGGTAGAAGTTTTTGTAATTAAGTCATTATCCGAGGAGAGTCATGGCATCTTATCAAGGTGTTCTGGAGCATTACAAAGGCTTGTTCGATCTGCCGGCGCACACCCGGCCGGTGACCCTGTTGGAAGGCAATACGCCGCTCATCCCGGCACGGCGGTTGGCGGAACAATTGGGCGGCGGGTTCGAGCTGTTCGTCAAGTTCGAGGGGCTGAACCCGACCGGCTCCTTCAAGGACCGCGGCATGACCGCGGCGGTCAGCGAAGCCTACGGGCGGGAGGCCAGGACCGTCATCTGCGCCTCCACCGGCAACACGGCCGCCTCGGCGGCAGCCTACGCGGCACGCGCCGGGATGCGCGCGGTGGTGCTGATCCCGCAGGGCAAAGTGGCGGCCGGGAAACTGGCCGGGGCGCTGGCCTACGGCGCCCAGGTGATCCAGGTGGACGGTTCGTTCGACGACGCGCTCAGCCTGGTGGTGCAGCTCACCCAGAAAAGCCCGATCTGCCTGGTCAACTCGCTCAACCCGTACCGCATCGAGGGCCAGAAGAGCGCGGCCTTCGAGATCTGCGACGTATTGGGCTCCGCCCCGGACTGGCTGTGCCTGCCGGTCGGCAACGCCGGCAACATCACCGCCTATTGGGCCGGCTTCAAGCAATATGACAACCTGAAATCGAGCGGGCTGCCGCAGGTGCTGGGCGTGCAGGCCGAGGGCGCCGCCCCGCTGGTGCTGGGGCACCCGGTCGACAAGCCCGAGACGGTCGCGACCGCCATCCGGATCGGGCGGCCGGCGCGCGGCGAACAGGCTTTGCAGACGGCCGAAGAATCACACGGGCGCATCATCGCGGTCAGCGACAAGGAAATCCTGGGAATGCAGCGGGAGCTGGCGCGCCTGGAGGGGATCTGGGTGGAACCGGCCTCGGCGGCCGGGCTGGCCGGGCTGGCGCACGAGATCGGCGCCGGGCGCCTGGCGGCCAAAGGCCGGCGCATCGTGGCCGTCTGCACCGGGCACGGCCTGAAAGACCCCGACATCATCACCAAAGAAATGACCAGGCCGCTGGTGATGCCGCCGCGCCTGGATGCGCTCGAAGAGGTGATATTGTAATGAAAAGCGTAACCGTACACGTCCCGGCCACCACCGCCAACCTGGGCCCGGGCTTCGATACGCTCGGGCTGGCGCTGGACCTGTGGAACGAAACCGAATTTGCGCAGAACGGCGGCGGGAAACTGAGCCTGAGCGTTTCCGGCGAGGGCGAGAAAACACTTCCCACCGACGAAAGCAACGCCATAGCCGCGGCGGCCTTGCAGGTGTATGCCCTGGTCGGGAGAGATCCGGCCGGCCTGGTCATCCGCTGCACCAACCGCATCCCGCTCATCTCGGGGCTGGGTTCCAGTTCGGCGGCCCTGCTGACCGGCATGCTGGGCGCCAACGCGCTGCTGGGCGAGCCGCTGGCGCGCCAGGATATCCTCAGCATGGCCACCGAGAACGAGGGCCATCCCGACAACGTGGTCCCGGCCATGCTGGGCGGGCTGGTGGCCTCGGTGCTGCGCGGCGACCAGATCGTCTCGCGCAAACTGGTGGTCAGTCCCATGAGCATCACCGTGGTGCTGCCCGATTTCTATTTCCCCACTAAGGCCGCGCGTGAAATCCTGCCCGAGTATGTTTTGCGGCAGGATGCCATCTTCAACGTCAGCCGGGCGGTGCTGGTGATCAAATCGCTCGAGACCGGCGACTTGGCCCTGCTGGGGGAGGTGATGGAGGATGCCCTGCACCAGCCCTACCGCCTGCCGCTCATTCCAGGGGCGCTGTCGGCCATGCAGGCGGCCCGGCAGGCCGGGGCCAGCGCGGTGGCGCTTTCGGGCGCCGGGCCCAGCCTGATCGCTTTTTCCAGGCAACCCGCCAACCCAGGCATAGGCCTGGCCATGCAGCTGGCCTTCGAGCAGGCCGGCCTGACGGCGCGCATCTTCCCGCTAGCCATCAGCGTGAGCGGAGCCAGCGTGGTGGAGAACTAGACCGTTAATCGCGTAACTTAAATCCGAAGTCTGGAGACTTCGGACTCCGACACAACAGGGCGGTTGCAATCCGCCCTTCGGCAGAGAGCATGCGCCCATTGATGAAGGGCCACGGTTCGGCATAAAAGGATTATCATTAAGAGATCATGATGAGCGAAAAATTTGCACCCGTACATCCTGGAGAAATCCTGCTGGAAGAGTTCTTGAAGCCGATGGGACTCAGCCAGTATGCCTTGGCAAAGGATATCAACGTTCCGGTACGCCGGATCAATGAAATTGTGCATGGCGACCGTTCCATCAGCGCCGATACGGCCCTGCGATTGTCGCGTTTTTTTGGGATGTCCGAGAATTTCTGGATAAACCTGCAGGCGCGCTATGATCTGGAAATCCAGAAAGACCAGCTGGACGGCTGGCTGGAACGCGAGGTGCGCGTGTACGCGGCCACCCATGCAGGGTAGGGTTCATCCGTGAAAATGGCAAGTACCGGGTTGGAAGAAAAACACCTTCTTTGTCCAACAACGCTGTTTGTGCGATAATGGGTTCTATGCACCCACGGCGTGCCTTGTTGTATATGCCCGGCCATGACCGGCACAAGATCGAAAAAGCCCTGACGCTTGGGGTGGATTGCATCTGCATGGATATGGAAGACGGGGTGGCGCCCGAACGCAAAAGCGAGGCGCGTCGGGGCATCGCGGCTGCGCTGGCCGAGCTGGATTTCGGGCGTTCCGAGAAGCTGGCCCGCCTAAATGCAGTCGGCTCCGGGCTGGAAGGCGAAGATATCCAGGCAGTCCTGCCCTATCGTCCGGATGGAGTGGTCATCCCGAAAGTCGAGACGCCCGAACAGATCCAGTGGGCGAGTGAAAAGATCGAAGCGGCGGAACTCGCTTATGGCTGGCCGCTGCATTCGATCCATTTGCTGGCGGGGGTGGAGACGCCCAAGGCCACTTTGAATCTCAAGGAAATCGCCTGCCAGCCGCGGCTGGAGGCGCTCATCTTCGGGGGCGAGGATTACGCGGCCAGCGTGGGCGCCACGCGCACCCCCGGGGCAGAGGAACTGCTGTATGCCCGCTCGGCGGTGGTAGCGGTCTGCGCGGCCTATGGATTACAGGCCATCGACATGGTTTCGGCCGATTTCCAGGACCTGGAAGCCCTGTGCCGGGAAGCCCGTTTCGGGGCGCAGTTGGGCTATGCCGGCAAGCAGGTCATCCACCCCAAGCAGGTGACGCCGGTGCAGGAAGCCTTCACACCGGACGAGGCTGCCATCGCGTCTGCCCGGCGGCTGGTGGATGCTTTCAACCTGCACCTAGCCTCCGGCTCCGGGGTGTTTGCGCTGGACGGCCGGATGATCGACAGGCCGCTGGTCATAGCCGCCCAGGGCGTGTTGGAACGCGCCCGCGCGGCCGGGAAAATAGGAAATTGATAAAACCCTGCAACTAAAAACCTGATCCCGCCGCCGTCCCCAGAGGTGAGGAGGCCGCCTGGAGCTAAGTTTTGTTAGGCACGCTAACAATGCGGTTCTTCCATAAATTTCGGATAGATACTTAGGAAAGGGCACCTAAATGAATCCCATCGTAGTCCGCAAGGTTGAGACCCGCCGTGAAAAAAATATCTTCGTGACCTTTCCCTGGCGCATCTACCGGGGCGACCCGCTGTGGGTTCCGCCGCTGCTGCCAGAGCGGAAAAAGACGATCGATCCGCATAAGGGCAAGTTCTTCGAGGATGGCTACGCCGACCTTTTCATTGCCTGGCAGGACAGGCGTCCGGTTGGCACGCTCTCATGCGGGGAGGACCAGTCGGCCACACGCAGCCGGGACTTCGGGGAATGCAGCATCGGTTTTTTCGAGTGTGTGAACGATTATGCCGTGGCCGAAGCGCTGCTGGACCGGGCGACCGCCTGGACGCGTGAGCACAAGCTGGTGCGCATGATCGGCACGTTCAACCTCGACCGGGAGGAATCACGCGGCATCCTGATCGAGGGACGTGACCGCCCGGCGGCGGTCTATTGCGGCTACAACCCACCTTATTACCAAACCTTCCTCGAGCAATACGGTTTCAGTAAATTCGACGAAGACGGGCTGGCCTACGCGGTCGACCTAGATCTGGAGCGGCCCGAGATCCAGCACCTGATACGGCTGGCCGATCAAATCCGCCAGCGCAAGCCGAACATCACGGTACGCAGCGCCAACCTAAAAGATATGGATGCAGAGATCGACCGCATCCTGGACTTGCAGAACCGCGGCCTGGCCCATTTCCCCAACTTCACCCCCTACACACGCGCGTCCATCGAAGCCATGGTGCTGCCCATGAAGGATGTGGTTGACCCGGAGCTGGTGCTGTTCGCCGAGGTGGATGGCATGCCGGCCGGCTGGTTCCCGGCCGTGCCCAACCTGAATGAGGTATTCATCCATCTCAATGGGTTGCGCTATCCCTGGGACTACCTGCGCCTGATCAAGTATTCGCATTACCAGACCAAGGGCATTGCCATCAAAAGTGTGGTCGTTGTGCCGGAATGTTGGGACACGGGAGTGGGCGTGCTGCTGTTCGATGAGATGGCCAGGCGGGCGGTTGCAAAAGGCTACACCTGGGCTGACCTGTCGCTGACCGGCGAGTACAACAAGGATACCTGGCCGCTGGCGCACCGCATGGGCGCAGAAATCTACAAGCGTTACCGCTTTTACGAAAAACCGGTTAACTCTCACTAAAAGAGGGAACGGGAGATGTCCTATGACCAGGTATAAAATCATCGCGAATCCCAATGCCGGGCATGGCAAAGGGGCCCACGCCATCCCGGAGATCGAGCGCGAGCTTACCCGGCTCAGGCTTGATTTTGACCTGGTCCGCACGGAACGTGTCGGGCACGCCATCCAGCTGGCCCGGCAGGCTGCCCTGGAAGGCTGTGAGGTCGTCGTGGCTGCCGGCGGTGACGGGACGGTCAATGAAGTTCTGAATGGTTTGATGGAAGCCCGTGAGGAAAGTAAAAACCGCCCGGCACTGGGTGTTCTATGCACCGGTCGCGGCAACGATTTCGCGCCCTGCATCAATATCCCGGAAGACCTGGCGGCTGCTTTCCAGGTGCTGAAGGACGATCACCGGCGCATGATCGATATCGGTCGCGTCTTCGGTGGAAATTTTCCGCAGGGACGATATTTCGCCAACAATGTCGGCGTCGGGTTTGACGCCATCGGCACGATCGAGGTTGCCAAACTGCCGGAATGGGGCATGCTCAGCTTTTTGATCGCCATCCTTAAGACCATTTTCCTGTTCTACAAAGGGCCGACCGTCCGGCTGGATTACGACGACCAGACGCTTACCACCTCCACCCTGATGCTTTTAACCATGAACGGGAAAAGGATGGGGACCGGATTCAAGATGGCTCCCGAGGCAAAGCCGGATGATGGGCTGTTCGACCTGGTGATTGTCCGCCAGGTAAGCCGCCTCAGGATCTTCAGCCTGATCCCGCACTTCATGAAAGGCACGCAGGGCAGCCAGCCCGAAGTCAAAACTCTGCGGGCTGCCAGGGTTTCCATCCAGGCGGTTGAAGGCGCTCTCCCGGCCCAGAGCGACGGCGAGATCATTTGCGTGGACGGGGCACGCCTGGATATCGACCTGCTGCCAAGACAGATGGAAGTGGTCTGTCCCAAGGAGTAGCGGAATGAGCCTGCTCCAGCAAATAGCAGCGGCATTTTTCAAAGCCCTGACCGGCCTGATGTTCCGTGTGGATGCCGCAGCTTTGGCAAAAGTCCCCCACCAGGGACCATTAATTATCGTCACCAACCACGTGCATATCCCGGAAATCCCCACCTTATATGTCCGTTTGTTGCCGCGCAAGGTGTACGGCATGGCCCAGGCCGAACGCGTACTCGACAGGAATATCTGGGGAGCCATCCTGCGCTGGATCGATACCATCCCAGTCTGGCGCGGCGAGGCTGACCTGAATGCCCTGCGCACCGGCATCCGGCGATTGACTGAAGGGACCATCCTCCTGGTGGACCCGGAAGGGACACGCAGCCATGATGGCTGCCTGCAGGAAGGCCAACCGGGCGTCATACTGCTGGCACTGCACAGCGGTGCACCCATGCTGCCGGTTGTTCATTATGGCAGTGAAAATTACCAAGAAAACCTGAAACGCCTGCGCCGCACGGATATGCATTATGTGGTCGGCAAGCCGTTCCGGGTGAATGCGGGCGGTGAACGATTTACCAGAGCCATCCGCCAACAAATGCTCGACGAGGTGATGTTCCAAATGGCCGGCTTATTGCCCGCCCAATATCGGGGTGCCTATGCAGACCTGAAGGCTGCCTCGCACAAGTACCTGGTCTTCGAAGAATAATATCTTTATTCGGGAAAATAAATCGTGCTATCCATTCTTTTTGGCCTTTTCTCCGCGCTGACCTGGGGCGCGGGCGATTTCGCCGGCGGCATCATCAGCCGCCGGGCCGGTGTATACCGCGCCGCATTCTACGGGGAATTCACCGGTCTGTTCTTCCTGGCTATCATGCTGGCGGTTGTGCGCGAGCCAATGCCGGGCGGGCCGGCCTGGGCCTGGTGCGCCTGCGCCGGCGCGATCGGCTGCGTCGGGCTTTTGCTGCTCTTTAAATCAATGGTGGATGGGCAGATGAGTGTGGCCGCACCCGTCTCAGCCCTGATGGCGGCCGTCCTGCCGGTGATCGCCAGCACGCTGACCGAGGGGCTGCCCGGCCTGACCAAGTACCTGGGTTTTGCAATGGCGCTGGTGGCGATCTGGCTGATTTCCCAGGGAGAAGGCCACCAGAAGAAACTGCATTTACACCTGGCTGACTTGCGGCTGCCGCTGCTTGCCGGAGTTTGTTTTGGGGTCTATTTCATCCTGATGCACCAGGGCAGCCGGACTGCCACCATCTGGCCGATGATTTTCGCACGAGTGGCCGGAGCAATCCTGCTGTTCTTCTTCGCAGCTGCCAATCATCAGTTGAAGTGGCCGGTTGGACAGGTCGCGCCGCTGGTATTCCTGAATGCAGCCGGGGACATTGCCGGCAATACATTCTATATTTTGTCCGGGCAGGCCGGGCGCCTGGATGTGGCGGCCGTGCTCGGATCGCTCTATCCCGGTACGACCGTTTTACTCGCAGGGCTGATCCTGCACGAACGCCTGAACCGGTCCCAATGGGCCGGAATTTTTACCGCACTGGCAGCGATCGTGTTGATGACGATCTAAGTTTAGAAATTCAAAACGAGACAGCTGGAGGGGCAGCTATCTCGTTCGTTTTTACCGGATGATCTTTTACCGTCAGGAGGATGATTTTAACTTTTCAAGTAAAAGCTGATACTTGGCTTGGTTGGACGAGTTCATTGCAATAATGGTTTCTATAACATGGATGGCACCATCCCGGTCCCCTGCGGTGAGCAGGCTTTCACCCACTGTATCCAGTTGGAACACAGCCTCCTTTATCCGTTTCGCCCGGCGGTATTCTTCTGCCAGGGCACGCCGGAGGATGGCTTGTTGGGGATTGTCATTGACCAGTTCCTCCAGAAAAGGAATTGCTTCGGCGCGCCGGCCGGCACCATCCAGGTATGTTAAAAGATCTTCCAGTTCTGCAGTCGCCTGCGTCTGTTGAGTCAGGCGGAGATTCAATTCGATCAGGTTTTTTCGAACGGAAATGTCATCCGGCTCAAGCGTACGGAGTTGTTCGTAGACGCGCATGGCCTGGCGCCAATCCAAATGCTGCATGTCAATGTCAGCCATCCGCTGCAGGAGCTTGACACTCCAAGTGCGGTCGGCGCCGCCTCGTTGTGCCAGGCTCAAGGCGGTTGTGAATGTCTTGCGAGCCATATCCAGTTCGGCCAGGCGGTAATAAATATCCGCCAGCTCCATGTATTCGCTGATGGCCTCATCCACCTGGCCATTGGCGGCCAGCTGGTCGATCAGGCGGGAGCGGGCCGATAAGTCCATCGGCGCGACCTGCACAATCCGCCGAAACAGATTGACCGCCTGGGCTCCTTCCCCCCGGGAACTATATGCCTGTGCCACCACTGCATACTTGGTAATGGCATCCTGCGTACGGCCTTCCTGGATCAGCAAATCGCCGATCAGCGAATGGAGAGGCAGATAAGTAGGAGCTACTTTGATCGACTCAAAAGCTTCGTCCATTGCCGACCTCAGGTAACCAGCGCTTGCCAGTTGGCGGACTTTGGTGATTGCGTCGATAACCTGGCCGCTCTGAGCCTGGGTCAGGATTTCAGCCACAGGCAGGAGCCCCTCAGCAAATTTGGGAAGCTGTTCACGCGCCTTGATTAATTCAGCCCGCCAATTGGGGCGCACGAGCATTTGGTTAATATTGTTGCAAAGTTGCTCCTTTTTTTCCGGGTCGGATTGATGACTCTCTGCCTCAATGAGCGGCTCATAAAGCTGGCGGAGTCCGGCAGACTGGTCGGGTGGAACGACCAGTGAATCGGCAAGTTTGAGTGCTTCCAAGTACTCCAGGGTTGCTTCAGGGAAATGCCCCAGCCGATGTTGTATTTGTGCCATCAGCAGGCGGCTCCCGATGCCATAATCCTGATGCTTGACCGCAATTTGCAGGGCTTGCAAGGCGCTTTCCGGGTTATCGGATTTTGAGCGCAGAAACCCGAGGTCAAAATAAACCGATGGCTCTATTAAACCTTCAGCCAAAGCCTTCTCCAATTCCTCGGCAGCCCGGCCATCCCGCTCCTTGGTCTGGGCATCTATGGCCTGGCCGATGTGTTGCATGATTTTTGAGCGTTCACTCTGCTTTTCATTCGATTGGCCGGCATCGCGGACGATGGCCTGCATGCTGCGCTTTGATAGGATGGCAGTGCTGCTGGCCTCTTCGGAGAGGTCGAAATAAACCTCCGCCAGCCGGGCGATGGCCTGTTTACACGCCTCAGCAATTGGATCCAGGCCGGTATCAGCGGATTTGGAAGGCCCAAGTTGTTTCACCTGGGCAACCTGCGGGGAACTGGTGCCCTCCTGGGTGCGCACCGGTTTGGGCAGCAGCTGTCCATTCCTGAGCATGCTTTCTGCCTGTTGGGCTTCCTGGTTATTGGGTGAAAGGCGTAGAGCCCGGCCAATCATTTCAGCAGCTTTCTTACCATTGCCGGAGCGTTGTAAGAGACTGGCAACCACCAAATATTCGATGGTAGCCTGGGGAGCATGACCAAGGCGTTCATGAACCATAGCGATGTATAAACGCGGAGTGATATTATCGGAATCCAATTGGGTGACGCGACCCCAATTTTCGAGGGCCTTTCCGCTATCCTGATTCTTAATGTAAAGTTCCGCAGCCTGCAAGAATGCCTGAACAGCCTCCTTATTTTTCCCCAGCTGTTCCTGCAGTTGCCCCACCTTCTCCAGCGGGAGCGGGTCGTCGGGAGTAACCTGGACTGCTTTCTGATAAGCCAGAAGCGACTCATCGAAACGCTGTAACTCAAAAAATGCCAGCCCCAAGCTGGTAAGCGCGTTGGGGTTGTCCGGAATTTCTTCAAGAGCCTGTTGGTAGGCTACTGCGGCTTTGTCCCACTGCTGATCCCAGGCAGCCGAATGACCCTTGCTGATTGCCTTTTGGAAAGCTTCGTCGTTTCCTGCCATCTTTTCTCTCAATAAGATTATGCGTATTATCCCATTGCACCGGAGAGCGGGAGTATCCCTTCCTCCTGCACTTACTGCTGGATGGTACGATCATGCGATGGGCTGCAGTTCATCCCAGTTCGTGCCCCAGCGTGCATCCGTGGTTAACGCGATGGACAGTGGATAGGCATTCTCCATCACGTTCCGCGCTGCACTGACGGTCTCGTTTAGTTCTGCGAGCGGGCATTCGATCACCAATTCGTCATGCACTTGCAGAATCATCCGGCCATGCAGACCAGCCTGTGCAATGGCAGGCGGGATTTTAATCATGGCAATTTTCATTATATCAGCAGCTGTGCCCTGAATGGGGGCATTAATGGCCTCGCGTTCCTCACGGTTCCGTAAAGCCTGGTTCAGTGTACCTTTGAGCGCAGGGAAGTAGCGTCGGCGTCCCAACAGAGTCTCCACATAACCGGTTTCGCGTGCAGAGTGACGGATGCCATCCAGATATTTCTTGACGCCGGGGAACTGCTTGAAATATGCTTCTACGAAATCCTGCGATTGGGACAAAGTCAATTCGGTGGAGCGTGTCAGGCCAAAAGCAGACATGCCATAGATCAAACCAAAGTTGATGGCCTTGGCATGGCGGCGTTGCTCCTTGGTGACTGCTTCGAGCGGGATCCCATAAATGGCTGCTGCGGTGGTGGCGTGGATGTCCTGCCCGGCTCGAAAGGCGTTCAACATGGCGATATCATCCGCCATGTGCGCCACAATGCGCAACTCAATCTGGGAATAGTCCAGCGAGACAAGGATATTGCCAGGGTCCGCAACAAAACCGCGCCGGACTCGCCGGCCCAAGTCGGTGCGGGTGGGAATGTTCTGCAAGTTCGGGTCGGACGAAGACAGGCGCCCGGTAACTGTGCCGGTCTGACTGAATGAAGTGTGCACACGCCCGGTTTCCGGGTGGATCTGTGCAGGCAGAGCATCCACATAAGTGGATTTAAGCTTCGAATACTCGCGGTACTCCAGGATCATATCCACGACCGGATGTTGCCCGCTCATTTCGTCCAACACGCCTGCGGCGGTGGAATAATGTCCTGAGGCAGTTTTCCTGCCACGGTCGGGCGGAGTCAGACGCAGGGTCTCAAACAGCACCGACGAAAGCTGTTGGGTGGAGTTGATATTAAAAGTTTTACCGACCGCCTGATAAATTTGCTTTTCCAGGGCAGCCATGCGCTCACTCAATTGGACCGAGAAATCGGCGAAAAAGGCTTTATCGAGTGCCACCCCAGCCATTTCCATATCTGCCAACACGCCGATGAGTGGCATTTCGATGTTGACGAAAAGGTCCCAAAGTCTTGGGATGCGTTTGAGTTCAATCTCCAGCAACGGCTGCAAGCGCAGGGTGGTTTCGGCATCCGCAGCGGCATAGGGTGCCGCCCCGGCAATATCAACTTCGTCCATGGTGCGCTGGTTCTTGCCTGTGCCAATCAGGGCCTCGATGTGTGTCATACTCTCCCCCAGGCGAACCTCGGACATGGTTTTCAGCCCAAGATTGCGCGAGCCGGGGTCGAGCACATACTCAGCCAGCATGGTGTCGAAAGCCAGCGGGGTCGCACGCACGCCATTACGCGCCAGCATGATGAAATCATATTTCAGGTTATGCCCAATCTTTGGTATGAGGGCATCGGTCAGTGGTTTTCCAAGGGCCGAGAGCACCATTTCAAGGGGCAATTGTGGGCCAAGCTTATGCCCGACCGGGATATAGTAGCCCAGCCCCGGCGCAACTGCCAGAGAAATACCGACCAGATTGGCAGTCATCTCATCGGTGGAGGTGGTCTCGGTATCGAAGGAAATTATCGAGGCAGTGTTCAGGGTTTTGACCAACGACTCCAATCCAGCGATGGAATCCACGAGGATGGTTTTTATTTTTGATCCGGTATCAGATACCGGTCGTACTTCAGTAACACGCGGGGGTTCCTGATCGAAGAGGCCCATTTGTCCGGTTGGCGCAGGTGCAGATGCGCCGGTTATCTTCTTTAGCTGCTCCACCAGCGTGCGGAATTCCAGTTCGCGTAGAACAGCCTCGACTTTGGCCGGGTCAAACGCATCGGTACGGGCCTGCTCCAGGTCGATTTTGACTGGCAGGTCGGTCCGGATGGTAGCCAAATTGTAGCTCATGTAGGCAGAATCTTTCCCGGCAACAAGCTTGGTGCGCCAGCGCGGCTCGATCTCGTCCAAGTGGGCGTAGATGGCATCCAGCGTCCCATACTTTGCCAAGAGAGTTTCCGTGGTCTTCTCTCCCACACCTGCGACGCCGGGGATATTATCGGACTTATCGCCCACCAACGCCTTGTAGTCCACCACCTGCTCAGGACGGACATGCAGTTTGCCGAGCACGTCTTCCGGAGTGATGTAATTCTGGTCATCACCAGCCAGATAGACGATAATGCGCTGGTTAACCAACTGGAGCAAGTCGCGGTCGCCGGTAATTATTTTGACACCCAATCCCTGCCCGGCAGCCCAGTGCGCAGCCGAACCGAGCACGTCATCTGCTTCAAAACCTTCCATTTCCAGACGCGGGATATTGAAGGCATCCACAACCTGGCGGATACGCTCGATTTGCAGGCGCAGGTCATCCGGCATCTTGGCGCGCGTGGCTTTGTATTCGGGGAAAATTTCATCGCGGAAGGTCTTCCCGGTATCGAAGGCAACCGCCAGATAATCCGGTTTTTCTTTTTCAAAAATGCGCAGGAGCTCACGCACAAAGCCGTAGGTTCCGGCGGTCGGTTCACCTTTGGAGGTCTGCCAGCGTTGGCTGGCACCGCCACCGGTCAAGGCAAAATACATACGGTAAGCCAGGGCGTGGCCATCGATTAAATATAATGTAGGGGGCATGGGAAAAACCGGACGAAAGTGTTAGCGGAGTGTTTGAGAGATCCCCTGGCGCTGGCGGGTCTGGGCAATGAAATCTCTGATCAATTGGGCCGGAGGCGGCTGAGATCCGCCCATAATAAGATAGCCAGGCGCCCAGAAATCGCCCGAGGGATTCTCTTTTTTGAAGCGTGGAAATTCGGAAAAGATTTTCTCGGAAGTGTGCTGGCGTAAAATTCGCATGAGATGACCCGGCGAAGTGGCCGGCGGCACGTTGACGATCCAAAGCAAGTGTTCAGGCCGTACCGACAGGTACTCCAGCCGCCAACCGTAGGCGATACAAATCTCATGAACCCAGTCTGACAAAGTGACAGAAAGGTCACCCACCAGAAGATGCTGCGTAAAGCGGGGTACCAGCAGGCAGGCATAGTCCAGGTTATAGACAGAAGGTGAAACCGGCTCGAGAACGATCTTTCTGGACGGTTCATTGGAACGGCTTGGAGCTGTTTCACCCTGGTCAGCCTGGGAGGGAGCGGTTTTCCCGAACAGGCCTTTGCGGATAATTACCGGGTAATCTTCCGTCTTATCCAAATCATTGGAAGAGTCAGCCTGTTCGGTCGAGATTAATTGATCGGTTGGGATTGCAGGAGAATTCGAACGGCTGAAATGCAGGGGAGCTGCAGACGGCAGTGAAAACGCCGGGTTGGATTCTCTTCGTGACCTTAACGGTTCCGACCGCAAATCCTCTTTTGAGTTTGGAGAAGGGTTATCGGAGAGATTGTCCGAGCCAGGAGAGGATGGCGCTTCAACATCGTTCTGATCAATGCCATTTTGTTTTTCAGTCGGTGAAGTTGAGAGCGAATGCACCAATTGGTTGGCTTGTATACGGATCTTGCTGAAAGGAGTCTCGGCATCAAAAATCAGTGCGAGCACCATATCCCTGGTCAAGCGTGTGGCGTAAAGCATGTGTTCGGCATTGGTGGAATCCAGGCGTATGAAGCGCACCAGGTCATTCTCTTCCTGGCGATCCCAGTAGCGCGAGACGGTGTCGGTCAGTTCGCCCGTAGCAGATTGCGGCAATTGCCCGGCATAGGCCCACAATTGGTCATCGCGCGTAATGAGGGCTGCCTGGGCGGAAGACCCCAGGGTGAGTCGAGTAAGATGCTGGGCTGCGCGGGTGACATCGGAAAGCCAGGGAGGATTGCTGCCTGTGTCCGCGGAAGCAGGACTGGTTTCCGGCGCAGCAGGAGCAGGATAGAAATTGTTAATCATCTCCAACAAGTCGGGGAGGTAGAACGGCTTGGAAAGATAGTCTTCCGGGGCAAGTTCTTCGAGAGCGGAATGCCATCCAGCTTCCGAAATGACGACAAAACGTGTATTGGAATTAGCCCGGCGCACTTGCGCGCCAATCTGGAGAAGATCTTTTTCAGCCAGGCAAGAATCAAGAAAAACAAGCGGATTATCTACTTCTTTAACGAAGGCGACGGCCGATTCTTTTTCCCCGGCAATACGAACAATAAACCGCCCCGTCTCCTCCAGGCTCTGGCGGATAAGGTCTCCGAATGGAAAATCAGAGGTGACCACCAGTAATGTTATCATTCCGATAAAGTTTATCATGGGCTGCGCATAGTTGCAAGACCTTCTTTTAATTGTAACCACCATATATGGGGTATTCCGGTCATATACCACCATATGTAGGAGGCAATATTTGAACCTATCCCAATTTGTGGCAGTTTCCTGTTGAAATCGACTCAGTGATAATATCATCCAAAGCGGAGACATTTGTCATTTGACACAAAGTCGCTGATAAAGTAATTTTAAGCGATAATTTCTACAAACTCATATCAAGGAGTAAAAAATCTATGGCAATGAAGATTACTGACGAGTGCATTGCTTGCGGCGCGTGTGTGCCGGAGTGCCCGACCAATTCGATCACCGAGGGATCCCCCTACGTGATCGATGTCGCAACCTGTGTGGAATGCGAAGGTCACTTCGATTCTCCACAGTGCGTCTCCGTTTGCCCGGTCGCTGATACCGCCATTCTCAAAGCGTGAGCTCTCTCCAAGAATACCCCTGATGTTCGGGTAGCCTGGTGTTGTAGGGCACGCTTTTCCCTCCTTGCAACACCATACCCTTACCACTATCACAGGCTTTTTCTCTACCAATTCCGGCGGAGCCCCTCTTCAAGGGGCTTCGTAGTTTAAGCAGAGTCAAGTACGATTTGACTGCCCTGACCGAAAACGGTATAATACCATTCGTTGAATATCTAACCTTCGGGGCAGGGTGTAAGTCCCTACCGGTGGTATAGCCCACGAGCGTGAAAGCGCATGACCCGGTGCAATTCCGAGGCCGACGGTTACAGTCCGGATGGAAGAAGGTGATGACACGACCCGCGCGGTTCTGGCCTGCTGTAAATGTCAGGATATTTTTATAGCAACCAGCCCAAGCGCTTTGTCGTTCAGCAGACACCAGATGTGTTTCTCTTTGCCCCGCAGGATTTTCTATGCGAGGCATTTTTATTTATCCCTGCCTCCTGAAACAACAAATGGAAATAAAGCCTCTCCGCAAATCTTTTCGAACTTCGCGCTACTCCTTTTACTGGACAGCGCCAATCTCTTTGGGCATGGCTCTCCTGATCTGGTGGCTGGTCACGCGTACCGCCGGCCTGCCGGCATTTATCCTGCCTTCCCCGCTGCAAGTGGCCGTCCGTTTCGGGAAGGCGCTGGCAGATGGCAGCCTGCTTAGCAACACCCTGGTGACACTGACTGAGGTTTTGCTCGGCCTGCTGGCCGGGACGGTCACAGCAGCGGTGCTTGGCTACACCATTGCAAAGAGTCGCCTGTTCGAGCGGCTGGTTGCTCCTTATCTGGTTGCGACGCAAGCCATTCCCATCGTTGCCGTTGCACCATTGCTGGTCATCTGGTTTGGACCGGGAATTTTTTCCAAAGTACTGATCTGTGCGCTGATCGTTTTCTTCCCTGTTTTGGTCAACACGGTGGTCGGTGTGCGGGCGGTTCCCCGCCCTTTGCATGACCTGATGGGATCGCTATACGCCAAGCCGTCCCAGCGGTTGCGCTATCTCGAAATTCCAGCTGCCCTGCCGGTTTTATTGGGAGGGCTGAGGATTGGGGCAACGCTTTCCGTCATTGGGGCAGTGGTCGGCGAATTGGTCGGCTCCGACCAGGGATTGGGTTTCCTGGTCAATGTGGCACGTGGACAGTACGATACAGCCCTGGTTTTCGTGGCAGTGTTTACTCTCATCCTGCTGGCGCTCCTACTGTACGGCATCGTTGCCTTTGTCGAAAGTAAACTGCTCGTTTGGCAGGAATCCTACGAGCGGTGAAGCCCAAAAATGCTGTGAAGATTCAAAATACCTTGCGTTGACGATGGAACGTTTATGAAAAAGATTCTGAGTTTCTTGATTTTCGTTTGCCTTCTGCTTACATCATGTGGCAGCAATTCGCCGGTCAAGTCATTGACCCAGATACGCCTGCCATTGGGTTATATCCCCGACATCCAATTCGCCCCGCTTTACGTGGCGGTCCAGAAAGGCTATTTTCGGGATGCCGGCATCCAGATAACCTTCGATTACTCGATGGAAACCGACATTACTGCCCTGGTGGGCGCGAACCAGATCCAATTCGGGGTGGTTTCAGGGGATCAAGTCTTGCTGGCGCGCGCTCAGGGTCTGCCGGTCGTCTATGTGGCGGCCTGGTACCAGCAGTATCCGGTCTCGGTGGTGGCCAAATCTGTCCAGAATATCCACAGCCCATCCGATCTGCGCGGCAAGACCATCGGATTGCCAGGGTTGTACGGGGCCAATTACATCGGCCTGCGAGCCCTGCTGCATGCCGGGGGTCTGAGTGAAGCTGACGTTAAACTGGACTCAATCGGTTACACCCAGGTGGATGCGTTGGCACGTGATCGTGACCAGGCCGTTTCGGTCTATACGAATAATGAACCGGTGCAATTACGTTCGGAGGGGTACAGCCTGACCGAATTGCGCGTGGCCGATTATGTCCAATTGGCTTCCAATGGATTGATCACGAACGAGAAAACGATTTCTGAAAACCCCGATCTGGTCCGGCGCATGGTCAAGGCTTTCCTGCAAGGATTGGCAGATACCATTGCGGATCCTGCGGCTGCATATGAAACCTCCAAGGCGTATGTCGAAAACCTGGCCCAACTCGACCCGGTTCTGCAAAAGCAAAAATTGGCAACCGTCATCGAACTATGGAAAGCGGACCGGCTGGGATACTCGCAACCCAAATCCTGGGAAAGCATGCAGTCGGTCTTGCTGGATATGGGCTTGTTAACCAAGCCGTTGGATTTAACCAAAGCCTTTACGAATGCCTACTTACCATAAGATAATGACCGCCCCCATCCTGGTTGTGCAAAATTTGAGCGTTACTTTCCCTGACGATAATGGCGGGCTGCACGCGCTCGATTCGGCTTCCTTTTCCATCCAACCACAGGAATTCGTCTGCGTACTGGGGCCTTCGGGCAGTGGCAAGTCCACCTTGCTGCGCATCCTGGCCGGACTACTCCAACCCACTTCCGGGTCGTATACTTTTTCAAGAGGCCAACCGCGTATCGGTATGGTGTTTCAACAGTCGAACCTGATGCCCTGGCGGACCGCCCTCGAAAATATTATCCTGCCGCTTGAATTGCAAGGCGTGCCGGCAGATGAGGCCGGCAAGCGCGCCCAGGAGCTGATCGACCTGGTCGGTTTACAGGGTTTTGAATCCGCCTGGCCACGTGACCTGTCCGGAGGAATGGCCCAGCGTGTCGCCATTGCCCGCGCCCTTGTGCACGACCCGGATATCCTGCTGCTGGACGAGCCTTTCGGATCCCTGGACGCGCTCACGCGCGAGCGGATGTGGATCGAACTTTCCCGCATCTGGCAGGTTCGTCTGAAGACAGTTTTAATGGTAACGCACTCCATTAACGAGGCGCTTTTCCTGGCTGACCGCGTCCTGCTCTTGACGCAACGTCCAGGCAGGATCAAGCTCGACCTGGCAGTGGATCTGCCCCGCCCGCGCCCGGACGAGATCCGCTATACGGCAGCCTTTGGAAAACTGGCAAGACGCTTGAAAGAGGCAATTGGGTAAAAGCCGGGCATGCCGGCGGATGGGGCAAGGTTTTCAGAAAGTCTGAAAGCCTTGCAAAACCATCCCTGTGACTCCCCGCCCAACCCTGTAAAAGGAACAGGGCAGGTGGCGGGCAATAAGAAGATCTTAGGGGATTGTTGGTAACCAAAGCCTACCAACAATCCCCCAAACCCATACTTTGTGAAACCTTGGCGGATGGGGGATACCTCCAAATCAGACGATATTTTTCAGGCCGGCGGCAATGCCATTGATGGTCAGGACAATCACTTCGCGCAAACTCCGGGAATCCGGGCCATCCAGGTCAGGCAGACCGCGCAAGCAGCGAGCCATTTCAATTTGAATGTAATTCAAGGGGTCGATATATGGATTGCGCAACTGGACGGCGTTCTGGTGACCGGCTCGAGCTCCATCAGGGACTGGTGCCCACTGATCGACAGGAGTGCCTGACGGGTGCGTTCATAATTTCAAAGACACCGGCATGCCGGGGGCAGAGAGTATCCCAGGTTAGTTCATCATACGGGCGAGTCTGCGGGTTTCGCTGGGGTGCCCCTGGGTGCAAAGCGTTTCTGTGACCCAAGCCAACGATGTAATGCATAAAAGCCTAGCGCGGAAAAAATACACAGTACGCCGCCCACATACCATAGAAGGTTCAGATTGAAATTGTCCAGGATCAGCCCGGCCAGGCCAGGTCCGATCGTGGTTGGGATGGCCACGGACAGGCCATGGACTGCCATGTAACGGCCGCGCATTTCCTGCGGGGCGAAGTTGGCCACCAGCGCCTGGCTGATCGGGACAACGATCATCTCTCCAAAGGTGATGATGAAAGCTGCCAGAATGAAAAGGCCATAGGCTGAGATGAATCCGAACATGCCAAACCCGATCGCATACAAAACGGTCCCCAGCGCCATCATTACGAAAGTAGGCCGGTCCCTGGTCATGCGGGTCACCCAG
>JBEKEB010000062.1:0-20186 GCA_050014055.1 Anaerolineales bacterium | reverse complement strand
TTTTGGGCGCAAACCAATCTTCAAGCCATTCATGCCTCAAAAGATCTAGAGAAGGAGATGAAATTGCCGCATGGATCCGCTCTGCTTCTCATGGAAGAGAAGTTGTTTTCTGCAAACAACCAAGTGATTGACTATTCTCGTAACTACTACAATACTTCTCGTTTCCTATTTCACATTATCCGCCGAAGTATTTAACTTAAGGAAATCTAAAGACCATATTTTATATTCTGTGTAATGAAAAATAACAACCTATACGCAAAGAGTTTTTTTGTCGATAGTTCATATCATAATTGGAGATTGCAAAATTAACTAGAATATTTCCTCTGCCTGCCTCACGCCAAAACACAAGAAGCGAGAAAAGTAGTTATTTTGGTAGTTTCAATACAAAATGAGGTAATCGATGAGCAATGATATTAGTAGAATTAAATACTCGGAAGGGATTCTTAGAGAGGAAAATCCACGAGTATTAATGCAATCCATAAACAAAAGATTCGGCGAAGTGCAGGCGCTTGACAATGCGTCACTATCGCTGGAAAAAGGAGAGGTGCATGCTCTGTTAGGCGAGAATGGAGCTGGAAAAACAACTTTGATGAACATCCTTTCCGGGCTATATGTGGCGGATTCGGGTGAGGTTGCCATTGACGGGAGAAAGGTCGATATCCATCGCCCGAAGGACGCCGCTGATCATGGAATAGGCATGGTCCATCAACATTTCGAGCTGATCTCAAATTTTACAGCATTAGAGAATATCATCTTAGCTGCTGAAGGGGGGCGCCTTGTTATCGATATGGACTCCAAGCATAAAGAGCTTGAAGAACTTATGCCTCGTTTTGGATTACATGTCGATCTTGACGCCAACGTAAGAGATTTATCGGTCGGGGTCCAACAAAAGGTAGAAATCATCAAGGCATTATATCGAGGAGTATCGATCCTGATTCTCGACGAACCTACTACTATGTTAACGCCACAAGAGGCGGATAGTCTTTTCTCCGTAATAAGTTCTTTTACCAAACAAGGGTTAACTGTTATCCTGATAACACACAAGATAAAAGAAGTACTCAAGGTCAGTAATCGCATCACAGTAATGCGTCATGGTAAGTGCGTTCGAACAGTTCGTACCTCGGAAGCCAGTGAAAAATTATTGGTGGAGATTATGATGGGGGAAAAAAGTTCCTACAAAGGGTTTTCGATATCCGAAAAACCAAAGACCAATAAGATAAAAAGCGAAACAATGCTTTTAGTCGAGGGACTTACCATTGGTGAACCAAAGCAACCCAGTTTAGTAGAAAATGTTTCACTAAAGGTACAGAATGGGGAAATAGTCGGACTAGTTGGGGTTTGTGGAAATGGGCAGATGGAAGTGGCAGAGGCAATTTACGGGGTTCGGAAACCAAACATGGGAAAAATAGCCATCTGCAGCAAGGAAATTACCGGTGGTTCTGTCATCGAAAGTCTGCGTGCAGGGGCTTTCCTTATCCCAGAGGATCGGATTCACCAGGGAATTCTTCCAAATTTATCCTTATCGGAAACTTTGATCCTCGGACCACATAACTTTCTATTCAAGCATTCTCTCATGCTTAATTTCAAGCGAATCTATGAATTGGGTCGACAGGCAATCGAAGATTATCAAATTAAAGCCCCAAACGAGCGCGCAGACACTTGCCTGCTTTCGGGTGGGAATATCCAAAAGCTTATTATTGCTAGGGCATTTCTCTTTTCTTCAATCACAGATCTAAATCTATTAATTGCTTTCAACCCTACTAACGGGCTTGACGTTATGTCCGCCCAATTCGTCCACGATCGTCTCCTTGAAATAGGTTCTTCTGGAGCAGGCGTATTATTGATTTCGGAAGATCTGGACGAATCCATGTTGCTTTGTAATCGTATTTACGTGTTCTTCAAGGGGAGAGTTGTTGGCGAGCTGGCTCACGCAGACTTTGATCCCTATGTCATGGGTGCAATGATGACAGGCGGTGAGCCAAATGATTAGCATTAATAAGATAAAACTCTCTATTAAGAACTGGATTAACACAAAATTCTTGCAAAAGAACCGCTTGATTTCAGGTTTGAATGGGTTTGGGATATATCTGGCTGCTGTTATTGTTGCTTTGATTATAAATAGCAGTTTTATCGCCTGGGCAGGAGGAAACATCATTTCTTCTTATGAGACCATGATACAGGTCTCACTCGGGAGCGCAGCAGGATTAGGTCAGACCTTAAACAAGTGTACCCCACTCTTGTTAGCAGGTATCGCTGTGGCTGTGGGTAATCGTGGCCGCGTTTCAAATATTGGCAGTGATGGTCAAATTTATATGGGGGCGATCTTTGCTACCGGCACTGGATTATTACTAGTGCCACTTAATATGCCAATTTATGTCCTGAGTCCCCTGGTACTCTTGGCTAGTATCATTGGAGGTGCATTTTGGTGTGGAATACCTGGAGTATTGAAGGCACGCTTTGGCACAAGTGAGCTATTCACGACGATCATGCTCCTCTTCATGGCTAATTTTATAACAGATTATTTTGCGAGTGGGCCATGGCGAGCACCCGAGGTGCCCGATTCTATTTCTCGTCCTATTGCCACATCGGGATTCTTACCAAAATTCTTTGGTGGAGCTCATGTGGGAATCATAATCGCCATAGTGGTAGCGATTGCAATTTATTTTCTTATTGAAAAATCTGTACTCGGATACAAGATTAGAACGATGGGTGATAACCCTGATGCAGCAAAATTGGCTGGGATCAATATTCCTCTATACCAATTTGGCTTGCTGGCTTTAAGTGGAGCTATTGCAGGTCTAGCTGGTGGTATTGAGATCGCGGGACTTGACCACCGTTTGATGACTGGATTATCCCCTAGCTATGGTCTTATGGCAGTCTTAGTGGCCAGCCTTGGGAAGAATAAGCCAATCGGCGTTATTATTTCCGCTTTCCTTTTTGCTATCTTAATGGTTGGTTCTGATTCTTTACAACGAAGTATCAACCTTCCTTCCAGTGCAGTGATGGTTTTTCAGGCTGTTGTATATCTTTCCATTTTGCTTGCAAGAACAATTCGCGAGCAGTGATTATTTTATTATGGCCCGATTCGAATGGCAATATAGCAGAATAATTCTGTGAATAAGGAAAAACCATGTCGATAATTGACTTCTTGAGAGCAAGTTTATTACAAGGCGCCGTGAGTTATTCAGCACCTCTGCTCACAGCCGCGATGGGAGAACTTCTTCTTGAACGATGTGGAATGCTGGATGTATCACTAGAAGGCAAGATGGCCTTGGGGGCTTCTATAGGCTTCCTAGTATATTACTTCACGGGCCAAGTCTTACTTGGGCTTGCAGCATCGATGATTATTGGGGCAATTATTGGAATTGCATTTGGTTATATAGCTGTTTACCTTAAAGGTAATCAGATAATTACAGGTATGGGTTTCTTAATCCTATCAACAGGATTGGCTTCATTGATTTACCGATTAACAATAGGTATCCGTAATGTGGCTCCGGAAGTAAAAACCTTAGATAATATCAAATTACCTTTATTGGGGAAGATACCATATCTAGGCCAAGTTTTCTTCACACAACCTGCGCTTGCCTACTTCGCTTACCTGTTGGTACCGATTATGATTTTTGTACTTTATAAGACCCCTTTAGGCTTACATATAAGGGCCTGTGGTGAGAGTCCACGGGCGCTTGATACTTTGGGTGTCAATGTATTCAAAATACGGCTTTGGGTTTCCGCGGTTTCAGGAGGCCTGATCGCATTAGGAGGAGCCTACCTTCCAATGGTTCTTACAGCAACTTATGAGGACGGCATGATTGCAGGAAGGGGATGGCTGGTACTTCAGCTGGTGATCTTTGGGCGCTACCTACCTACTGCAGTCTTGCTTGGTTCTTTGTTCTTCGGATACCTGGAATCCTTAAAATTTAGTCTAATTTTGCTTGTTCCGCAGCTACCACCACAATTGTTCCTCATGCTTCCGTACCTCTGTGCAATGATTGTACTGGTTTTTTCCCAAAAAACTTACCGACCGGAAAGCCTGCTCAAACCGTATTACCGCGAAAAGAAGAACTGATCTTTCCACTCCGGAAGGAAATTATTAGTTCGAACGGCAGGAAGAGAAAGGAGTTCATCTATCAAAATAAATTTTTTTGAAAATTCGTAAAATCAGAGCATCTCAAAAACCAATTCAAATCTATTTAGGAGGCACCAAATGAAAAGCAATAAGAATCGAATATGGATGTCTTTTGTAAGTCTTCTGCTCGTATGTTTCTTGTTTTCTGCGTGTGCACCTGCACCCGTAACCTCAAACCCAACAGCCGCACCAGCTACAGCCGCACCAGCTACAGCCGCACCAGCTACAGCTGCACCAGCTACAGCAGCTCCGGCTACAGCAGCTCCGGCTACAGCAGCTCCGGCGACTCAGCCTCCAGCTGTAAAAACCCCTGCATCAGCTATCAAGTTCGCGATGATTATTCCTGGCTCCATTTCCGACGCGGATTATAATATGCTTGGCTACAATGCGACTGAGGATCTTAGCAAGAAGTTGGGAATCACAGCGGAATACTCCGAACAAGTGGCGGTTGCAGATGCAAGCTCAGTTGCTGTGCAATATATCAATAGAGGATTCAATATGATAGCATTTCACGGGGGACAATATGTCGCTAACGTGGAAGACCTTGCTCCCCAATATCCTAACGTGGTTTTCATAGCTGAAAGCGGCGGACCTGATCCCAAGCTGACTGCCCCGAATATATGGAATATTGGTCGAAGGGTATATCTTACCCAATATGCCTATGGAGTTTTGGCTGCCAAAATGACGAAGACAAAGAAAGTTGCCTTCCTTGCTGGAACGAAATTCGCGAATTTCATAAGCAGCATCAATACTATCGACCAAGCCATAGCTGCAACTGATCCATCCGTCAAACTGATCTACACCTTTACAGGCGACCAGAACGACGCTGTCAAAGGCCGACAAGGAGCAGAAGCGCTGATGGCCCAAGGGGCTGATTTCATCCTGATTGACTTAAATGGTGGTTGTTTCGGAGCGATCGATGGAATTAAAGCTAGTGCAACGCCAGTATTGTTCTCATCCTTATATACTGACAAATCAGCATTAGCACCAAATAATTTCACATCCTCCCCCATTTATGATTTTTATGGTGTTTTTTCCTACATCGTCAATCAAGTTCAAAATGGAACGACAAGTGGATACTACGATATGAAACCAGGGAATGGAATAGTAATGTCGCCGTTCTATAATGTACCTGCTGACGTACAGAAATCAGTTACAGATGTCTGGGGACAGGTAGCCTCAGGCGCAATATCTTTGACTGAAGATCAGTCAGCTATAAAGATCCGTCCGTAAAGCACGTACGGAGCTCTGAAAACGACAGAGCTCTGGTAATGGCTCAAAGCCCCGCTTCCTCGGGAGGAAGCGGGGCTCTAAGAACAAGAAATTCTAAGGAGAAAGATTATGACCAACTTGAAGTGGCGAGAGCTTTCAACAGCAGATTTCAAAGATCTTTCAAAAGAGCGGATGATAGTAATCCTGCCTCTTGGATCCACAGAGCAGCATGGACCGCACATGCCTGTTGCTACGGATGCATTAATGATCGAAGCGGTAGTAAATGATGTCATGGAACAACTAGATGGGGTTGAGAGCATTTTCCTCCCCACATTATGGTGTACGAAGAGTGGTGAACATAAAGACTTTCCGGGTACAGTTTTTCTTTCTGCTGAGACTTTGATGCATGTGTTGGAAGAAATAAGTGCTTCTGTTGCACGGGCAGGCTTTAAAAAACTCGTATTCTTAAACGCCCATGGCGGAAACAGCGACCTGCTTGCTGTAGCGGCACGAGACATACACCAAAAAACAGGTCTCGTTACATTTGTAGTTGATATTATGAGGCTATTGGCCGCTTACCCACCTGAAGATCTGGAACCTGGGGCATTCGATATCCATGCAGGGCAATTCGAAACTTCGGTAATTATGGCACGTCATCCCAAGTTAATGGAAAGAAGAAACTGGAAAGGTTATGGAAGTGATCTTAAGCGTGGCAAGGTGGCGGCAACCTTTGAGGGTTTTAAATACCTAAGACCTCAAGGTAACCCCGTAACAGTCGGTTGGGTGACAACTGATTTTACTACTGATGGTGTCATAGGGGATCCATCGAATGCAGATGCACAAAAGGGAAAAAGGGGTCTACAAGCACAGGTCCAGCTTGTTTGTGATGTATTACGCGAGATTGATGCATTTGAATATAAAAGTTGATTTAATAAATTGTAAATAAAGCTGTTTAAATACCAATTTATCAAATTAAGTCGTTAGCGACATTGATTGAATTGACAAAAAAGGTTAATTCTTGCTCAATTTTCTGATCATAAATACAAAATAATTCAATATTTAAACAAGAAGATTCAAATAGGTTGAAACTCAAATGAAAATTGTACCCATCAAAAAAACCGCGTTAGGTCGAGAGGTGGTTACATATGCAGCTGCTTATTAGGAACGGCCTTTGTATAAATGCGAGCGGGCGTTTCCGAGCTGATATCGCAATATCCGAGGGACGCATTGTCTCGCTTGGGCAAAATCTCCATGCGGAGGACAATTGCCCTGTTGTTGATGCCTCTGATGCGTTGGTTCTTCCAGGTATCATAGATGCCCATGTTCATCTTCCATGGCCTTCTGCCAGTTTTGACTCGGTGGATGATTTCAAATTCGGGACTACCGCAGCTGTTTTCGGAGGGGTCACAACGGTTATCGAGTATTTGGTTCCCGAGTTAAGTGACCAATTGATTCCATCGTTGGAATCCCACATGGAAGAAGCACAAGATTCATCCTTCTCGGATTACAGTTTTCACATGATCTTAAGGAAAGTAACGACCAACTCTCCTTCTCAGATGGCGGAAGTAGTGAAACATGGGATATCAAGCTTCAAAATATATACTGCTTATGACGGATTTCAGTTGAATGATGAAGAGATTTTGACGGCGTTGAGAACTTCTGTCAAACTTGGCGCGGTAATTTGTTTTCATGCAGAGAGCTATCCAATAATATCTGATTCGACAAAACAGCTTGTTAGAGCTGGTGAAACGGCCATACGTTTCTATCCCGAAGCACATCCATTTGAAGCTGATATTGAGGCAACACAAAGAATTATCTCCTTTGTGCGATTTACCGGCGCTAGAGCTCATATTGCACATGTCAATACACATATTGGGGTAGAGCTAATTACGAAAGCGAGGCGAGCTGGATTGGCGATTACAGGCGAGACATGCCCACATTACTTAATTTTCACAGATGATGTTTATAAATCAGAACGCCCCGAATCCGCTTATTATATTCTCGCTCCGGCGATTCGTGGAAGAGATGATCGCGATGGTCTCTGGGATGCCTTAGCCGAAAATGATTTGCAAATGGTATCTACGGATCACTGCCCCTATACTTCTAAACAGAAGTTACAGGGAGCGAATGATTTTCGTCTCGTTCCTGGTGGGGTATCTGGTCTTGAGACGAGTCTATCTCTTCTATATACGTATGGCGTACGGACAGGACGACTATCGATGGAAAGGTTAGTAGAAACCATGTCTACTAATCCCGCAAAGATCTTTAACATGTACCCTCAAAAAGGAACCATTGCAGTGGGTAGCCAAGCCGATCTTGTGATTTTCGACGAAACAAATAAAACAACCATAGAAGCCGAAAAGTTGCACTCAAGGGCGGATCACAGCATTTATGAGGGCATGGAGATATTGGGACAGCCACGAATGACAATCCTAAGGGGTAATATCATAGTTAAGGATGGTAAGATTAATATGGATCAACCCACCGGACAATTTATTCCCCGCTCACCTTATCAACGGAATTCAATTTAAGGGGAGGGTTTGTGGGTATCAAGAAATATAAATATAGACTTATAGAAAAAGATTATTAACGAGGAAAAGCCGTATGACTCTGGAAACTAATTTACTAGGTATAAAATTCCCGAATCCATTCTTACTGGCGTCTGGGCCTCCCACTGCCAATGGGGCCATGATCGTTAATGCATTTAAGGCAGGATGGGGAGGGGCAGTCACTAAAACCATTGGATTGACCCCAACGCGGCTTCCGGATCCACGTTTAATGGTTATAAAAGATGTACGAAATTTAAGAGGAATGGTTAATATCGAATTGATAACGGACATGACAATTGATGAATGGGAAATTGAGATTGACTTAATAAGAAATGAATTTCCGGTCCGGCCGCTTATCGCAAGTATTATGGGTGGAGGAGATCCCTACGAATGGCAAGAAGTTATCCGTCGTCTCGAACCGCATGGTGTTAATGCGTACGAAATGAATGTTAGTTGTCCCAATTTTGCCGGGGGAAGAGGCGCACATCTGGGACAAGATCCAGTAACTCTTGCCTCTGCGATTCGATGGGTAAGAGATGCCACCAGTTTACCAGTCATCGTAAAACTAACTCCGAATGTAACAGATATTGTCTCGCTTGCTAAAGTTGTTGAAGAATCCGGGGCAGATGCCATCACAGCAACCAACACGCTTTCTGGCCTGGCAGGAATTGATCTTGATAATTTTGCTCCCATGCCAACTGTGGGTGGTATCGGTGTGTTTGGTGGGTATAGTGGCCCGTCAATCAAGCCCGTTTCACTACGATGTGCTGCAAGTATAGCTCAGGCTGTGAAAATCCCCCTTATAGGTTGCGGTGGAATCGAAACCTGGAAGGATGCAGCTGAATACCATGCGGTTGGCGCTACGTTAATACAGATCTGCACGGCTGTAATGTGGAATGGTATTGGAATCATCGATGATCTTAGTAATGGATTGCAACATTATCTGGCTTCGCATGCTTTTGAATCCGTTGCAAATCTATGCGGGAAAGCTTTGCCTCGGCTAGTCGATTATTCTTACATAGATACAGGAATAATCCTGCGTGCACAAGTTGAACAACCTCTCTGCATTGGGTGTGGAATATGTGTAGAGGGATGTACTTCAGGCGGTTACCAGGCAATCAAGCTTGTTGACAAAGTCGCTATCATCGATACTGATTTATGTGATGGTTGTGGTTTATGTGTCGGACTCTGTCCAACATCGGCGATTAAATTGCTTGAGATTTCCAAAGAATAAGCCTTGAACAGGTTCAGATTATTGGGTGATCTCGGATCAATATTTAAGGCAGAATGTTTACAAAAAATATTATATATACGCGTAGATTCCTTAGGAATATTTTTCTCGTGAAAGGATTATAAAAGAAATGAGAAACCCTCCTATACAAAAGAAAGGGGAGGCTTTGATAGAGGCTCAGCGATGTTTGGATTGTTTTGAACCCGCTTGTATGCAAGCCTGCCCAGCACATGTGGATATCCCTACCTTTATAAAACGGTTAAGAGAAGATAATATAGATGGGGCGGGTGAAATAATATATAACGCTTGTCCTCTAGGTCTTGTGTGTGGATTCGCGTGCCCGACATCTGATTTATGTGAGGGTTCATGTGTTCTTAATAAGGTAGGACAAGCACCCATACGGATAGGTTCATTACAAGGTTTTGTCACAAATAACTGTGAGGTTATAGAAAATAGTAGAGATAATGGAACTAAAAAAGTGGTCGCTGTTATAGGAGCAGGACCCAGTGGATTAGGTTGTGCCATACAGCTCAAGAGGATGGGATTTGATGTAGAGGTATTCGAAAAATTCAAATCGATAGGGGGATTAGCTGATCGCGTAATTCCTATTTATCGATTACCATCCAGTGCAATTAAACGTGATGTAGATAGGTTGAAAAGTGCGGGAGTTAAATTTCACCTTGGAGAAATAATCGATGGAGAAAACTGCAGGGCACTACTAAAAGATTTTGATGCCGTATTTATTGGCACAGGGTTAAGTGCAGATAAAGAATATTGGGTTGAGGGAATGGAGAGTGAAGTAGATGATATTATTCCGGCCCTAGACTTTTTGGATTGGACTCGAAAATATGAACAAGGAATAGGTGATCCACCTCAATTAGGAAAACGGGTAGTTGTGATTGGTGGTGGAAATGTTGCTCTTGACGCAGCTGTTGTAGCAAAGCGATTGGGTTCAGAGCGAGTTATTGTCCTGTATCGAAGATTTAAAAATGAGATGCCTGGATGGGAAAGTGAATACCTTGAGGCAACTAATTTAGGAGTTGAATTTCGTTGGATGAGTATTGTTAATTCAGTAAAAGTTAAAATGAAAAAACTACAATCAATAAATGTCCAAAGAATGAAGTTTACACAAACCCAAGAAGATGGACGTAGGTGGGTTGAGCCTAATTTGGATTATCCCATCTACGAAATTCCTTGCGATACCCTGATTTATGCTCTGGGTCAAAAGTTAGATCCGTCAATTGCAGATTGCTTTGGAATTGAAACTAGTGAAATGCTTGGGATTCAAGTCGATCCTTCCACTTTTCAGACGAATGTTCCCAAAGTTTTTGCTGCAGGTGAGGCGATAAGCGGGGGAGCCACAATTGTCTATTCGATGAGTCAGGGTATGTCCGCTGGCCGGTCAATAGGCAAATGGTTATTAGAAAGTAATCCATACTCAAAAGGTTAGAAATTCTATGATAAATCCACATCCAGGACTCCCAGAATTCGAATATGTAAATCCTTCTTCACTTGATGAAGCAAGTAAATTTTTAGCCACCCATGAAAGAGATGCTCGTCCGTTCTCTGGTGGTACGGATTGTTTGGTCCGTTTGCGTGATGGCATCCTTAAATTGAATTACTTGGTTGACATAAAGAACCTGGACGAAACAAATGAGATGTCATTTGATCCGAAAAGAGGGCTAACGATTGGTGCAGCGGTGTCGATGAACCGAATTGCATCCAACACTGATGTGATTAATAATTATCCCATTTTGGTTGAAGCTGCCAATTCAGTAGCCAGCTATCAATTGCGTAATCGCGCGTCCCTTGTTGGAAACATATGCAATGCGTCACCAGCAGGCGATACTATTGGTGCCTGTATGGCCTTAGAAGGTGTATTAAATATACACGGCATTTCTGGTTTTAAACAAACTTCCTTAGATGCATTCTTTACTAGTCCCGGAAAAACTATACTAAAGCCAGGTGATATTGTTGTTTCCATTAGTTTGCCTATCCCGCCACCAGGATTTTATGGAGTTTATAAAAAACTTGGAAGGAATAAGATCAGCGATCTGGCCATTGTAGGTGTGACTGTATTGGGTTATCCAAGTAAAAAAACAACATCTGGCTATAAATTCAAAATAGTCCTTGCTTCAGTTGCACCAGTTCCATTTGAAGCGATTCGAGCAGAAGCTGTTCTCGAAGAAGAGAAAATTTCCCAAGAGGTGATTTCAGAAGCCGCTCAGGTGTCGATGGAATCGATTTCTCCAATCGACGATGTCCGTGGCTCTGCCCGTTATCGCAGATACATGGTTAGGAATTTGACCATGGAAGCCTTGACGGAAGTTTGGTCGAAACTAAGTAAGTAAAGAAGAAGTAAGCATTTTCAATAAATACAGGAGGTAAGCATGGCATTAAAGAATATCACACTCACCGTTAATGAACTCGTAGAAACAGTGGATGTGCCTCACAATATGACCTTGTTACAAATGCTGAGGGATAAGCTTTCCCTTACAGGAACAAAAAATGGTTGCACTGCTGGTGAATGTGGTGCTTGTACAGTGTTGATGAATGGTGAACCGGTAAATAGCTGTATGGTGCTAGCTGCTGAATGCGATGACGCTGTCATCGTTACAGTGGAAGGACTAGCTAAAAATGGAAAATTGAACAATATTCAAGAAGCGATTATTAAATCTGGCGGGGTACAATGCGGCTTTTGTACTCCCGGTATTTTAATATCAGCAACTGCTTTACTCGAGCGAAATCCGCAACCAACCGATCAGGAAATTCGGGAAGCACTAGTTGGAAATCTGTGTCGCTGTACCGGATACTTTCGTATCGTTGAAGCTGTTCACGAAGCGGCAATGATGTAAATCTTAGATCTGCGGGATTTGCATAGAACAGTCCATATTTTCCAAGGAGCCATAGAATGGCAAACATGAAAACCAAAGAGAATCCCATCAATTCGATCGGTGCCAGCCTGCCTCGAATCGATGGATATGAAAAGGTCACGGGGACGGCTTTATATACTGATGATATTCAATTCGGAGGAAAGCTTTTATATGCTCGCGTAAAACGCAGCCCATATCCTCACGCGCTAATTAAAAAAGTTGATATTAACAAAGCGAAGGTTTTGCCTGGTGTAAAAGCAGTCATTGTTGGTGCTGATTTTCCTAATAAGATTGGTCTATATCTAAAAGATAAAAATATTCTGGCAATTGATAGGGTACGTTTTATTGGCGAAGGGGTTGCCGCGGTAGCTGCCACCAGCAATGAAATTGCTATGAAAGCTTTAGAGCTAATTGATGTTGAATATGAAGAATTAGAACCGGTTTTTGATCCTGAATATGGCGCCAGCAAAGAAGCCCCATTAATTCATCCAAAGCTGGGAGAATATTCCACGCCTAACTTTATATTCCCCGAACCAGGGACGAATATTGCCAATCATTTTAAGATTAGGAAGGGTGATATTGAAGGTGCCTGGAAACAATGTGCTTACATTGTTGAACGAAAATTCAAATTGCCTCAAATTCAACATGTATCGATTGAAACACATGTCGCAGTTGCCATGCAGGACGAGAAAGGCAAGATAACGCTGTGGGCTTCTTCACAATCTCCTTTCGCCCAGCGAAATCTAATTGCAGAAACCCTGGAAATCTCCCCTACAGACCTGCGCGTGATTGCTCCTTATGTAGGCGGTGGTTTTGGAGCCAAAGCTGGTGTCACCATGGAAGCAATTCCGGTGGCATTAGCTACCAAGTGCAAGGGCTGGCCGGTAAAACTATTGCTCACAAGGGAAGAGGAGTTTTATACCAACTTTGTGCGTCAAGGTTTAGTGTCCACTATTAAGGCAGGTTGTGATAAGAATGGACGTTTGATCGCGCTAAAGAACATGATGTACTTCGATGGCGGCGGATCAACGGAATATGGAGTTAATGTTACCCGAGCAGCGGGTTACTCCAGCTCTGGCCCATACGATATACCGAATGTTCAAACGGATTCCATTTGTGTTTACACCAATAATCCAATCGGTGGAGCCTACCGTGGTTTTGGCATGCCAGAATTGCATACTGGATTGGATCAGGTGATGGATGAATTGGCTGAAAAAGCTGGCATTGATAAGATAGAGTTCCTCAAATTGAACGGTATCAAAAGTGGAGATGTTCTAGATACTGGAATGATCATGCATCCTCATGGACTCATCGAGTGCATTGATAATGTAGCAAAATCTATTAACTGGGGAGGGAATAAGAAACCAAGTTCTCCAAATATGTACCGTGGCAAAGGGATTGCTATTGCCTGGAAAGCCCCTGCCATGCCTCCAAATGCTGGATCCAGTGCTTGGGTGGAAATGGCTGAAGATGGAAAAGTAACCGTTGGTATAGGAGGTCAGGAAATTGGCCAAGGTACTTTTACGGTCATGGCTCAAATAACCGCAGCCACTTTGGGTGTTCCTTATGAAGATGTCCGGATTGCCAGTCCTGTTGATACCCAATATAGTCCATATGAATGGCAATCTGTTGCCAGCCGTTTGACATGGAGTATGGGTAATGCAGTTCGGAAAGCCGCAGCTGATGCACGTAAGCAAATTCTGGACCTGGTTGCCGAAGCCTGGAAGGAAAAATCAGAAGACCTAAATATCATAAATGGAAAAGTGGTTTCATATAAATCCGAAAATGAAACATCACTTAAGGACATTGCAGTTTATGGCATACCGAAAGACAATAATGAGGGTTGGATAGGGGGTCCGATCATTGGTCGAGGAACCTTCATGCCAACCTACGTCACCAATTTGGATCCAGAAACTGGTCAAGGTCCTCGCTCTGTCGTTCATTACACCGTGGGATGTGAAGGTTTAGATATTGAAATTGATAAAACTACTGGTGCAATTTCTGTTTTGAAAGCGGCAGCTGCATTTGATGTTGGCCGCGCGATCAACCCATTGCTGGTTAAATCACAGATTGAAGGCGGTTTTGTGCAAGGGTTAAGTTCTGCAATATTTGAAGGCATTAAGCTGAAGAAGGGTGTCACGACGAATCCTAGCTTCGTGGATTATCGTATCGCTACTTCTGCAGATATCGATTTTCCTTTGGAAACTCCATATGTTGAGGTTCCTCAAGATGACGGTCCTTGGGGAGCGCGCGGTATAGGCGAGCATCCAATGATTCCAACTATTGCAGCCCTCGGCAATGCAATCTATGATGCTACCAAGATTCGTTTTGAAGGCCCCCCTTTTTCAGGAGAAAAGATATATTTAGCCATGCTTGATAACGGCCTAGTGAAATAGTAGAACAAGCATGTTTGTTTTAAGGGAAGCATAGGGCGTTGACCGTGTTAAACTTTTTTTTTGTGCCTTAAGATATTATAATATCCCAGGAGGAATAAATGAAAATTTTGATATGCGATAAGACCGAGGCGGAGGCCATCGAGCGCATTCGCGCAGCTGGTTTGACCGTTGACACGAACTTTGAGATTACCCCCGAGCAATTACCCAACGTTTTACCTGCTTATGATGGCATGGTAGTCCGCAGCCGAACCAAGGTGCGCGAGCCATTGATCGATGTTTGCCCCAACTTGAAGATCATCGTGCGCGGCGGTGTGGGCCTGGATACAATCGACGTTGATCATGCCCGTTCAAAAGGTATTACTGTGATGAACACTCCCAAAGCCAGCTCAGCTTCTGTTGCGGAGCTTGCCATTGGTTATATGTTCGCTCTGGCGCGATCCCTGTATAAAGCCTCTGCAGACATGAAAGCAGAAAAATGGGATAAGAAGGCATTTGAAGGGGATGAAATTGGTGGGAAAACACTTGGCTTGATTGGAATCGGAAATATAGGAAAAGAAGTTGCCAGGCGGGCGACTGCGCTGGGCATGACCGTGCTAGCTTTTGATCCGTACGTAAAGGAATTTGAAAATATTAAGATTGTCACTCTAAACGAACTACTGGCGCGAGCAGATTACATCAGCCTGCACCTGCCAAAGACCAAAGAATCGGCCAATATGCTTGACAAGGCCCAATTCGAGAAGATGAAGACCGGTGTGAGGTTCATTAATTGTTCGAGAGGTGGAATCGTCAACGAGACAGCTCTTTACGAGGCCCTAACCAGTGGAAAGGTAGCCGGGGCTGCTCTGGATGTCTATGCTGAGGAGCCGCCGACAGATTGGAAGCTAACCAAACTAGAAAACGTTATCTGTTCTCCGCACATTGGTGCACAGACCAAAGAAGCCCAGGGACGTGTTGCTGCTGAAGTGGCGGACATATTGATCGCATTTGCCAAGAAATAAATCTTCTCGAAAGATAGGAATAAATAGGCGTCGTTCCCCTTCGGGGTTAATTCCATGAAAAATATTAATGATATCGGAATTCAAATTCCTCAGATCTATTTACCCGAGGATGGTACGGACCTTGCCAAATGGGCCGTCATAGCCTGTGATCAGTTCACCTCCCAGCCGGATTATTGGCAGAAGGCTGAAGAATTGGTTGGCAAGGCACCCTCGACCCTCAGGTTGATCTTACCGGAAGTTTTTCTCGACAAGCCAGGTGAGGTTGTGCGCATCAAGCATATCCACTCCAGCATGCAGGCATATCTGGACAAAGGCATCATCCAGCCCCGAGAAGGCCTGATCTATGTAGAGCGTTCTGTGGCGGGGAAGACTCGAAAGGGCATCCTGCTTTGTCTGGACCTGGAAAGATATGATTACACCAAAGAATCCACCAGCCTGATCCGTGCCACAGAAGGCACGATTGTCGAACGGTTGCCGGCGCGTATGAAAATCCGCCAGGGCGCGGCGCTTGAATTACCTCATATCCTGGTTTTAATCGATGATCCGATGCGTACGGTCATCGAGCCGCTGACGCTTGCCAAACCCAGCTTGGATAAATTGTATGACTTTGAGCTGATGTTGGGGAGCGGCCATTTATGCGGTTACGCTGTCAGCGAGGCGCAGGAAGCCCAGATCGTCGCATCCCTGCGCAGGCTGGCACAACCGGAAGTTTTTGCGGCCAAATATGGGATTAGCATTGAGAAACCTGTTTTACTTTTTGCGATGGGCGATGGGAATCATTCCCTGGCAACCGCCAAAGCCGTCTGGGAGAAAATGAAGCCGCAGGTTGGGATGGATCATCCGGCGCGCTATGCGTTAGTCGAGATTGAAAACGTTCATGATGAAGGACTGGAGTTTGAGCCGATCCACCGGGTTCTATTTGGGTTGAAGAGAAATATTTATGCAGCCTTGCAGCAATATTATGGTGCAAACTTCAGTCACACTCCGGTGACCAACGCGCAGAAAATGATCGAGCAGGTTGACCATGCCAGCGGGTCAAAACAAGCCATTGGTATCATAAGCGATGGTGGATGGGCGTCCTTCGGGGTAGTGGAGATCAGCCAGCCAGCTTCCAATTTGCCAGTGGGTACCCTACAGGTCTTCCTGGATGCCTTCCTAAAAGATGGCGGCGCGGACAAGATCGATTATGTACATGGCGAGGAAGTCGTCTGCAAACTTGGCGCGGAACCTGGCAACGCCGGGTTCTACGTGCCAGGTATGAACAAGTCTGATCTATTCAAGACAGTTATCCTGGATGGGGCTTTGCCGCGCAAGACGTTCTCGATGGGGGAAGCAAGGGAGAAGCGATTTTATATGGAAGTGCGGAAAATAATGTAAATTAAAGAGAGTTCGAAAGATCTCAAGGAAAAATACAAAGCAATAAAACAAAATTCAATAGGAGCCGGTCTCAATAGCCGGCTCTAAGTTTATTAAGCGCCTGGGTGAAATCTGCGGGGTAAGGGGCAATGAAATCGAACGGCTGGTTCTCGAAGGTGAATTGCAGCGACTGGGCATGCAGGGCGGGACGAGCAATCAGGCTGGATGCGGGGGCACTGTAGAGTGTATCACCCAGAAGCGGGTACCCCAATGCGAATGCATGTACACGCACTTGGTGCGTGCGGCCTGTGGAGGGGATGGCTGAAATAAGCGCATAGCCATCGTATCGCTCCAAAAGATGGAAAACTGTCTCGGAGGGTTTCCCTTTGGTGTGATCAACGACCGTGCGATGGCTGTGGCCGACGTTGATGAGCAGAGGATGGCGGGCGGTGTGATCTTTCCAAGCAGGTATACCGATAACAATGGCATGGTAAAGCTTATGAGTTTCGTGGTGTTCAAACTGCATGCTAAGGAGGCGGTGCGCCTCAGAATTACGGGCAAAGACCACGAGGCCGCTGGTGGCCTTATCCAGGCGGTGAACAACCCAGAGGCGATCGTAGTCTGTTTCAAGCTGCTTGACAAGTGAGATAGACTCTTTTTCCCAATTGCCGGGGACGGTTGCGAGGCCCGAAGGTTTGTTTACAACAAGTAAATTGTCATCGGAGTAGAGGACTTCCATGAGACTATTGTACTATGATCGTTTAAGAAATAAACCGCGAAGGTGCGAAGCACGACGAGAGGAGAATGCAGTGACCGGTTAGGACTGTGGTCTCTCTATGAGATCACTAATTTTCAGAAAATGGGTGGTCTTGCTATGACGCCAATATACGTCTCCTCGCAAGGACACAAATTTTGCCCCTTGACATTAACGTAACGTCATGGTTTATCATACGGGCATGTCGTACACCGTCAAACAACTATCGAAGCTAGCGGGTGTCAGCGTGCGCACGCTGCACTATTATGATGAAATCGGGCTCTTCGAGCCGGATGCCATCCGGACGAACGGCTATCGCGAGTATGGTGACAAGGCAGTACTAAAGCTCCAGCAGATCATGTTCTATCGCGAGCTGGACCTCAGCTTGGAAGAAATCAAAGCCCTGGTCAGCCGCCCGGACTTCGATGCAGTTGCAGCGCTTGAAAGGCATCGCATATCCATGCAGGGTCAGGCAAGGCGGTTGGAACGTCTCATCCAGACGGTGGACGATACCATCTTACATATGAAAGGATTAAAGGAAATGAGCCAAAAGCAACTATTCGAGGCATTCTCGGAGGAAGAGCAGGATAAATTTGCCCGGGAGGCTGAACAGATATATGACCCGGCAATTGTGAAAGAATCCAACCGGAAATTCAAATCCTTAAGCGCAGCCGAGAAGAAACGCATTTCTAATGAAGGCAACCAGATCTATGCTGATATGGTGGCTGTCATTACAAAAGAAGCGAATTCTCCGGAAGTGCAGGCCATTGTTGAACGCTGGCGCAGGCATATGGACCATTTCTGGACGCCGAACCTGGAGCAGTTGATGGGATTGGCGGAGATGTATAACTCTGATCCTCGCTTCAAGGCAAATTTCGACAAGATCGACCCGAAGTTGGCTGAGTTTATGAGAGAGGCGGTGGGGATTTACGTAAAACGTAATGTATAAAACGTAAGGTAGAAAACAAAAAAACAAGGGGAAATTAAGTTTAGATTAATGTTTGAAGTGGAAGGGGGCAGAGGAAAAGCGGGAAAAAAAGATGAAGAAGGAAACGAGCTGGCGACTCCCGTCGCCGGCTCGTTTGATATTTTGATATTTTTGTGGAAGGAATTTATTTCAGAATTTTCAGCAATTGGCCAAGCGTTTTGATCATGTAAGTCACTGGTAAAGTGGTAGTTTTCCCAGTGGGATTAAACCAGCATGTGTCTATGCCGTAACTTATTCCGCCCTGTATATCGGAGGTCAGGCTATCGCCGATAATGAGCACTTCCGCCTTCGGCGGAAAGCCGATTTCCCGGAAGACGGCTTCGAAAAATCCACCGGCCGGTTTGGCAACGCCCATTTCCTCGGAGATGAAGACCTTTTCGATGAATGAACTAATGGCGGAATGTTGCAGCCGCGGGCGTTGCACATCCTTCAGACCGTTGGTGACCATGGCGGTATGATAGTGACCGGATAGTGTCTTCAATACATCCGCTACACCCGGGAACAAGTCGCTGGCATGGGCGAGATTCTCCAGGTAGTTCTGGCTGAAATCCTGCGGGTAGAGCGGAATTCCGATTTCATCGAACAATAAGCGGAAGCGGTTTAATCGTAATTCCGCCGCACTGGTTTCGCCACGCTCGAATTCCTCCCAGACTAGCCGATTGAAGATCTGGTAAATCTGGAGGTATTGGGAACGGTACACCTGCCCGAAGTGCTCGAAAGTGCTGCGCAAGGCCTTGGCCTCGGCTAGCGGGTAATCGAAAAGCGTATCATCTGCGTCGAAGAGCAACCATAAGTAGGACATATGTTTCCAAAGAAAATTAACCAGAGATGAACGGAGATAAACGTTATTCGATCTTGTAAACGGTAAAATTTAACCTTTTGAGATCTAAGAAGAGCTTTGTAGCGAGCTGAATTCTGATTGCTGACTGCTGTATTACGTCACCGTAAGGCGCTGGGTGGGATATTTCTCGAATCGCTTCTCAGCGACGGCCTGGCGGATACGGTCAACGCCTTCCCAAACTTCGGAGAAGCTGGTGTAGAGCGGGGTTAGGCCCAGACGGAGGTTGTCGGGTTCGCGGAAGTCAGGCAACACGTTCATCTCCTCGATCAAGGCCTGATTGATGCGGTAGCCTTCCGGGTGGTGCAAGCTGATGTGCGAACCGCGCCGTTCCGGGGTGCGAGGAGAACCGAGGCGGAAGCCGAGCGGGCTGAGCAGTGTGTCGGACAAATAAATCAAATATTCGCCCAAGAGCAGGGATTTGGCGCGCAGGCGGTAAAGCCCGGCCTCCAGAAGCGGATCAAGGGCGGCTTCCATAGCAAGAAGCGAAAGGATTGGCTGGGAACCGGTCAGGAAGCGTGTCACGCCTGGGGCGGGTATGTAATCCAATCCAAAGGCGAAAGGTGCGTTTTGACCCCACCAGCCACAGATGGGCGATACTACCTGCTCTTGCAACTCTTTGCGTATATACAGAAATGCTGGTGCACCCGGGCCGCCGTTCAGGTATTTATAAGTGCAGCCAATGGCGAAATCAGCGTTGCAGGCATCCAATTCGACCGGAACTGCCCCGGCGGAATGGCTCAGGTCCCAGATGACAAGCGCACCATGGTGGTGGGCCATCTCAGTAAGGGCGGTCATATCGTATAGGTAGCCACTTTTGAAAGTGACATGGGAAAGCGTAAGCAGGGCGGTGGAATCGTCGATG
>JBEKEB010000061.1:0-20234 GCA_050014055.1 Anaerolineales bacterium | reverse complement strand
TGTTCTCAAAGGAGCACTGCTGTTTCGCGTCTGGGGCTTGCCAGCCTTCCGCCCGACCCGTGACATTGACTTGCTTGGCCATACCAGCAATGAAATAGAGAACCTGGTCGCGATCGTCAAGAATGTATGTAGGCAAGAGGTTCAGGAAGATGGTCTTTTTTTTGATCCCGATACTGTGATTGGGGAACGCATCAAAGAGGATGCAGATTACGAAGGTGTTCGGGTACGCTTCGTTGGCTTGCTTGGAAAAACCTGTCTGCATCTGCAGATTGATATTGGGTTTGCAGATATCGTTTCCCCAGCTCCTGTTATGAAGACATATCCGGTCATCCTGTCGATGCCGGCGCCGGAATTGCGTAGCTACCCGCCGGAAACGGTAGTGGCCGAAAAGCTGCAGGCCATGATCTATCTTGGAACTTTCAACAGCCGGATGAAGGATTTCTACGATCTCTGGATCCTTGCCAGCCGGTTCGAGTTCAAAGGGGAAGTGTTACAGGAAACCATCCGCCTGACGTTCGAACACAGGGATACAGATATTTCTGCCGGCGAACCGGCAGCATTCTCGGCACAATTTGCGCGCGAGAAGCAGAGCCAGTGGGTAGCGTTCCTCAAGACCAATGCCATCACGGATGTGCCTGATCGATTGGAACTCATTCTGAATCGCTTGCAAGAATTTATCCTCCCAATCTTTCAAAGCACTCTTACTGGACGGAAGTTCGAAAAAAAGTGGAAAGTAGGTGGACCGTGGGAGTAGCAATAAAAACGGGCTTCGCAAGAAGCCCGTTCGTTTTACTTCAAATATCTTGCATTCGTTACCACACGATAGTCTACCCCCAGCGCGTCCTGGAAATGCCGTTCGCCGCAGTGGATCTTGCGCGTCTCGTCGGAGCGGAGTTCTTCCAGATCGGTCGTATCCTTCGTTTCCCGGACCAGGTAGAGCAGTTCTTCCCCGGTGGGATTGCCGAATTCGTCGCGCGGCTCCATTACGATGGCCCAATCCGGGTTGTAATCGCCAACGGGGGTTGGTACGGTGAACCAACCGGGCAGTTTGACGTATAGCTTTACATCCTCCCGGTGTTCCAGCCCTTCGACGAATGCTTTCTCAATTTCGGATTCGTAAACCACGCGGTCATAGATCGAGTGCTCGGCTGGAACAAGGTTATCAGACCAGCCGGGGATGTCTTCGAACTGGGTCATCTCGTACCACTGGTTGATCTTCTCATACTGGATGCCGTTTACCAACTGGTCGGCCAGTTTGTTCTTGATGATGCGTGCTGCCACGGTGGCAAATTCAAACGGGTTCTTGAGCGCAGCCACCTGGATTTTGGGAATGGACTTCTTGAAGATTTCCAGCAGGGTGAGACGGGTCAGGCGGACCGGCGGGGAGGTATGCTCCAGCAGGGCCGAGAGTACCTCGGTCAGGTTGGGGAAGGGTTGTGCTTCGGGGGTATAGGGAGTGCCACGTTCCGCCACCTGGACAGCTATGAAAGCCTCGCCTTCGGTTTCTACCTTTGCCTTGCGGATCTCCACATGGGGCGGGCGGATTTCGGCCCGATTCAACTCTTCCAACACACCGGTGATCAGCCCGGGTGTATCGATATGCACGGCGTAACGGGTCTTGTGCTTGATGCGTTCCCACAACTGCTTGAATTCCGGCTTGAGCAGATATTCCTTGCGCAGGTGGGCCACATCGCGCTGGCGGGCATTGGCCGGGCGAGGCGGCAGGCCGGCGCGACCGAATTCGGTTTCGATTTCAGTCTGGTATTGAGAAACATAATGTTCGTAGCTTTCGTTGGCAATCACCGTCAACACGTTGACGTGCTCATCCCGCACCCGATCGCCATCCTGATTGACGGCCAGGCGCACACCGCGGCCAATCTCCTGGCGTTTCTTGACTTCGGAAGCCGTCTGGTTGAGGGTACAGATCTGGAAGACGTTCGGGTTATCCCAACCTTCCCGCAGAGCGGAGTGGGAGAAAATAAAGCTGACCGGCTCGTCGAAAGAGAGCAGGCGCTCCTTGTCCTTCATAATCAAATCGTAGGCATCACGATCCTTTTCGGATTCGCCGGTCTTGCTATCTTCATAAACGACCTGCCCCTCTTTTGTTTTGCGAGAGGCAAAATAAGCGGCCTGGGCGACTGCGGGAGCAACATCTTTCCAATCGGGGAAACCGGAGCGCAAATCCATAAAAGCGCGTTCGAACAAGCGGCGGATGAGGCCATCCGCCAGGGCATAGTTATCCACATGGTCAATGAAAAAGAGCGAGAGCACCTTAATGCCGCGCTGGCGCAGGTGAGCCTGTTTGCGAAAGTGCTCGCCGAGGGTATAGCGGATCTGTGCATCGAAGATGGCTTCTTTATCCGCGCCGCGAGATTCACCCAGGCTGAGGCTGATACCATCGGTGAAGAGAACGGTGCCGGCCCCGGCATCCATCTCCTCTACCACGCAAGCGGCGTACTCAGGGCGGTTGGCCTTGGCTTCCAGGGAATCCCCCGGGCGCACGGTCACCACCTGTTCCTTGACTGTCCCATCTTTCATCAGTTTGTGAACGGCGATGCGGGCGGTGAGGGTCTTCTTTTCGCTGCGCACTTCATCCAGGCGCAGGAAGACCTGGTTCTCATCGGTTTCCCTTTCGACGCCAGCCACTTCGATGCGTTTGACCAGTCCCTGGCGGTAGGCCTCGGCGGGCGTCAGGCAGTAGATCAGATTGTAGGGGTTGCGGTGGGTGGCCGAATAGCGCAGGGCGAAGAGCGGGTCAAGGGCGGCCAGCGCACGGATGCGCAGCTCGCTCTCCATGTTCTGCGGCTCATCCAATATCAGGATGGGACGTGCCGCTTGCACCAGGTGGATGGGCGTTTCGCCCTGGAGGCGGTCGGTGGTCTGGCGGATGACGTTGGAAGCTTTGTTGAACGAGTCGATGGTCATGACCATGATCTCGATACCGTCCGACAGGGCGAATTGGCGAACCTGGCTCAGGTTGGCCGAGTCGTAAACATAATAGCGGCAGGGGACGTTGTCATACAGGCCGCGCAGGTGGGTTTCGGTGATCTGCAAAGTCTTGAGCACGCCCTCGCGGATGGCGACCGAAGGCACCACCACAATGTATTTACGCAGGCCGTAGCGGCGGTGCAGTTCGAGGGCGGTACGCAGGTAAACATAGGTCTTGCCTGTGCCGGTTTCCATCTCGACCGAGAAGTTGGCGAAACGGACAGACTTGCGCCCCTCGGCGGTCTCGATCTCGGATTCGATCACCTGCAGGGTCTCATCCAACGGCAATCGGTTGGCCTGTTGCACCTGGCGCAGGTTGTATAGGAGATCGGCTTCCGGCAGATCGAGGCGGTTTGGGATGGCGGCCAGGGCTGCGCCGAGCGACAAGCGCAGTTCGTTCTCCAGAGGCGGCTGCCCTTCGAGCAGGCCTGCAACCGCTTCAATGGCCTGAAGTTGGAATTCCTGGTTGGCGTCGAATTTAAATTGCATGTTTTATGACTTCTCTTTATAAATACCTACTGTGCAATTTGTAGGGCGTAATAAATTCCATTTTTCAATCAGGATCGGTTTTGCACTTTTATGCCAAATCTTTATCTTATCAAAATCATTGTTAGAAATATTTCCTCGCAGGAGCGAACAATCATCTATTCTAAAACTGGCATTTACTGACCCTGAATGAACGTGAAAATGAGGTGGCGCATGTTCATTCGTGTAAATTTCAATGGTCATTCCCCTTACTTTATCAACTCTGGCCTTAATTTCAGTCAGAATCAAATTTCCATCAAAAACCATTGTAGAGCAAGGGTCATTTAATATTGATTCTAAATATTGAGTCCATTCCTCTAGTGTTTCGAGATCGGCTGGGTCGACCTCAAAATAATATTTTATGTACCTATTTTGTTTCTTCATAAAGACGACCACTTAGGTTATGCTAGATCGTTTTCAGCCGGCACTGCAAGGCCAGATTGGCGGCAGCTTCGTCATCGAGGGCGGTGTCGCGGCAGATGAAGAGATTATCCTTTTTCAAATCGAGTGGACGCAGTTCTTCGAGAGCGATCTTGGCAGCCAAGGTAATGTAGAAGGATTGGCCCTTATCTGGGTCGCTGACAAGCTGAACACCCTTGACCGCGGTCGGTTCCACCGTGAGGTTCAGGCCGTAGCCTTCCTTCAAGGCCACTTCGTAAAGCACATTTTCGGGCTGCCAGCCAGAAATAAGAGGGTCAGCGAACATTTCGGCCTGGTGGGTATAGGCGGTGGCATCCGGCTGGGCGTCATCCCATTGGCGGTAATTGGAGGGGGCCAGCTTGAAGACTTTGAAACCGAGGTCTTCGGGTTTATCGAGTGCCAATTGCCCGGCACGGTCATTCTTCATACGGGCAACGACGCGGCGGATGCGTTCCTTGCCGATCTCGACGATGGTGGAAAATTGCTGATTGCCGGTGGGATACTGCAACTGCACCATGATGAAGCGCCTGTCCCCTCCATCTTCACGGTTGAGTTCCAATACGGCCTGGGCAGTAGTGCAGGAGCCGGAGAAGAAATCGAGAATAATGTCATCTTCTTCTGTCGAAAGCATTAAAGCTTTTTTAATTAAAAAGACTGGTTTTGGAAAATCAAAATAGTCGGACAGCCCAATTTCACCCAACTCCATTGTGCCTTTTTCGCTGATTACAGTTTTCTCATCCCAAATTGTTTTTGCTTTATAAGTTGTCTTCCGATATTTTTCAAAAATACCGTATTCACCAGTGGTTTTTTGTTTTGCAACTAAATTACTGGTTATTGTTGATGCGCTGATGTTCTTTTGAGTTAATTTCTTCTCCCACCTCCAGCAACTTTCCCTACCGTTGCTATCAAGAGGAAATATCTCAACGGAAAACTCAGCATCTTTTGCAAGTGAAATGGGACAAAACCCATCTTTATCCAATAATGTCTGATTAACATAAATTGGATAATATAGGTTTGGACGGTTTTCTCTTCCAAACTTCGGATTGCGATTCCTTAATTCCCGGATATTAAACCGCCCTATTTCATCGCTAAGATTTAGATCATCGTTATCGCCACTTTTCTCTAGTTCTCGAATTTCAGAATCTGAACTTTTTGTGAAAACTAGCATGTATTCATGAGTCTTGGCAATTTGCTTGTATGTTTGACCTCTTTTATTTGACTGAACAACAATGGTAGTAAAGAAATTTTCTTCACCAAAAACCTCATTCATCAGCAGGCGCAGGTTGAACACCTCGTGATCATCGATGCTTACAAAAATCACGCCATCTTCACTCAGCAACTGGTACGCCAAGAACAGGCGCGGGTACATCATCGAGAGCCAAGCGGAGTGGTAACGCCCACCGGTCTCGGGGTTGGAGGTGAGCAAGTTGCCGGCGCGGTCCTTCTGGCCGGTCAGTTGCAGGTAAGTATCGAGCGGGTCGGCGAAGTTATCGGGGTAAACGAAGTCATTGCCGGTGTTGTAGGGCGGGTCGATGTAGATCATTTTGACCCGCCCGAAATAGGGCTTGTAGAGCAACTTGAGCACTTCCAGGTTGTCGCCTTCGATGAAAAGGTTTTGAGTAGTATCGAAATCGAGCGACTCATCCCGGGCAGGAAGGAGGGTGGCGCGCGAAGGAACTTGCAGCAGGCGGATAGCATCGCGTTTGCCAGCCCAGGAGAAGGAGTAGCGCTCGGGGCGATCATCGACGATATCGCCGAGTGATGCGAGTAGTTTCTCTGAGTCGATCCTGCCTTCGGCGAAGGCCTGCGGGATCAGGGTCTGGAGTGCTTGGAGTTGTTCATCGGTCAGGGACGGGGTGGTTTTAGGAACAGACTGTTTGGGCATATTTCTCTTCCGGGCGAGGGTTTCCCCGCATACGCGAATCGTGTCTATAGTATACACATTCTTGTTGAACGACGCAATTTATCGCGCATGTTTCCCCCAGGGAGCCCGGTTTTACGGCTGAAATTATGATAAAGCGTCTCTCAAGGATACTTGTACGACTAAATAAATATGCAATTTGCGTGCCAGGATTTCCTCGTATATTTTCGACTTGCGCGAAATAGATATGTGTTGACACAATATCTATACGCTTGTGCTATAATCTGCCAGACAAAAAAACTGCCCAAGACGTTACAGCGTCCGGGCAATTGACCAAGCGGGATGGCTCCGCGTGGTAAAGTTATTTTACCACACAATAACTAGAGGCTGTCCGAAAAGTCCCGGGCAGCCTTTTCTTTTTTAAGGAACTGTGATTCAATAGGGGCATGAAACGCAAACCTGCTGCCCCTGTCTTCAAGCCGTACGTAATGAACCAGGTGGCGTTGATGCCGCCGAGTTATGCTGAGAAGATCCCTGCCGATCACCTGGTGCGGGTGGTGCATGAGGCAGTGGAGAAGATCGATCTCAGTTCGCTGCTGGCGAAATATCCAGGAGGGGGTCGGTCGAGCTATCATCCGAAGATGCTGCTGAAAGTGCTGGTCTATGCCTATGCGGAGAAGATCTATTCATCGCGGCGGATCGCCAAGGCGCTGCGGGAGAACATCTTCTTCATGTGGATCAGTGGGGAAAGCACTCCGGACTTTCGGACGATCAATGATTTTCGAGGCAGCCGGATGAAGGGGGTGATCGGGGAGGTATTTGGAGCGGTGTTGGAGCAGTTGGTGGCAGGGGGGCACGTGCAGCTGGAGCACTATTTTCTGGATGGGACGAAGATCGAAGCGAATGCGAACAAGCACAAGGTGGTGTGGGCCAAGAGGCGGGAGACCTATCATCAGCGGGTGCAGGCCCAGATCAAGGATCTGCTCAAGCACATCGAACAGGTGAACGAGGAGGAGCAGGCGGAATACGGGGACGACGACCTGGAGGAGATGGGCGGGAACGGGCAGGGGGGAATGAACAGTGAGGCGCTGCAGAAGAGGATCGATGAACTGAACCGGAAGCTGCGGGAAGGCATGCAGAACAAGAAGGACAGTCGCCCGGCCCGCAAGGCTCTGAAGAAGCTGGAGGGGGACTGCCTGGTGCGGCTGACGAAGTATGAAGAGCAGGGAAGGACCCTGGCCGGACGCAGCAGCTATGCCAGGACCGATCCGGATGCCAGCAGCATGCGCATGAAGGAGGATCGGGGAGCAGAGAAGCCCTGGCCGAAGCCTGCCTACAACGTGCAGATCGGGACGGAAGGCCAATTCGTGGTGGGCTTCAGCGTGCATGGACGGGCAGGCGACACCTCCTGCCTGATCCCCCATCTGGAGAACCTGCACACCCAGCTGGGCCGCTTACCCAAAAATGTGATCACCGACGCAGGCTATGGCAGCGAAGAGAACTACGCCTACCTGGAAGAGCATGCCGTAGGGAATTACCTCAAGTACAACACTTTCTACCAGGATACCCATCACTTTCGCAAGCCCGAACTCATTCGCAAACGCCAGTTCCGAGCCGAGAACTTCGACTACGACCCAGATCAGGATGAGTTCATTTGCCCGGCCAAGCAGCGGTTGACCTTCCAGTATGCTTCCCGCTACACCACGGACAACGGGTATGTCACCGATCGACGCCTCTATGAATGCCATGCCTGCGACCAACGCCCACTCAAAGGGGAGTGTACCCGGGCAAAAGGCAACCGCAAGATCCGCATCAGCCTTCGCTTATTGGAATACCGCCGCCAGGCCAGAGCCAACCTCACCAGTGAGGTCGGGCAGCGCTTGCGTGCCAGGCGTTCGATCGAGGTAGAGCCAGTGTTCGGGATCATTAAACAGAACATGGGTTTCCGAAGATTCCACCTGCGAGGCCTTGAGAAGGTGAAAACGGAGTGGGGTCTGGTGAGTATTGCCAATAATATGAAGAAGCTGGCGGCCATGTAGCCACCAGCTTCTTTTTGTCATCCCACTTTTTCGTTCTTTTTACTGATTTTCGGGCCGTCTGATGTTTGTTTCCAGACAGCCTCTGTTTTGTATCAATATCCAAGTATCGATCAAATTGAGTTGAGAGCGAAGTTCGCAGCTGTTGACGCTGAACTTGCTATAATTTGCCAAAGAAAAAGAAATCTATCCTATCGCCGATCCGAGCAAATCCCTGGTTCCCTGGTGATTTATTCCATGTGTGATATTTCAGGGTGGACAAATTATGGAGACTGTGGGCAAATCGTTTTACAGTTTCTGGATGATGGTAAGACTTGTCTAAGCGTTAAAGTAACGCCCCCAAATAAGAGTGATGCAGCGCTTTTTGCCCCTCGCGGATCTGGCTGGGGGCAATTCTTGACGAACAGTGAAAGAGAAAAATACTTAAATGATTCTGAATTATCGCTAGGATATATAACCCTTTTTAATCACCGTCTTGAGTTTCTTAATAGCATATGCATTACGGTCTCTACTATGGTGTCTGAGCAGTTGCAACCAGATGCCAACAACAAGCTGGAGCAGAAAAATACTTCCTCTCGAAAAAGAAGAACTCATGGGCATTCAGTTGGCGAACGAATTGACCGGATAGCCTTGCTACTCCTTGAGAAAAAAATTAAGGAAGAGAATTTTTATATATCTCATAAGAGCGCGGTAGCTCGCATCCAAACAATATTTGAATTTCCTATCGAAGAGTACACTATTCGCAATGCAAGAAAATACTTCCTCGAGGCTCAGAGCGACTATGATGAGCAAACTTTGTCGCAGGCGGAAAAAAAGGCAGAGGAATGGTTTCAACGATTGAAGTAGGTTTTTTTATTTTGCTATACTTATTGTGTAATACAATATCAATTGATAAATAAACACAAATTAGATAAATTGCCTGTTTTTATCAAGCTGTGGCTGCTATTCTTGGGAACATACTCCCTTGGAGGCGCCACATGATATTCAAAATTATGATTACTCTGTCCGAAATTGAAGCAACAGGTTTGACTCGTTTGGCACATCGCGATGTGCGTTCGCCGCGCGATCAGATCCGTTTCCTGATCCGGCGCGAGTTGGTTCAATCGGGGTTCATCGATCCATCGCTGGGAAGCGGCTCGGCTCGCGACATTATTCCACCCAATCCCTAATCTCGGAGGTCAAGCATGTCAGAAAAAGAAGCAGGCGTCCCTGCCAGGACGCCCACATCAGAAGGCTCAAAGAGCCAAGTAGTTGAACCAAATTATAGCATATCCCCGCAGGCCATGCAGGAGAATTACCACGCCTTTGTACAATCCATGCCGGAGGATGTGCGCAATTCGATGCAAAAGGCAGTACAGGGCGTTTTGCGCAACCGGTTGACTTCCAGTCCGGAACTGGCTGCCCTGGTCACGCCGGTGGCTGTTCAATCTGCACAGACCATCCTGCAAACGGATTACCCTCCTCCGGTCAGCATCGTCGAAAACCTGCTCCCGGTTGGCCTTGGGAGTCTGAGCGGGCGCCCCAAGATTGGCAAATCCTGGCTGGCCCTGCAACTCTTTCGCTCGATGGCTACTGGTTTACCTTTCCTTGGACAGAAAGTGACTCCATCCCCATCTTTGTACATTGCTCTGGAAGACTCTCCCAGTCGGCTGAAGAAACGCATGGTGGCTCAGGCTTGGCCGCTGATTACCAGACGGGTGGATTTCCTTTTCGGGAAGGAGTTCCGTGAGCAGATCGGATTACTGGATCGCGGCGGGCTAGAAGTTTTTAAACGCTTGCTCGTCGAAAGTGATTATCGCTTGGTTGTACTGGATACGTTCAGCCGTGCCCTGGCAGCAGATCAGGGCGATGTAGGTGAGATTACCCTGGCGCTTGGCCCCTTGCAGGAATTTGCCATCAGCCAGGAGATCTGCATCCTGCTCATCGATCACCATCGCAAGCCTTCTGGCCTATCTCCCTCCCCGGTGGATGACATCCTCGGTTCAACCGCCAAGGCCGGTATTCCCGATGTGATATGGGGCATCTATCGTGAACAGGGTAAACAAGTTGCCACGCTGGAAATCGTCGGGCGCGAATTGGACCAGCAATCCCTGCCGTTGGTGTTCAACAGGGAAACCTTTCATTGGGAGGTATCCAATCTCCTCCCTCAGCGCCAAGCCGAACTTCTCGAAGTGTTGGCAGATATTGGTCCGGCCAGTGTCACCCAGATTGCCAGTGCCATTGGTCAACCGGTATCTCATACTTCCAGGCGTCTCAACGAGCTGCTTATTGAAGAAAAAGTAGTCCGCTCGAGAGATGGTAAGAATGTGGTGTACGCCCTGGCCGCGCCGGAGAATAGTTACATTGTTACAACAGTTACAGCCGTTTAAACAGCGGATTCTAGTGTAACTATTGTAAATGTGTAAACGAGGATCTTATGGTAAAGCAAGACTTAATCTTTCAAGCCAAAGCAGCTGACCTGCTCCAGATCGCCGAACATTATACCCGCCTGAAACACGTAGCCAGTTCAGGCGGCGGTGAGTGGGCCGGGCCATGTCCCATCCCCGGCTGCCGCTGCATCCGGGATGGCTTTCGCGTTCAGCCACAACAGAAGCGCTGGCTGTGCCGCAACTGTACAGATGGCAAGTGGCAGGATGCCATCGCCCTGGTTATGCGTCTCGAACAACTCTCGTTCGAGCAAGCAATCCAGCGCCTGACCAGAAACTTCTCTTGGACTGAATCGATTCAAAAAGCTCCAACCATCGAACACCTCAGCTTGCCGCCACTGCCCGCCTGGCAAAGGCGGGCCGAGGAAATCACCCAGCGAGCGCAAGAGTCGCTCTGGGGTAAAGCCGGGGTGCAGGCGGTCGCTTGGGATATGCCGGATTCGCAATCCGGTGCAATACAGCCCATCCGGTTATCACCGCTGGACTGGCTCAGGGAGCGTGGTCTGAAAGATGAGACCATTCAGAAATACGGGCTCGGCTATATCTCGCGCGCCATTCGGGATGCCGTGCAGAATTGGGGCCTGTCCGGCAGCCCGGTCTTTCTTCCACAAGGCATCACCCTGCCTGGCGCGGTTGGCGAGGTTTGCTGGTATCTCAAGATCCGCCGACCACAAGGTAAGCCCAAGTATCTGCACGTGCGCGGTTCATGGCCTTCGTTGTTCATGGCCAACGAGTTATCTACCCACACTACAATCGTGTTCTGCGAAGGCGAGTTCGACACCCTGCTGCTGGCCCAGGAAGCCGGCGAGCTGGCTGGCATCGCTACATTCGGGAGCGCCTCTAACCATCTCGATGTGGCTGCCTGGGGCTGGTATTTGCTGAACGCCCGCCGTTTTCTGGTTGCGTATGATGTGGATGGTAAATCCGACCCCGGTGCTAAAGATCTGCTAACTTTGCGTCATGCTCTTCGAGCAAACGTGCCCCAGATTCGCCCCCAAGACAAAGACTTGACCGACTTTTATAAAAGTGGCGGGAATCTACGGCACTGGCTGGAATACTGCCTTAATAACAAAGGAATTAAATCATGAGTATCAAAAAATCTTATCGTCTTGAAGAGATTAGCGGCAACCAATTTTCTTCCCTAACCAGCGCCCAGCAGGCAGCCTCTAACATACTGGCAGATGTCTTGACCGATACTGTGAGGGTGATGTTGCAGGATGGAATACTGATTGTCGATAACGGACTTATCGTCCCTAATTGTAATTACAGGAAATAGTAAATCATGCCTGATTACATGCCCCCTCCATCCACCTTACCGGAAGGATCATCAGTATGGGTTTACTTGCGGGACTCTGGAGGTTTTTCCCAGGAATTGAGCGTTCAGCAGCAACGCCAGGAAGCCGAAGCGTATGCCCAACGCTTTGGGCTGATCATCCGGCATATCTTTGCAGATATTGCCCGCTCTGGCACTTCCGTCGTAGGGCGGGACGATTTCAACGATATGATCGACATGTTCGGCAATCCCGACTTACGGCCAAAGGGGCTGCTCCTGTGGAATTTTGCGCGGTTTGCGCGCGAGCTGGATGACGCCAGCTATTATAAATCTCTGATCCGCAAGCAAGGGGTCATCATCCACTCCCTGACCGATCCCATACCTGAGGGCGATTACGGGCGGGTAATTGAAACCTTCATCGATATCACCAATGCAGAAAAAAGCCGCCAGACCTCGCGGGATGTGAAACGCGCCCTGCGGGCTCTCACCCGCCAAGGATATTCCTGCGGAGGTTTTCCGCCCTGCGGCTATAAGGCAGAGGCAGTGGTTATTGGGCTGAAACGGGATGGCTCGCCCCGCAAGGTCAGCCGGTGGGTGCCGGACCCGGAAACCTGGGATTTGGTCCAGTTAGCCTGGAAGTTGCGCTCCCAACGACGCCCTTACCACATCATCCAACAGGCCACCGGAGCCAGGCTGTTCAAAACCAAGAACGGTTGGACAACCTTCTTTCGCAACAAAACCTATCTCGGGATCGGGAAATGTGGAGAAGAAGAGTTTCCCAACCATCATCCGGCAGCCATAGATCAAACCACCTGGGAGGCAGTTCAGAAGGTTCGCCGGGCCCATCCAAAACTCGGTGATGGGGACCGGCTTGCCAACCCTCGCCGTCAGAGCGCCTCTTTCATCCTTTCGGGGTTTTCTTACTGCATCGTTTGCGGAGCCGCCATGCAGGGAAGAACCTATGACAAGAAAGGGGTAATCTGGCGCTGTTACACCTGCAATCGTAAGAGCCTGGAAGGCGCAAAAAGTTGTGCAAACCGCTTGGTCAATGCGCGCCATGCCGAAATTCTTATCCTGGACACGCTCATCAACCGCGTTTTGACACCCGAGTACTTCAATACACTGCTGACCGAGGTGCAATCGAGATTGGAAAAAGATGCTGATCTCGAAAGCCAGATTCAAGCTTATCGCAAATCGCTCAATGACGTGGAACGGGCTATCCAAAACTTAATGGATACCATCGAGACCTTCGGGGCGCTGTCTGCGGGTGAACGCCTCCGCCAGCGTGAGTCCGAAAAGATCGAATTGGCTGTCCACTTGACACGCCTGGAGGGTCAACGAGCGGCGCGATTGTTCAATATCGCCCCGCAAGCGCTCGAACAAGTTTTCACTGCATGGCGTGAGCAGATCACCGAGTCCATCGTGCGCAACGACTTGCACGCGGTGCGAGTCTTTGCAGAACGCTTTCTGGAGCGCGTCGAATTAGGCTATGACCGGGTACGTATTCACTACCGGTACCCGCTTGATTCCACCATAGCCGGGCAAGAGAAGCCGGAAAGAAAAGAAGATGTTCTTTCTGGCTCAGTAATCGAATTGCCATTGGCTGGAAGCGACCGGCAACAATTTGAATCAATCTATGCAATCGCCCCCCAGTTATTCCAAAGGAAGGCAAGGCCGAAAACCGGTTCTCCGAACCTTGCTCGCGATAAAGAGATTTACCACCTGCACACCCAGGAAGGCGTGAACATAAAAACGCTGGCTGAAAGGTATGGCTTGTCCAAGGAGCGCATATTTACCATTTGCTGGGCCATGCGTAAAGTAAGTCAAGAATAACTATAAAACTAGTAACGCGTCGAAGCAATGTTGACCGGCAGCCGTCCAGTTTACTGGTGGCTCGGGCGGATAGCCTTTTCCCGAGGGAATGAGCTATCCGCCCAATGCAAATGATTCAACGCCTTGAATATGATGGGGTAAGAATATAAGAGTCTGGGGCGGTCCCTTTTTTGGAGCAGCCCTTTTTGCTTCTTACCGGACGATCATTAACCAATATGCGTCATAGACGGGTATTCTACGAAATGCCGCTTTACCGGTTCCTGGGTGGCACCAGGCATCTGCAGGAGAAGGACTAACTCGGCGGTTTGATCTAAAGGATTAAGTCACAAATGATGGAAGTTGGCCTCAAAAAGCAGGAAACTGCCTTCTGCAACCTGGTAGGCTATCCCGCCGATAAGGTATTCGATACGCCCTTTCATATAATAGTCCTGGAGTTTGTACGAAATGTATGCATTATGGGGAGGAGATCATCATTGGGCGGCAGGTGTGAATGAAGGAGGAAAGCTTGTGCCGCACATGTGTAGGAGAATGGTATTACCGCTAGAAATATTAGGGGCTCTTCCGCTTTATAACATTTAGCGGCTATGCCACAATCCTTTTCAGGCAAAACAACTAGGAGTAGCGACCTCCACGTTAAGTTTTCTTTCCATTTTCCTTCCTGTTTAGCCACCCAGTCTTGACTTTTTGCTCGATCTGATCTCGCAACTGGCGGAATTTCACTAGTTTTTCCTGCTGCATACCCATAAAGGTAACTGGGTCTTCGAAATGCCAATACAGCTGGATGCTCACACCCGACCAGTTGGTCGGGCAATTCTTATCAGCATCATCGCAGACCGTGATCAAGTATTGGAATAGCATCTTGCCGAAATAGGTTTCAAATCCTTTGGATGTATGGCCTGACATATACCCCCGGCTTCTTCCATCATTTTGACTGTTAATTTGTTCAAGCCTATCGGTTCCAAACCGGCACTGTGGGCTTCGAACCGGTCATCGGCATATTTGCGTAAAAAGGCTTACGCCATCTGGCCGCGGGCAGAATTGCCAGTGCAGAGAAAAAGGACGCGTGTCTGGGACAATTAGATCTCCTGATAAGATTAATCTTTTTTATCTTAATTCATGCTAAGTAGTTGGTCGAAAGTATCTTTACTCTGTTGCCATGCTTCAGGCGGCCTGCCCGCCGCCGATAACCGCGGCATGAGCAGTATGATTGTAAAAGCACTTTCGGTGATTTACTTAGTTAACACGCGATTATAGACGGGTAATAGCCGCGTAAATAGATTTTTATGAAGAGCCTGGCTAATCGGGAGATATGAGCATGAGATATTCATAATAATTTGATGACAACTACAGCATATTGTTCACCATGTTTTCTCCCTTCCATAATTTAGACGATTTTGATCACGGTTTTGCCGATGGAATGACCGCTTTCGACGATCTGATGCGCCTGATCGATTTCATCCAACCCGAAGATATTTTTGACAAACACTTTTATGTGTCCGGCATCAATCAAGCGGGCGGCTTCCGCTAACAGGGCGGTTTGCCGTATTCTGGCAGCATGCATTTTGAAGTGCATCGGTGTCAACATAAGCTCATAACTCAAGGTCAGGTTTCGCAATTTGGCTGTGCCCGCTTCCACTTTGCTGATACTAACTTCGTCCAGGGTAACCACATGGCCGTAAATCCTGGTGCTTAGGAAGGAATCTGCAAATACTTGCCCGCCAACGGTATCAAAGACAACATCAACCCCTTTGCCGCCCGTGAGAGCGAGGGCCCGGTTCACGAAATATTCCTCTTTATAGTTAATGCAATGATCCGCTCCCAAGGAACGGGCAAACTCGGCCTTTTCAGGGCTGCTGACTGTTGTCAAAACTATTGCGCCGGCGTGTTTGGCTATTTGGATGGCGATATACCCGACCCCACCGGCTCCCCCGTGGATTAATATAATTTCACCTGCTCTAAGCGAGCAGCGCTCAAAAAGAGCCTCCCAAGCAGTCAGCCACACCAGGGGCACCGAGGCAGCCTCGGCCATCGACAGGCTTTTCGGTTTCATGGTCAGATAATCCTGGTGGACGATGGTCATTTCGGCGTAATTGCCCTGCTCATCGCCGCCCATCCCACCATTAAAGAAAAAGACCTCATCCCCAATTTTAAATTTCGTTACCGCCTCGCCAATCGCTTGCACCACCCCGGCCCCGTCACAACCCAGGATAAAGGGGAAGCGGTCGGGGTAAAAACCACCCTTTCGGCGTAATTTATAGTCAACCGGGTTCAATCCGCTGGCATGCAGGCGCACCATTACATCCAGAGGGTCTTTTAGAACCGGAGCAGGAACCTCCATGAGTTTCAACATTTCGGTGCCACCGGCACCGGTCAACATGACTGCTTTCATATGTGTAACTCCTCGATAGCAGAAAAAATACCAAACTCATTTTTCCAACAGCTTGTCAATGGATAATCTGAGCCATAGAGGATCTTCCTGTGATCAATGAGCTGGAGTGCGGCGTTGAAAATACCTCGGGTCGGGAAAAGGAGCGGGCCTCCAGCTGTATCGTAGTATACGTTCTTCAGGCTTCGCTTGACTTCAGGCATGACCCCATAAAAAAATATTCCACCCCCCCAGTGAGCCATGATCAATTTCATCTCTGGATAGCGACAGATCAGCCGATAATAATGGCGCAGCGGAATAATACTCTTTCCTAAGAAAAAATGACCCACTTCTTCATTCAAATGCAGGTTGATCGGGATGTTCAAACGGATACAAGCCTCAACAACCCGCAAAAAATCCGGGCTATCAAAGCGATACATCCCGCTATAATGGCCCATAATTCCCATGCCGAGCATCCCGCCATCAACACATCGTTTCAATTCATCAATAGCCTTCTCTCCAGCCAGTGGTTGGACCACGGCAAACGCGATGACTCGCTCGGGCCAGCGCCGAATTAATTCCAGACCAATATTGTTCCGCTCGATGCAGTTTTCATGCCGGGTCTGCGCTTCTCCCAGCAAGATTATTTTGTTCAAACCAGCCTGGTCCATGTCAGCAATCATCTGCTCGGGAGTCGCCCAGCCTTGGATAGTGTGGTTAAAGAGGTCCGGCGTTACCAGCAAGCTCCAATAGGGTTCGATCTCCCCATAAGAGGCCAGATCTTTCCTCATGGAAGGTGGAGTATAGTGAAAATGACTATCGATGCGCATTTTATGTTTCTTCCGGTATTAATAATTGAATTCGAGATGGCTGGCAGTTACATCGAAGAAACAACTCGTGCTTGGGGCACGTCTCACTCATGCAAGTTTACCGATTTTGTCGATAACATGCTTATTTGATTGAAAAAATCATTCCGTAAGGCGCCATTCTGCTCGAATAAACCTAACATGCAGCTTGTCGCAAGGTTTGCTTCACTTTGGCGCACGCCCCGCATCATGGCGCACAGATGAAAACCTTCAACCAATACAGCTATACCCAATGGGTGGAGAACGCTTTCGAGAGTTTCGGCTACTTGGTGGGTCATCCGCTCCTGCACCTGCAGCCGCTGGGCGTACATTCCTACCACACGCGGGATCTTTGAAAGGCCAATGATCTTTCCGTCTGGGATGTAAGCTACATGAACCCGGCCAAAAAATGGCAGAAGATGGTGCTCGCACAGACTATAAAAAGTGATCCCTTTGACCAACACCATATCCTGGTAATCGGTTTCAAAGATAGCTCCATTGACAAGGGTAGGAATATCCACCTGGTAGCCTTCCAGCAGTTCCTTGTACATGCGAGCTACCCGTTCTGGGGTGCGCTTCAGTCCTTCACGTTCAGGATTTTCCCCAAGCGTCAACAGAAGATCGCGCACAAGTGACTCCAGGTTCCTCGCAACCCCAACCTTCGACTGGATATGTACCTCTTCGAACAGCGAACTTGGATTGAAATCTTCGATGGAATCGTCAGGAAGCATAGGAACCCTTTCAAGTGTGGTGTAGGAAATTACCATTGACCCGTTTGCATGTATTCGTCAATTGCCCGGGCAGCGATCTTGGCCTGGCCCATCGCCAGGATTACGGTGGCCCCGCCGGTGATGATATCGCCGCCAGCGAAGACGCCCTTCTTGGAGGTCTTCATTGAGTTTTGGTTCACCTGAACTACACCACCCTTGCCGACCGCCAGCTCGGGGGTCGACTTGGAAATCAGAGGACTAGGGCTTTGGCCAATGGCAATAACCATCACATCTACCGGAATGCGGAAGTTGGAACCCTCAACCGCCACCGGCTTACGCCGACTGGATGCGTCTGGCTCGCCCAGCTTATTGCGCAGGCACTCCAACTCTGTCACACGTCCGTTCGCACCGTGGAAAGCAACCGGAGTGGTCAGCAGGTGGAACTGGACTCCTTCCTGCTCGGCATGTTCGATCTCTTCGTTGTGCGCCGGCAGTTCCTTGCGCGAGCGCCGGTAGACGATGATCGAATCCCTGGCGCCCAGGCGCAAGGCGGTGCGGGCGGCATCCATGGCGGTGTTCCCGCCGCCGATCACGATGACGCGTTTTCCCCGGGCAATGGGGGTGTCGTACTCGGGGTAACGGTAGGCCTTCATAAGGTTGGAACGCGTCAGGTATTCGTTAGAGGAATACACCCCACCCAGGTTCTCGCCCGGGATGCCAAGGAACCAGGGCAGGCCAGCACCCGTTCCCAGGAAGACGGCGTCATATTCTCCCAGCAGCTCGTCAACTGCAGCAGAGCTGCCCACTACAAAGTCAATACGAAGGCGAACGCCGAGGCTACGTACGTAATCCACTTCGCGTTTGACAATAGCCTTGGGCAGGCGGAACTCGGGGATTCCATAGCTCAGCACCCCGCCAGCTTCATGTAACGCCTCGAAGATGGTTACATTATGACCAAAACGGGCCAGGTCGGCGGCCACAGTCAGGCCGGCTGGGCCGGAACCAACTACGGCTACTTTTTTGTGTGTAGGGGGCGGGAGAGTAGGCAGGCTGAATGAGCCGGCAGCAGCTTCCCAGTCAGCTACGAAGCGCTCCAGGCGGCCGATGGCAACCGGCTCATAGCGTTTGGCCAGCGCAAACACGCCTTCGCACTGGTTCTCCTGCGGGCAGACCCGTCCGGTGATGGCGGGCAGGGCATTGGTCTGCTTGATTAGCTTAGCTGCGCCAAGGAAATCGTCCAGCGCCACCAGCTTAAGGAAGGCCGGGATATCAACGTTGACCGGGCAGCCAGGCACACAGATCTGCTTGGGGCAGTTCAGGCAGCGCTTGGCCTCGGCGATGGCCTGTTCGGGGGTATAGCCATAAGACACCTCGTAGAAATTGCACACGCGCACTTCCGGAGGTTGCTCCGCCATGGAGGTTTTATTGGGAATAATGGTTTTGGCGACCATAGCTCACCTTACCATTTCTTCGAAAGCCAGATCAAGATTACAAACGTGCCGCTGCCAGCGTTCGACCGCCAGGCGCTCTTCAGACCGGTAGAAGAACAAGCGTTCAAGCAGATTGCTCCAGTCAACGCGGTGGGCATTGAATTCTGGCCCATCCACGCAGACGAATTGTGCCCCATTATCCAGTACTACCCGGCAGCCGCCACACATGCCTGTGCCATCGATCATGATCGTATTCAGGCTGACTAGCGTCGGCACATTGTACGGGCGGGTAGTCTCGGCGACAAATTTCATCATGACTGCCGGACCAATCGCCCAGGCGCGATTTAGATCTGAATCGGATTCAAGCAGTTCCTTAAGAGGTTCGGTGACGAGAGCCGGGCGACCATATGAGCCGTCATCGGTGCAGACGATCAAACGGTCGGAGAAGGCTCGCATGCGCTCCTCCCAGAACAAGAGCGCTTTTGTGCGGGCACCAATGATGGAGATGACGGTATTGCCGGCCTCTTTCAAAGCGCGTACGATTGGGAAAAGGGGTGCCACCCCGACTCCACCGCCGACAAGCACCACTTTACCGTAATTTTTTACCTCGGTTGGCCGGCCGAGCGGGCCGACCACGTTCTCGAAGCCGTCCCCGACCTCGAGCAGGCCCATCTGCATGGTCGACTTGCCGACCTCCTGGAAGATCAGGGTAATGGTTCCTTCGGCTGGAGAGCTGTCAGCAATGGTCAATGGAATGCGTTCGCCAACTTCGTTGATGCGCACAATGACGAACTGCCCCGCTAGCGCTTTGGTGGCCACCAGGGGGGCCTGGACAACGACCAATTTGACGAAATCGCTCAAAACTTCTTTATTCAGGATTCTATACACAAACGAACTCCTTCAATGGTACGGCCACGCTAATAAGATCTCCAAATGCTCTGCTGCGATACATATCCAGATCTTCCTGACTATGAGCCACCAGCACCACGCGTTTGTAATTGTGATAGAGGCACTCTACCAGCTATACTCCGCATTTTTACGGATTCTGGATTTCAGCGGCATGCAGGGTGGCTTTCATAAGCATAGCGATGGTCATTGGGCCGACCCCGCCCGGGACGGGCGTGATGAAACCGGCGACTTCCTTCGCCTCGTCGAACTTGACATCGCCCACCAACCGGTGACCGCTCTTCTTGGTGGCATCCGGAACCGAGTTGATTCCCACATCGATGACCGCCGCACCCGGTTTGATCCAGTCGCCGCGCACCATCTCGGTCTTACCGATGGCGGCAATCAGGATATCCGCCTGGCGCACTACGCCGGCCAGGTCGCGTGTGCGGGAGTGACAGACGGTCACGGTGGCATTCTTGCTGATCAGCAACAGGGCAGCCGGCATGCCAACGATGTTCGAGCGACCCAGTACGACGGCATTCGCCCCTTCGATTTTCACGCCGGCCTGCTCGAGCAGGTAGATGCAACCATAGGGTGTGCAGGGGACGAAGAGTGGCTCTCGGCCTTTCTGAGC
>JBEKEB010000060.1:0-20278 GCA_050014055.1 Anaerolineales bacterium | reverse complement strand
CCCAGTCTGGATATGGCTTTAAAATTTACTGACCGCCCGGGGACGAATCTCCGGAACATCAATTTGAGTGTAGAGGAGTGGCGGGTTGTATCTTATATAAACCCGCGCAACTCAATGCGGCAGATTGCCAGCGCCACCAAAATGAATGATTTGGAAATCCGGCGCATCATCTACAGTCTTCTGCAGGCCGGGCTGGTGGAGGTGACACGGCAAACTGGCGCGGTTCCTCAGCCTCCATCCGTTCGGGTTTTCCCATCAGATAATAAAGAAGAGCAGAAATCTTTGGTCAACCGCCTGATTAATCGAATTCGTTCGTTGTGATCTTATTAAGGTCTTTATTAAGGATTTGCCATCATGCAAACAGTTAAAATGGTTGTAACAGGTCCATTCAGCGCCGGCAAGACCGAGTTTATCCGCTCTGTCAGCGAAATCGATGTGGTTTCGACAGAACGCAAGGTCTCTTCAATCCAAGAGAAGGCTATCAAGGAAGCGACTACAGTGGCAATGGACTTTGGTCGCATTACGGTCGACGATGACCTGGTCCTGTACCTGTTTGGCACGCCGGGCCAGCGGAGATTTGATTTCATGTGGGAGATCCTGTCAGAAGGAATGCTGGGCTTTGTTGTCATGGTGGATAGCACCCGCCCGGAGACATTCCGCGAAGCCCGTTCCATCCTGGAGACTTTCCGCGCTTACGCTCCTACCCCATATGTAGTTGCTGCCAACAAACAGGATTTGAAGGATGCCTGGGAAGTCGAAGACATGCGCCATGCACTCCGGCTCGATTCGAAGGTAAAACTGGTTGCCTGTACGGCCACTGACCGAGACTCCGTAAAAACAATTTTGCTGGAATTGCTGTACAGCATATTGAATGAAATGGAGTATGGAGGGAAATAGTCCCTTCATTTTGTTGAAGCTACCGTGTCATCCATCACCACCGACCAGGGTATTGTACATTATGAGGTGTATGGGCGTGGACGGCCAATTATTCTTTTACACGGCTGGCTGGGTTCCTGGGTGCTTTGGCAGGAAACCATGGCTTATTTGGGGGCCTTTTATTGTATTATCGACAGCCCGACACATTGGAAACCCATGCAAATAGGCATTCCGCGAGCCTGCATAAAAATATTTCCGAAAGCCGGGCAATTTATCATATTGGACGATGCAATCCTTTTTTAAATATGCTCAAAGAATTTCTGGATGGATCCGTTTCAAATCCCTTATGCCTGCGCAGACCTTATTTATTCTATAAAAACCGCCAAACCGAGATTCTAATTCTTTTATGAAAAATCACAATGACCTGCTTATTGATTTAGGCAAGCAGCAAAATTTTTACCCTAACCGCATGGGGCGAGTGATATTGCTGGCGATGGAAGAAATCCTAGGGCATAGTGGGGTGAATGCTGTTCTTAATCTGGTCAATCTGCCGGAATATATGAATAATTACCCATTCAATAACCAGGATTTTAATTTTCCCTTCGAGCATATCAGTCATCTTCAGGTTGGGCTTGATGGCGCCTACGGACCTCAAGCCGGCCGCGGTTTAGCCGTGCGGGTCGGGCGTGCCAGTCTCAAGTATGGCCTGCGTGAGTTTGGCTCTGAAATTGGGATGACAGACCTGGCTTTCCGCTTGTTGCCGCTACAGGCGAAACTTAAGAATGGAATTGAAGCCTTTGCGGCCTTGTTTAACAACTTTACCGACCAACGCGTCCGTCTGGAAAGGGAAGAGAAATATATTTATTGGCACATTGAGCGCTGTCCATTCTGCTGGGAGAAGCAGGCCAAGGCTCCTTGCTGTCATTTGGCGGTGGGGTTGCTTCTGGAAACCCTGAACTGGGTCAGCGGGGGAAAATATTTTGAAGTTGAAGAAAAGAAGTGCATTTCATGTGGCGATAGTGCGTGTACCATAGTAATTGATCGGACACCAATGGGTTAATTCCATAATGGCCGCATATGGAGGAAGAGTACTGGGGTGCCGGGAGAGAAAAGTTCGTTCTCCTTGACCCTGCCTTTTTTTATTAATTGAGGAGTGATTGACATGGCGAAAATATTAGTTGCAGAAGACGAACGCGATATCCGCGACTTGATTACCATTACATTGGACTTTGCTGGTTATAAAGTGGTATCGGCATCCGATGGTGAAGAAGCTGTGAATCTGGCGCGACAGGAAATCCCCGACCTGATTCTGATGGATGTGCGTATGCCGCGTATGACGGGCTACGAAGCTTGCGCACTCCTGAAGGCTGATGCGAAATTAAGGGATATCCCTGTGATTTTCCTTTCAGGAAAAGGACAGGATTCCGAGATCCAAGCCGGCCTCGAGGCGGGGGCAGCAGATTATTTGTTGAAGCCATTTGCCGCCGAAAAATTGATAGAGCGTATACATACTGTGCTGTCTCATCATGGCAAGTGAACCTGTGATGAACCTGAATGAGGTATCAGCGTGATATCTTCGAGGACAGATGTCATGGGGCTGGATTCAAGTGAGAGCCTGCCTGAATAGCAATTGAAGCAGGAATGGAAGCAGAGAATGCGGTGAGTGCCGTCAGCGATCAACTTCTTGATTCAAGTGAATGGTATGAACCTGAGATAATATGACTATCCCACTTGTCACGGAATGCAGTACATAGTAAACTTCGAAACATGAAGAGTTACGTTATGATGATGCCCCGTCTGCTCTTGCAGTTCAACGCCAGATGAACTGCTGGACGGTTTATGCCGCCTGATGACGCTGCTGGCGAAAGCCGGCAGGTTTGTTTTCCAGTCTCTACTCATGGAGGTTCATATGCCCGAAAATATCCTGATCGCGATTGCCTGGCCTTACGCCAATGCCGAGATCCACGTCGGCAATATTACCGGTTCGCACCTACCTGGTGATATTGTTGCCCGCTACCATCGTCTGAAAGGCGACAATGTCCTGATGGTTTCCGGGACCGATTCGCATGGAACGCCCGTTGTTATTGCGGCAGATAAGGAAGGCAAACCAGTCGAAGAAGTCTACAAGAAATATCATGATGGATTTCTGGACCTGTTCAGTCAGGCTGGCATTTCTTACGATCTGTTCACCTCCACTCACACCCAGAACCATTTCAAGGTATCCCAAAGCATGTTCCTGGCGCTTCAAAAGAACGGCTTCCTGTTCAAGCAATTCAGCAAGCAGTGGTATTCACCCAGCGCGGACAAGTTCCTGCCTGATCGTTACGTGGAAGGTACCTGTTACATTTGCGGTTTCGTGGGCGCGCGCTCCGACCAGTGCGATAACTGTGGCAACGTACTCGAACCCGAAAAACTGCTCAACCCACGCGCCAAGACCGGCGATGGAGCACTCGAATTGCGTGATACTGAACACTTCTATCTCGATCTTTCCAAGCTCGAGCCAAATGTCAAGGATTTCCTGCGCGAGCGCGCCGGTTACATGCGTGAGACAGTCTTAGGCGAATCCCTGAGGAAAATCGAAAGCGAAGGGCTCAAGCCGCGCTCGATCACGCGCGACCTGGACTGGGGCATTCCCATTCCGGTCGAAGGCTGGGAAGGCAAACGCATCTATGTATGGTTCGAAGCTGTCATTGGCTATCTCTCCGCTGCGATCGAATGGAGCCAGCTTTCCAGCCAGAAAGACGCCTGGAAAGAATGGTGGATGAACCCGGCCGCGAAACAATTCTATTTCATCGGCAAGGACAACATTTTCTTCCATACCTCCCAGTGGCCGGCCGAATTGATGGGGGCAGGCGGGCAGTTTGCAGAAATCTTTATGGGTGAAAACTTCAATTTGACCCTGCCCTACGATGTACCCGCCAACCAGTTCATGAATCTGGAAGGCCAGAAGATCTCGGGTTCGCGCAACTGGGCTGTGTGGGGCCGGGATGCGCTCAGCCGCTATGACCCGGATGCCCTGCGTTACTACCTGACCATAAATATGCCGGAAAACCACGATTCGGATTGGGACTGGAAGGAATTCGTCGCCCGCAATAACGGCGAATTGGTAGCCACCTGGGGCAATCTGGCCAACCGGGTGCTGGCCTTTTGCTACAAACACTGGGACGGCCATGTCCCCCAGATCGATCCGGACGCACTTCGCCCGGGTGACCTCGAGCTACTGGCTGCCATCCAAAGGGGGTTCCAATCGGTCGGCAGAGAACTGGAAGCGGTGCACCTGCGCTCGGCCTTACAGGAAGCCATCCGGCTGGCAAGCGAAGTGAATAAATATCTCGATACTTCTGCGCCATGGTTCGAGATTAAGACCGACAAAGAGTCTGCGGCAAAGAGTGTCTTCACTGCCCTTAAGGCGATCGACTCTCTCAAAGTGCTGTTCGCCCCGTTTCTGCCATTCACCAGCGAGAAACTGAACGGTTTCTTTGGCTACGAGACCCCGATTTTTGGCGAGCAGTACACCGAAACGGTGAAAGACACGCTGGGCGAACACAGCGTGCTGCGCTATCGCGTGAGCCAGGCTATCCAAGGGGCTGGTTGGAAGCCCAGCGAATTAAAGCCCGGGACGAAGTTGAACCAGCCCGCGCCGCTGTTCAAGAAGTTGGATGAAAGCGTGATCGAAGAAGAAAGGGCGAGGTTGAGGAAATGAAAAAGGCGTGGCGCAACTGCCTCCAGGGAACTTGTGCGCTTTCGCAAATGAATTGGAGAATTCGACTCGCAGGCTTGGGAAAAATTATGGCAAGCCAATCCAAAATCCGGCAAACATGCCATAATCGCAGAGTAGGCTGTAAAAAAACAACGCTGAATATGACAAGATCATTCTATAAATAAGAACATCCGAAGAGCTTTTTTTCGGATGTTCTTGCTTTTGAATGACTTTCAATTGTATTTCTTTTTTCTGAATACAGGCGTTGGTATTCAGGATCACGGCTGAATATTCTTTAACCAATCCGGCAATTGATCGATCAATGCTTTCATCACCTTTTTGGTATTCTCGTGGAAGATCTGGATGTTGCCATAGGCTTCACCGCCAATTGCACCCACCAAGTCGGTGACCCCGCGCAGGATCAGACAGCGCAGCCCGTTTTTTTGAGCCACCCAGGCAATTGCTCCGGACTCCCAGTCTGCCGCGACCGCTCCGTACTTTTCCACCAGGTCGGGGATGTCGCTTCCTATGAGGTCCCGGTCGGCAGAGACCAACAGGCCGCGTACCACGGGATGAGGCAGTGGGTCGGGCAGCCAGGTCAGGTCAAGTTCAGTGGAATAGTGGGAAATTGCCTCAGCGGGGTCAGACATCTGCTCGATGATATCGTAGACAATCGTTTGTGCCACCAGGATGATCTTCCCGCGCGTGATGCGGCCTGCAAAACCGCCGCATGTCCCCAAGTTGACCAACAGGTCCGGCTGCCAGCGGTCGATCGCCGCCTGGGCGGTTGCGGCGGCTGAAATCTTGCCCCAGCCGCCATGGAAGAAACGTGTAACCGGTTCAGGTGTTGCCGAACCAAATGGGTGATCGAAATATTCGCCCAGTCGCGTCGAATGAATTTCGGCAGGGGATAGGATTTCCTTAACTGCCTGCCACTCGGCATTGGCGGAAATGATCACAATGGTCGATTTTTCATGCACGGTTTCCTACACCTGTTTCCGTTCGTCAGCATCCAGTTCCCGTTTCCCCTGTAAATATTCCAGGAGCATGGTCAAGGCTGCTTCGGAAGAGGCGGATTTATTTTGCTCACGATTCCCCGTGAAGCAGAATATGCGTGCCCATTTACCATCCGGAGCGGCCAGGCCCACCCAGACAGTCCCGACCGGCTTGTTGGGCAATCCGCCACCGGGCCCGGCGATCCCGCTGACCGAGATGGCGATATCCGCCTCCAGGCTCAGGCGTGCACCAGTAGCCATTTCCAGAACCGTTTCCCGGCTGACCGCGCCATAAGTCTGCAGCGTTTCCCATGAGACACCCAGCAGGTTTACTTTGGCCTCGTAGGCGTAGGCGATAACGCCGCCGGAGAAATATTCGGAGGAGCCGGGCACATTGGTGATGCGATGGCCGATTAATCCGCCCGTGCAGGATTCTGCTACAGCCAGTTTCAGACCGCGCAAGCTTAACAATTTCCCAATCTTAATTTCAAGTATTTCTTTCATTTTGGCGGAATGAATGAAATATTAGATCAATATACAGAGTTTCCTAGAGATGATTGAATCCACTGGTAGATACCGCCGGAATCAGGTAGAAATCCCAAGATGATATTGACAATGACTATCACAAAACTGATGCCCGAAATTACAACACCGATTATTGCCAAGGTCTGAAGAGGTGATTTAATGCCCAATATACTTAAGTCGAGACCTGTAAAAGCGAAGGGAGCACCACAGAATGCATGGATCCATGGGCACAAGCTGAGAGTACCAAGGATAAACCCTGCAATGGCAAGACCTTTCCTGTCATTTGCCGGCACATTCTGGGGTAGAGAAGGTTCTATTTGGTGTTCCATGAATCCTCCTTAATAACCTAAATAACCTAATAATTCCTGTGACCACGCCTCATTAGAAAGAAAGTCATGAAAGATGCCTAATCCGGTTAAAATGATTTGTACCATAAACATTTGATTAAATGGAATTATAGCATGGCATTAAAATAAGACTCCCGCAAAGATTCGATGCGGGAGTCCAGCACAGGCTCGGAACCCAACTTTTTTGAATGTTCGAGTTAAGATTGAGGCGTTCCCAGGGGTATCATGTCGACGAAAACCAGACCTGCCAAAAGCCGGCATTGGTAAATCCTCAGAAATATATCGATGAAATTTATGGCCAGGAAATATTAACGGCAGTGGAATACCCTAGTTTATTCTGGACGCGCAGTTGTCCGGAAGAAGAAAGCTTGCAAGTCTTCTCATCGGTCAGCGTCTCTGAGAGCTTGGTGGTGGTAACCACCACTGACAGCAGATTCCCTTTCGAGCAAATCGATGCCTCGATCAGATACGCCAACTGGAGGGCAGGAGCGGCAGCATTCCAACTGATGGTGACACTCGCTCCGCTGCGAGTGGCATGAACGCCGGTAGGTGGCGCTACGGATGGATTGGTGGGCAGAGGCGGATTTTCGACGGGAATGCTCATGATATTGACAGATAAGGTGACAAGGGATGCGGCCACCCAGCAATATAACTTGGTACCGGTCGGTTGGACCCACAACCAGCCGCCATCATAATTGCGGCCGATAACCGCGGCAGAAGCACCCGGTGTCAGGGCGTACATGTAAAGATAGGCACGGTTCGGACCGAATAGACAACTGGAATTGGCCTTTGACACGGCCATTGGGTTCTGCTGGGTGGGCGTGCTAGTTTGCGTCGAAACTGCAGTTGGGGTCGGTGTGTCTGATGGCAACGGGGTGAATGTAACAGTTTCGGTGCTGGTCGGTGCGACCGTGTTGGTATCAGTTGGCGTGCTCGCCTGGGTTGGCGTGAATGTCGGTGCTACATATGAAGGTTGAATAGATGAGGCTGCCGCAGGTGTTGATAAGGCTGTCGAGCCCTGGGGAAGCGTGCAGGATGCCAGAAGCAAGGAGATAAACAATATCACCAATTGTTTTTTCATCTTATAAACATCCTTTTTCATCCGACCATTATTTTACAGAATTCCGAGGTACATACGGAAAAAAGAAGAATATGACCTATTGAGGATTATTTTTCTCATCCTATGGAAAGAGCCGGGAGGCAACCAGATGCGTGTGTTGACAGACGCCATGGGATAGGTTATAGCCCGCGATTTTGTAGGATTTGTAGTAGAAGGTTGTTGAGGAAGATGCCTCGAAAGACAATCCGCAAAATGATCGCGATGATCAGCCCGAGTACTGAGAGGATAATTCCGGCAATGGCCATACCCTTGCCTTTGGAGTTCATGCCAAGCGCTCCCAGAACAATACCTACCACGCTGATAATTCCTCCGCACCATAAGATCCCTGAGCCACACAGGGAAAGGATACCAAGCACAAGGGAAGCGATGGCAAAACCCCTCCTATCACTTACTGAAGCAGAAGCAGGAGCAGGAGCAGGAGCAGAAATGGGTGCAGAAACGGGTGGAAGCTGTTCAGACATAATTTCTCCTTAAGCGAAAATAAAATATTGTGGATGCAATTCATCTGAATATATCATATTTACGATTTAAATTAAAGATAATCATATCCACCAAATTTCCTAGCGCGGGATCTGGCCAGCCTGCCAATTTTGGCAAGACGCAGTAAAATTGTATTCTATGGAAATATCCGAAAATCTTCAGGGTATCCTGGATACCTTGCCGGACAAACCCGGTTGCTACCTGATGAGAAATGCCGAGGGAACGATCATTTATGTCGGCAAAGCCATCAGCCTGAAGAACCGCGTTCGCTCATATTTCCATGCAGATGGCAGCCACGACCAGAAAACACGCCGGCTGGTGCGGGAGATTGCCCACATTGAATGGATTCTGGTGGGGTCCGAACTCGAGGCGCTCATCCTCGAGATGAACCTGATCAAGAAGCACCGGCCCAAATATAACATCCGGTTGAAGGATGATAAGCGCTATCCCTATATCAAGATCCATTGGAACGAGCCATATCCCAAAGTTACTGTGACGCGCCTGATGCAGGATGACGGGGCGCGCTATTTTGGCCCGTATACGTCGGCCTGGGCCGTGTACCAGACTCTGGATGTGTTGAGGCGGGTTTTCCCTTATTTGACTTGCGACCGGGAGATCACCGGTCAGGACAAGCGTGCCTGCCTCTATTACGATATCAAACTCTGCCTGGCGCCCTGTATTGGCGCGGTGAACCAGGCTCAGTACCGCCAGATGATTTCAGACTTGCAGGAATTCCTGAACGGCCATTCCGAACCGATCATAGGGCGTATGCAGCAGGAGATGGAGAAAGCGGCGGAGGAACTCAAGTTTGAGCGGGCTGCGGCGTTGCGTGACCGGTTAAAGGCCATGCAATCCATTGTCGAGCGGCAAAAAGTGGTCTTTGCTGCGGACTACAAGGATTCGGATGTCATTGCCATGGCGCGCGCCGATAATGAGGCCTGTGTCCAGATTTTCTTTATTCGCGGCGGCAAACTGATCGGAAGGGAATACTTTGTGCTCGAAGGCACCGAGGATACCGCCGACAATGAAGTGATGACCGAGTTCATCAAGCAGTTCTACACGGAAGCGGCGAATATTCCACAGCAAGTGATGCTGCCGCAGGAAATCGAGGAAGCGCAGATCATTGGCCAATGGCTGCGCTCACGCCGAGGCGGTGGGAAAGTGGAGATTTCCGTGCCGCGCAGCGGTCAGCGGCACGAACTGGTCAAGATGGCTGCCGAGAATGCCACCGAGACATTGCAGGCTTTACGGACCCAGTGGCAGGCGGATACGCACAAGCAGGAACAGGCCCTGGCGGAACTCCAGTCAGCTTTGCAGCTTCCGGCTCCTCCGAACCGGGTCGAGTGCTACGATATTTCCCACACCCAGGGAGTGGCAACCGTGGGCAGCATGGTTGTTTTCACCCAGGGCGTGCCGGATAAGAAACTTTATCGGCGTTTTAACATCGAAGGTTCAGCCGGCGTTCCGGACGATTTTGCCAGTATGCAGGAGGTACTGACGAGGCGCTTCAAGCGCTGGCAGGCGGGCCAGGAGAAGAACATTACACCCGGATCCAAGCCGGACGAATCGTTCGCATTTCTGCCCGATCTGCTTATCGTAGACGGCGGCAAGGGACAACTGTCGCGTGCCATGGAAGTATTGCAGGAATTTGATTTATTCGACAAAGTGCCTGTGGTGGGGTTGGCCAAGCAGGAAGAAGAAATTTTTTTCCCGAATAAACCCGATTCATTACTCCTACCGCGGCACTCGCAAGGGCTTTATCTTGTGCAGCGTATCCGCGACGAGGCGCATCGCTTTGCCATCACCGCTCACCGGGCGCGGCGTACCAAGCTGGGCATGGCATCTGAATTGGATTCCATCCCCGGCATTGGCCCAACCAGGCGAAAAGCCCTCTTGAAACATTTTGGTTCGGTGGATATGATTAGAAAGGCGACAGTGGTAGAATTGACCGCTGTGCCGGGAATCAATCCGGCAGTGGCTGAGAGTGTCAAGGCGCATTTGGAATGAGAAAAGTCTGGATCGTAGACGATGATCAGGATATGGTCGGGGCGATACGGCTGATGGTCAAAATGCTGGAATACGAAGAACAGCATTTCTTTTCAGCACGCCAGGCGGCCCAGACTTTGCTCGGTGGCGAATGCCCTGATTTATTCATCCTTGATATCAATATGCCCGAGGTGAGCGGCTTGGATTTTCTGGAATTCCTGCGCCGCCGCAAAGAATGGAAAGATTTGCCGGTGGTAATGCTCTCCACCGAAGCTGCCGATATTATGGTGGATAAAGCCATGGCTATTGGCGCGGATGCTTATGTAACAAAACCGGTCGCGATGGAGGAACTGGAAAAGGCAATGAAGAAAGCTTTCGCGGCGCACGGCGAAAATTAATGGAAAAGTAAAAATGTACCTGAGGTACTATGGCAGAGAAGAAATCGACAAAAGGCAAAGCATATTCGAAGCCAGTAAAGGTGAACCGCGAGGCGCGGCGCGTGCGAACAATGAACATCATCTTTCTGGTAATTACGGCAATCCTGATTCTATCGATGATTTTGGCTGCAGTGGGTAGATTCTAACAGCCTCAAAAACGGCTTCTTCCAAGATGGTATAATCCGGCGGCCTGGCCGCACATGGCGGTATTACATGAGGAATGAATGCCGGGAAGCATGTTATTGGCAGGAAGGTTCTTATGCTCGATAAGCTGGCAGGAATAGAAAATCGATACGAAGAAATCAACCGGCTCCTTTTGCAAGTTGGGAATGATTACCAGCGCGCAGCTGAACTAAATAAAGAGCGCATTGATCTGGAAAATATTGTCGGAAAGTCGAAGGAATATCGGCGTGATAGAATGCGCCTCGACGAAGCGCATGCGGTTATTGGATCTGAGGAAGACCTAGAAATGCGCCAACTGGCCGAGTCGGAAATTTCTGACCTGGAACCGCGCATCACTGTACTCGAGAAAGAACTCAAGCTGATGCTGGTCCCCAAAGACCCGCGCGATGAAAAAAATGTCTTTGTCGAAATCCGCGCCGGGACGGGTGGAGAAGAGGCAGCCATCTTCGCCGCCGACCTGTATCGCATGTATACGCGCTATGCGGAGCGCCAGAATTGGAAAGTTGAAATGATGGACTCGAATGCCATCGGTGTAGGCGGATTCAAGGAAGTCGTTTTCCAGGTAAAAGGGAAAGGTGCGTATTCGAAGCTTAAATACGAATCGGGCGTACATCGAGTCCAGCGTGTTCCGGCCACCGAGTCGTCTGGGCGGATTCACACCTCCACGGCCACAGTTGCGGTGATGGCAGAAGTGGAGGAGGTAGATGTAGAAATTCCCGAATCGGATATGAAGATCGATGTTTTCCGCTCATCCGGCGCGGGCGGACAAAATGTTCAAAAGAATGCCACGGCCATTCGCATTACGCACCTGCCAACCGGCATGGTGGTGGCTGTCCAGGATGAGCGCTCCCAATTGCAAAACAAGCTGCGTGCCTTGTCGATCCTGCGGGCGCGTTTGTACGAGGTTGAGCAGGAGAAGCGTCGCTCGGCGGAACAAGCCGATCGCCGTTCGCAGGTGGGAACCGGCGAACGGTCAGAAAAGATACGCACTTACAATTATCCACAGAACCGAGTAACCGACCATCGCATTAATGTGTCCATTTTCAACCTGCCGGCTGTCATGCAGGGCGGTATCGATGGCTTTATCGAGGAACTTTCCACCCGGGATGAATCTGATCGGTTATCAGCCAGCGGGGTGGAGGAAGAAGACGAATAAAGAGGGGGGAAGAACCGTCGGGACGACCCTCGACGAAATAATCATCCGTTTGGATAAGCACAGCGATTCACCGGGCCTGGATGCTCAGGAAGTATTGGCGCGCGTGATGGAACGGCCGCGTTCCTGGGTTATTGCACACCCTGAAGTACAACTTAATGCCAAGCCAGCTGCTGCGCTGGAGTCTCTGGTAAATCGTCTGGAAGGCGGCGAGCCACTACCCTATGTACTTGGCCGGCGGGAATTCTTTGGACTGGAGTTCGAAGTCACACCGGATGTGCTTATCCCGCGCCCGGAGACAGAATTTTTGGTGGAACGCGCAATTGATTGGCTTCAGGTGCACCCTGATTTTCGTCATGCTGCTGATGTAGGAACCGGTTCGGGATGTATTGGTATTGCACTGGCGGCAAATATTCCCGATTTGCAGGTGATGGGGAGTGATATATCTCAGGCGGCTTTGAAAATGGCCCAGCGAAATGCGGTTAAGAATGGAGTGGGGCAGCGTATGGATTTCATATACTGCAACCTTTTCCCGCCGGAGACAGAATATAACCTGATCGTAGTCAACCTGCCTTATATTCCTACCAAAACTTTGCAAAAGCTGCCCATCTATGGGCGTGAACCGACCATGGCGCTGGATGGCGGCCCAGACGGGCTGCAACTGATCCGTGGCTTATTGAATGCCGCCCCTGATCGGCTGGTTCCCGGAGGGTTGCTCTTGATGGAGATCGAAGCATCCGAGGGAGCGGCGGCGCTTTCTTTGGCGTACGATAGCTTTGCTGAAGCTGAAATCCACTTGCATAAGGATCTGGCTGGTCACGATAGGATCCTGGAAGTACAAATATGAAGACTGAGATCCTTCTGGCACAAGACCCAGGGATGCTTGCTCGGGCGCAAGCAGTGCTGCAGAAGGGCGGGCTGGTAGCGTTCCCAACCGATACAGTCTATGGAGTGGGTGCGTTGGCTTTCAATGGTACGGCGGTGGGGCGTATTTATACTGCCAAGGCTAGGCCGGTGGAAAAAGCCATCCCTGTGTTGATAGGCGCCTCGATCGATTTGGAAAAAGTGACCCTGGAAGCACCGGAAGCAGCCTTACGGTTGGCTGCCCGCTTCTGGCCCGGACCATTGACACTAGTCGTGCCCAAGCACCCGGATCTACCCGAAACTGTATCCGTTACGCCTACTGTAGGTGTGCGTGTGCCAGACCATAGCGTGGCGCGCAGGCTGTTATCGGCGGCCGGTCCAATGGCGGTAACTTCTGCCAATCTCTCCGGTCAACCAAGCCCGTCCACAGCGCAGGAGGTCCTTATGCAACTCGGTGGAAAGATTGCGTTAATAATCGATGGTGGCAAAACACCGGGTGGAGTCCCGTCCACCGTTGTGGATTGTTCCGGACCGGAGATTCGGATTCTACGAGAAGGACCGATATTAAAAGATCAAATCTGGGCTGTCTTGGGGTTGGGTTTCTAATCCTGCCTTTATTTCCCTGTCATGTCCCGTTCATCTTGGTGCATATAATGAACATTGTATTCTCCTCCTCAACACAAACCCCGCCGGACTTGGGCCAGTCCTCCACGGGGTTTGCGATTTCATAAAGGGAAACCCGGTTGATTGGAAGCTAAAGATTCTAATCCGTAATTCAGTTAATTGTCATCCTGCGCTTATCTTGAAATCTATAATAAAGGTTACATACTCCTCCTTAATCACAAACTCCACGGGACCTGGGGCAGTTCTCTTTGAGGTTTGTGTATTTTAACAAAAGGTCAATGAAAATTTCCGTGATGGATGTAAGGATAAACACCATCAGATTTTTGTTCTCTACGTGATCGCAAAGGTCCAAAAGACGAGGGTTATGCTGGCGGGTGAATAAAAGCTCTAATCTTTTTTTCAGGATTCTTTCATCTTCCTATTAACTGACTGCGTATAATTAATTTTGCATTCTCCTCTTTAAACACGAACCCCGCCGAGACTAGGGCCAGTCTCAAACGGGGTTTCGTGATTAATCAGGTATGCATGCGTTTCAGCTGCTTATGAAAGCGGCCAGGTGGGTAATATGTCTATTTCCAGTCCATCCAGATGACCGAGAGCGTAGCGATAATATCCCGCGGCAGCAACCATGGCGGCGTTATCGGTACAAAGTGAAAGAGGCGGTATTTTGACCGGGAATTCAGTCTGGGCGAGGAAAGCTTCCCGCAAGGGTTTGTTGGCCGAGACGCCACCCCCAACGATAATATTTTTTACACCATATTCACGTGCTGCCAGCATGGTCTTTTGGAACAAAACCTCCAACACCGCCGCCTGAAAACTGGCTGCCAGATCAGCTATTGGCAGAGGTCCGCCATTCAATTTATTAACTTCTTTTAGAACGGCAGTTTTCAATCCGCTGAACGAAAAGTTCCAGGTACCTTCCAACCAGGCGCGCGGGAATTTGAACGCGCCCGGATTTCCCTTCTCGGCGGCTTTCTGGATGGATGGACCCCCTGGATATGGCAATCCCAGCAGCCGGGCAACTTTGTCGAAGGCCTCTCCGGCAGCGTCGTCTAGCGTTGCACCCAGACGCAGGTACTGCAAATGATCTTCCATCAAATTTAATTCAGTATGCCCGCCAGATACAAGTAAAGCCATCAGCGGGAACTCCGGCTCGGGGTCAGGGATTCCGCCGGCATTGTACACCCAGGCCGAGTAGATGTGTCCCTCCAGGTGGTTCACTCCCACCAATGGCAGGCCTGCACCGATCGCGATGCCCTTGGCAGCATTCAGACCAACCAAAAGTGATCCGGCCAGGCCAGGGCCGCGTGTGGCGGCGACTGCGTCCAGGGTTTCCAGGGTCAGGTGAGCTTTGGCAAGGGTCTCTTCAATGACCGGCAGGATGGACAGGACATGCTGACGGCTGGCAACTTCCGGGTAAACGCCGCCATAGCGGGCGTGGATATCCATCTGTGAGGCAACGGTTGAGGCAAGCAGAATGCGTCCATTTTCAAGTACGGCGGCAGCTGTCTCATCGCAAGAGGTTTCGATGGCGAGGATGCGGGCGGGTGGCAGGGTAGGTCCCATGCAATTGATTATAGCGTCATCCAACCGGACGTCAACATCCGGGAAGAGTGGGTCAATCCATCAAAGTCGCAAACCAAAAACTGGAAATTTTATTACTTCTTCCACTTATTCATCTTCAGTACAAAATCATAAGGATATTCAGCCAGGATCTCGATCTTCCCATCCGGGCGCACCCAGTAGGTATCTTCGATGCGCACGCCCAGTCCTCTCTCCGGGTAATACAGACCGGGCTCAGATGTGAAGACCACACCGGGCTTCAGGATATTATCATCGCTGGCGGTCAGGTGGGACCAGGGGCGCTCATGAATGTTCAGCCCGACACCGTGCCCGATGGAGTGGACGTAGCCTTCCACCGGCGCAGGTGTGCTGAGCGGGGTGGGGTGGCCGTGCTTTTCAAATAGTTCGCAGGTCAGGCGCTGGTAATCCTTGAACGGGGCATTCAGGTCGAATTCATTCACCAGGTGGTCATAGACCGCCTTGACCTCTTCATAGAGTTTCTGCGTTTCGGGTGTGGCATAGCCAAGGCTCCAGGTGCGTGTAAAGTCATAAAAATAACCGCCTCCGGCCTCACAAGGGTAGATGTCGAACACGATGGTCTGGCCCAATCGCAAAAGATCATCGGGGTTCCCGACGGAATGTGGCACACCGGCATCCCGTCCGATGGCAAAGATGGTGCCCTCAGGGTTCTCGGCGCCCAACTCGGCAATCCACAGGTTGATCTTTGATTTGACGTCACGGATGGTCAGCGGTGTAGCATCTTCTTTAAGAAGGACCTCATCGGCACGAACTTCCCGGCTGGTCAGGTAATCTGCGGTTCGCCGGACAACCTTGGTGGTGGCAGCACCCATCCTGCGGATGCGGTCCACTTCAAACAAGTCCTTGGTTTCCATGGCTTTCATGAAGAGTGAGTCATTGCTCGATTCGCCGACCAGATTCAGTTCCGGCATGAGTTTCTGCAATTGGGTAAGAGTGGCAAAGGCCGATCCGAGTTCGGTATTGCCATAGATTCCGACTCGTCCCTGTACTCCCAGATCGGTGAACATAAGTTTGTAGCGGATGGCTGAAGTCTGGGATGGGTCCCCGTAGGCTTCTTTCAATAGCTCTTCATAATTGTAAATACTATAAGGAATGGTCTTAAGTCCGGTCTTGGCGGCTTCTTCGCGTTCCATATCGTTGCAGAAGAGTACCGGCTCTCCGCCACGTTTCTTGATGAGCGTGGCCGCGTTAATGTGGCCTCCGCCGGTCAGGTAGTACATGGGGGGGTTGTGGTCGGCGTTGCCAGTGATCAGGATTGCATCGAGATTCTTGGATTGCATGATGGCGTCGATGTCAGATTTCATATAAAATTTTCTCCATGATAAGATTCAACGCGAATAGCACGAATAAACGAATGACGCGAATAGGGATTTTGGTTTATGAGTCCAAAATCCAGGATTACTTTCAGGTAAATGTATGATGATGCGTTTTCCCTGCAGTATGTTCACTATGCCGGTCTTGGAGCCGCGGTATGCCGAAGCTGATGACTATTGCGAGGGATAAACCAGTTGCATAAGACAGAGCTTGTTCTTCATGAATGCCGAGCAATTCAGTAACCGCCTTGTATTCAAGGATGATTTTCCCATCCACTAATTTATCCAGTATATGTTCTCCGATGATTTGCTCTTTGTATTTTACAGCAATTCTCTTTTACCGTTCAACAGGGAATCCTTGTGTTCATAATTTAATTTTCTTTGCCCCTTCGTAAAGAGACTCCAAGAAACCAGGTTAAAGCTCGTTATGGACCTCAGAGGCTGTATTTAAAATCTTGAATGATAATTCCTTCTTGACAATTTCAGCCGGCATAATGTCCTCCCGAAACCGAACCAACCCTCATACGAACTAAAAACATTCGCGAAATTTAAGTTTTTGCGTCATTCGCGTTGGATCATTAAATCTGGCCTACAATCTGCAAAACCTGGCTGCGCGTAAGCTTGGGTTGCCCATCCTCCAGGGCCTGCAAGGTGGCTTCTGCAAGCGCCAGGGGGATATCCACCAGGCATCGGAATGATTTATGGGAGACCTGGTTGATACTTGACTTGGCCTGTTCGATATTTTTCCGTGCGAAGACAAACATCTGCTTTTCTGTCCAATCAGTTGGGAAGAAGTCCACACCCCGCTGGGCGTCCTCTTCCCTGTTGCGAAGGATGTTTACGGATTGCAGCCCTCGGCCAAAATGGATTGCAGCCAGACGGTCAATTTGAGAGCCATCGAACCAGGCCCAGATGTCACAAATGAGCAGACCGACTGCACCAGCCACGCTGAAAGTGTAACTATTAAGGTCTGCTTCGGAACGGATCAGCCAGTTGTTCTCCACCCAGTAAGCCATGCGGTCTGCCATTGCAATGGTGGCGTCCCAGACGCGCGGTGCAATGCCTTGCGGAGTATGTGCCAACCAATCACTGATTCGAAGGGTCACCTCGGGCAGGATATCTTGATATGGCAAGAAAACTGCCTCAACCAGGAAGGCATTTTCCGGTTCATCCGAAGCAAGTTGGGCCTGCAAGGCCCAGCTAAGTCCGTGCAAAATGGCGGCTTTTGCCTGGTTATCCAGGGTGGGATGGTCTTCGATTTCATCAATTGCGCGCATACACAAGTAAGCGGCGCCTATCGTCTCTTGCAATTTAACGGGCAGACGGACAATCGGGATAAAAAATGTCCGGCTGGTTTCTTTAAGTACACGTAAAACGTCTGATTGATGAGTCATAAGATTAAGTGGTGGAAATAAGGTTACAGTGTTAACCCCGTATTATGTCAGCAGTTCTCTTTTTTCCATGCAAGGCATTCAATAGGCCAGCCAGCAGCTCTCCACCTTCCTCCGGCAGAACCGTACGTGGATCCAGTAGGATGCGGTCTTTTTCTGTGCGGGCAATAATTGGAGGTTGTTGCCGGCGGAGTTCTTTAAGAAATTTGTCCGGACTTTTTACATCCAATGCCAGCAGGAAAGTAGGCAGACTCTCTTCTGGCAAGCTGCCACCTCCAATGGTTGACCTTCCAGCAACGACCTCGCCCAGGCCGAGTTTTTCCCTCCAGCCTTTGGCAGTCTGGCGAATCTGGTCAGGCGTCAATGCCATCATTCGCCAGACAGGGATTTCGCGCTCTGCCTCGTCTTTGAGATAATGCAATAAAGTGGCTGTCAGCGCTGCCAGGCAGAGCTTGTCGGCGCGTAAGGCGCGTGCAAGTGGATGTTTTTTTATCACGGCAATCAGCTCAGCCTTGCCGATGATTATCCCGGCCTGCGGACCGCCGAGCAGTTTGTCGCCGGAGAAACACACCAGGTCCACCCCATTAGCCAGAGATTCCTGGATGGTCGGCTCGTGGGCCAACCCATAATGGGCGGTTTCGAGCAGCGTACCTGAACCGAGATCATCAACACACGGAACGCCACGGCTGTGCGCCAGGGTGACGATATCTTTCCATTCCGGCTCTTCGGTGAAGCCAATCATTTTGAAATTTGATCGGTGAACATGCAAGAGTATGGCAGTTGGTTCTTCCAGCGCTTCCTCATAGTCGACCAGCCGGACCTTGTTGGTGGCACCCACTTCGATGAGTTTTGCCCCAGACTGTTTCATAACATCCGGGATGCGGAACTCACCTCCGATTTCGACCATTTGTGAGCGGGAAATGACAACCCGCTTCCGCCTAGCGAGCGCAGCAAGCCCCAACAACATGGCCGCGGCATTGTTATTCACAATGATAGCAGCCTCGGCACCGGTAAGACGCTTGAGTAACTCCTCGGCGTGAAGCAGACGTGAACCGCGCTTACCGGTATCCAAATCAAATTCCAGGTTTGAATAGCCGTGGGAAATCGCTTGGATGGCTTTCAGAGCGGCGTTGGAGAGCGGTGCACGGCCCAGGTTGGTGTGAAGTATCACGCCACTGGCATTGATAACCGGCAACAGGGTCGGAGAGGTCCATGATTCCAAGAGGGAAGATGCCTCATCAAGAATGTGTTGCCGGTTTGGTATTGTGGGAATTTCATTCGTCGCAACGCGCTCGCGTATTCCGTCCAGCACACTGCGAATGGCTTTGATAGTCGTCGGGCGGCCATAACTCGCGATGAGTTCAGCTGCCAGTTGGGTCTGGAGAAGGTGTTCTACCGAGGGAAGTTCGTGCAGATTCATGCTTTGGAGGATGGGTTCATGTCTGCCGGTGGTTGTTGTTCATCAGACACGGACTTTGGCTGCCAGCGGGCTTTCTCCCGCATGCGAACCAGATACTCGATGGCAACCAACCCGATGGCCAGACCCAGGCCAGTCCACAGGGTAACCAAGCGAGCCTGTTGCAACCAAACCAGCAGGATTCCATAAACTCCTACCCAGATCGCTTGGCGGACGATCACGGTCGACCCGGCAGGTGGCTCAGAGGGAAAGCGCAGATTGAGAAACCAGGTAACCGGCATGGCAAGCCCGGTAAGCCCAAGAGTGCCGCCGAAGAAGAGCAGCCAGCGCGCCCAAACGGTGGGAGTAAGATAAAGGATTGCAAAGGCCGCGGCACCCCAGCCGAGCACTACCAGGCTGACGGCTGAGGAGAGGTAAGGATGGAAGGAAGAGTTGGGACGAGGTTCCATTTGAGTGAATTATACTTCAGGCCAGTTCTCTCTGGTATTTTTCTGCAAACAATGCCGGTTGTCCACCAGTATGCCAGAAAAGGATAGTCTCTTCTTTTTTGAAAAATCCCTTTCGAATTAGATCGAGCAATCCCGCGGCAGATCGACCGGTATAAACTGGGTCGAGCAGCAGTCCTTCATATTTTGCGAAAAGCTGGATGGACTCCCGTTCCACATCGGTCAGGATACCATAGCCGGGGGTGGCGTAATCGGCATTTACCAGCACTTGGTCAGGAGCGAATTCGATGTGCGGCCCCATTCGCACGGATGTCTCGGAGGCCAGTGTTGCCACGCGCCTCTGCAAGACCGCTTGTGGCTCATCTATGCTAATGCCAAGCACTCTACCAAAATAGTTGAACAAGTGTGCACCCAGAACCAGGCCGGCATGCGTCCCGCCGGAGGATGAAGCAAATATAACCCAATCGGATTTCACTCCCTGTCCCATGAACTCTTCCATCGCGAAAACATATCCAAGCGCGCCTGTCGAATTGGATCCGCCATAAGGTACCAGGTAAGGCTTGTGTCCCTGTGCGAGCAGCTTATCGAAGGTATCCGTAAGAAGGGCGTCGCGCTGGTTTTTTACCGCCCAGATTATTTTTGCTCCAAAAAGCTGGTCCAGCAGGAGGTTGGCACTGGCCTGGGCAGGCGGTTCGCCGACGAGTACCAAGATGCATTCAAAGCCAAATTTAGCCGCCGCAGCAGCAGTCTGGCGGCAGTGGTTGGATTGCAGGGCACCGGCGGAGATAAGCGTATCTGCACCGGCGGCCTGAGCTTCGG
>JBEKEB010000059.1:0-20522 GCA_050014055.1 Anaerolineales bacterium | reverse complement strand
AGTACCTGAAAACACGCAAATCTATCTGACCAAACCCGATTTTGGCATACCGCCACACGCACACGGACAAGCTGGGCGAATTAGTACTCGTCCGAAGGTGTTGAGCGAAGACCAACCCGTGGAAGTTCGTCAGCTGATCACTTATCCGGATACCCATTTTCAACGCTTTCCAGTCCGCAATACCGAACGAGGTGTACTGGACGATCGTTTTGCCATGCGCCGTATCTGGACGATCCGGGATGACGAACTGGCTGAAGAATGGCTGGTGATCCGGCATGAGAACGACGAACGCTACACTTACGCCTTGAGTAATGCACCCGCTGCTACTACTCTGGAACGTTTGGCTTGGCTCAAATGTGTTCGCCATTTTGTCGAGTGCGCCAACCAGGATGCTAAATCTGAAATCGGTTGGGATGAACTGCAGGCTCAGAAATTCCGCGCTTGGGAACATCATCTGGCCATGACTATTATGGCCACCTGGTTCATTGCTGAAACCAAGTGTGACTGGGCCAACACCTACGCTCGCGATCCTCAGTTGGCCCAGGAATTGGAAGTGAAGGCTTTGCCAGCTCTGTCGGTCGCTAACGTGCGCGCATTGCTGCAGGCATCGATGCCCCTGCCTCAACTTTCGCCTGATCAAGCAACTCAACTGGTTGTCAAACATCTCGTCAATCGTTCTCGCTCTACTCGAAGTCGCCATAAGTCGCAAAGTAAAAAACGGGATCCAACCTAATCTAACATTGTCGAGTTAGAATGAGCCAAAGAGGGGGATCTTTGCCCCGTTGACCGTTCCAGCCGCATCTGACAGCAGGTACAAGATGGCGGCGGTCAACTCCTCGGGGGTGGTCCAGGAGGCGTTGTCAGAGGATGGCGCAGAAACCTTCTTGCGCTGCACGTCGATGGTTTTAGCCTGGAGAAGGTTGGCGGTGACACCGGTGCCAACCAGTTCCTGGGAAAGCGTTTGCATAAGGGCTTCCTGCCCGGCCTTGCCGACCGCGTAGGGGCCACCATTGGCAATTGGGCGGGCAGCGTAAGGCGAGGTGATCATGGCCACCCGGCCCCAGCCATTCCGGATAAGGGCGGGTACGAAGGCTTGAATGACGTTGAAGGTGGTCCAGACGTGCTGGTTTAGCATGAAGGTCAGGTCGCCGGCGGGCGCTTCGACCAGAGTCTTGCCACCCGTCCAACCGCCGACCACATGCAAAAGGATATCAATCCGGCCGAATTTATTGAGAACTGCCGAGGCGGTGGCTTTGGTCGCAGAAAGATCGAGCAGATCCACAGACTGGGTAAAGATTCGGGAAGTGGGCAGGGACAGAGAATGAAAGAGCGGTTCCAGCCTGGCAGGATCGATATCCAGCAGAGCCAGGTTTACGCCATGGGAGGCCAATTCACGCGCCAGGGCGGAACCCAATCCGCCGGTAGCACCGGTTATTACGGCAAGGCGATTTTCGAGAGACAAAGCAGCTCCTATCTTTTTATACAATGAGCAGGTCACGCTTTAAGCGTGATCTACATTATTCTGATCATTAAAGTGTTGCTTGACCAACTCCACCTGCTGTTCGTCCATCCCTTTGACCATGGGCAGGTCGGCCTGTTCGGACAGGCGCTTTTTTCCGCCGAAATCCATTAAATGGCCGGATTTATTGGCTTTTGTCTCCAGGTAAAAGCGGTTGTACTGGTTGGGTTGCATGATATGCGGGATGCGCCCCTTGACGCAGATGCCATTCCTTTCCAGGTCTTCGATCTTCCTGGGGTTGTTGGTGATGAGTTTAATGGACTTAACCTTGAGACTTTCGAGCATGTGGGCTGCCACACTATAATCGCGTTCGTCGTCACGGAAGCCGAGGGCAATGTTGGCTTCGACTGTGTCGTAGTCATGATCCTGCAAGCCATAGGCGCGGATCTTGTTGATCAGCCCAATGCCGCGGCCCTCCTGGCGCATATAAAGCAAGATACCCAGATCCATTTTGCCGATCATACGCAGGGCAGATTCGAGCTGGTCGCGACAGTCGCAGCGCAGCGAACCGAGAACATCGCCGGTGAGACATTCCGAGTGCACGCGCACCGGTACATCCTCGGCGTTGGTCACGTCACCGCGTACAATGGCAACATGTTCTTTATTGTCTTTGTTATTATAAAAGGCAACAATGTGGAATTGCCCGAAGCGGGACGGCAATTCAGCGATGGCGGCGATCTTGACGCAGACGTGGTCCGGGCCGACTCCGTCACAGGCGTGGGCGCGGCTTTCGTCCAGTAATTCTTTGATATGCATTTGGGTGAATCCCATTTATAAATCTCCTTAAATTGGTGATTTTTTTTCTAGAAGCAAGCATTCTGAAAGTGGGCGCGAAAAAACCTTTTCCCGACCAGACTTTCCCCGAAAAAAACCCTAAAAGAACCAGGGCAGGCAAAGAGACGGACGAGAAGATGCTGGTCGACCTTTTTTAGAAAATAATGCGTGAGCGGTTGGTTACCGAGCCGGGAAGGAAAAACTATCCCGGGCCGCATATTTTTCTGCGATCTTCCGGATAATCTCGCCATCATGTTGGGTGATATCCGTGATACTAAACCCGATATCGTAAAGGTATGGTTCGACCACATCAGGCAGACACCACTTGGTGCGGGCCGTAAATTTGATGTAATTCTTATCAGCCACATCCGGCATGGTGTCCAGCCGGAGACGGTAATCAGTACCCAGAGGGAGTGGTTTCTGGCTATCCATCATTAACCCGAGGGGAGTAATATCGACCAGGTGTCCGATCATTTCCCGGGAATTGGCGTCCAGGACCAGCATATAATAGGACAGGCTTTTCCGTTTTAATTTGCGTCTTTCCTGTATACTAGGTTCATCCATATTCACATCCTTTCTTGGTTTATCCCTTGCCCTTTTTCTGTATTAATATAATATTGTATCATCTCAATTCACTGGAGGCGGGGTGTGAGCAGATTGGAGAGCCTCCCGCTCCCAGCCCTTGCTCCGCCAATCATTGTGAAAAAACGTTTTCTTGCTGTATCTATCGATTGATCAAGTATAGAGCAAAAAGCTGCGCGAAGCAATAACCAAATCTGGATTAGCTGAAACGATTTTCTCAATAGAATAGTGGGTGTGTGCTTTATGAAATCTCCTTGCGTACAACCAGGTAATGAATAGACACGCCTCCTTCATCATCAAATTCATCGGCTGCTTCCAACCGCAGGAGAGGCATTTGCTCCGGTAAAAAACCAGGACCGTCAGCCAGGGTGGGGGCGGTGGAACCGCCAAAGATGCGCGGAGCTATATAAAGCATCAGTTCATCCACCAGATCGAGACGGAAGAATTCAGCGATCAGGGTGCCGCCGCCTTCGACCATCATTTTGCGGATGCCCTGGTCATAGAGAGAGGCGAGCATGGCATTACAATCCACGCGCTGATCGCCCATTGTGAAAACTTGCGCCCCGGCATTTTCCAGCCGGCGGATTTGGTCTGGCGGGGTACGCCGGGTGGTATAGATCAGCCGGCGGGCGGGACCGGCGTTCATAAAATTGCCATCCAGTTGCAGGTCTGCCACACTGACGACTCCCACCTTAATGGGGTTCTCTTCCAGACCGGCGTCCTTCCGTTCAGACCGCAGAGCCAGGGATTTGACAGTCAGTTTTGGGTCTTCATCCAACAATGTCCGCCCACCAACGAGTAAGGCATCCATGCCGGCACGCAGGCGATCCACCCGGGCTTTATCGGCAGTGGATGAGATGGTGATGCCCTTGCGGGCGACGGAATCTATTTTTCCATCCACGCTCATGGCTGCATTAACCAGAACCCTTGGCCGATTCATGGAATAATTTTACTCGTATTTATCCAAAATCAAAATAAGAGGATTGTAAGAGATAGATTAAGAATAACGAAAAGATGTGGAGTGAGAGGAGAAACGAAAAACAAAAAATATAATAGGAAGAAGAGGAACCGGTAAAATGTGAAAAAAAAGGATGGGAAAGAATAATAGAAAAAGAATGAGATAGGAAGGTCGAATAGCGGGGAGGCTGGTTTTGGGAACTGGTATAATTTTGCCTATCATTTTAACAAAAGGATTTTCAAATGAAAGCATCCACAGTATCTGCCGCCCTGCCAAATATTCCGTGGGAAAACCGACCGGCTGGAAATACCGAGGTAGTCTGGCGGTACAGTCGTAACCCGATCATCCCGCGGGACCTGATCCCTTCATCTAATAGTATTTTCAACAGCGCGGTTGTGCCATTCAATGGCAAGTTCGCGGGGGTATTCCGCTGCGACGATAAAGCGCGCAACATGAATGTGCATCGCGGCTTCAGCCAGGATGGGATCATTTGGAAATTGGATGATGCTGTCATCGAGTGGATCTATGCGGATCCCGAGTGCGGATTTAGCAATTACAAGTATGACCCGCGCGTATGTTGGATCGAGGACCGTTATTACATCATGTGGTGCAACGGTTTTCACGGTCCAACCATAGGGATTGGTTACACAACCGATTTCGAAGAGTTCCATTTCCTGGAGAATGCCCTGCTGCCTTACAACCGCAACGGTGTACCCTTCCCGCGCAAGATAAACGACAAGTATGTCATGTTGAGCCGGCCAAGCGATAACGGGCATACGCCTTTCGGGGACATTTACCTGAGCATGAGCCCCGACATGGTGCACTGGGGCGAACACCGCTACGTAATGGGAACCAAAGGCGGCTGGCAGGCCACCAAAGTGGGAGCAGGGCCGGTGCCGATCGAAACACCGGAAGGCTGGCTGGTGTTCTACCACGGCGTCCTGACATCCTGCAATGGTTTTGTTTACTCTTTTGGAGCGGCACTGCTGGACCTCGAAAAGCCCTGGAAAGTCATTTACCGGGGTTCGACATACCTGCTTTCCCCCCAGACATATTATGAATGCGTTGGGGATGTGCCCAACGTGGCCTTCCCGTGCGCAACTTTATATGATTCGCCGACCGGGCGGATTGCGATCTATTACGGCGGCGCGGATACGGTGACCGGGCTGGCTTTCTGCAAAATCGATGAAGTGTTAGATTTCCTGAAACACAACTCGGAAGTATAAAAGGACTGGCAGGTCCATTGAGAAGAGATCAGGTCTGATCGAAATATCTATCCCTCCCCGTATTTTTCCGCGATCTGTTTTAGGACCTCCAAATCTTCGGGAGAAATGTCAATAATACTAAAACCAGCATTGTACAGGAACGGTTGAATTGAATCGGGCAGGCACCAAATGCTGGTGGCTACGAATTCGAGGGAGGCTTGACCAGCAATTTCTTCCATGAGATCCATATGAAGGCTATATTTCATGTTGGTGGGAATGGGTACTTGCGAGTCCATCATCAGGCCGATCGGGCTGAGATTCATGAGGTGCCCGATAACCTGCTTGGTGGCGGAATCCATGACCGGCAGATAATAGGATATTTTCCGACGGTTCATTTTTCTTCGTTCGGTGAAGGTGGGCGGGCTCACAATGGGCTTGCTCATAGATTTTGACTCCTTTTCCATCAATTCATCAAGGTGGGGGTAAAAACCTGTTTGTATGTGGCTTGTTGTCGCGAAATCCAAATTTCTAGAATGATGAATGATCCAGGAATCATGGGGCGAAAGATGAAGAATCTCTAAACCGTTATTATACAACCATGGGATAATGTCAGGTTCGCAGCACTTGCTTTGGGCGAAGAATTCAATAAACGGGATACCGGCCACCAGATAATCATGAAAGAATTCCATTTTGAATGCTGGGACTCAATATAAGAACCCAACATGGATTTTCGGTAACTTCAGAGCAAGTATAATGCTTTTACGCGATTAATAATATTGGACATTTGAGGGAATTGACATTTGCGGATAGGGCATGGTGTTTATAAAACTGAAACCGGCGCTCCTTTTACGTAACAAAGCAGGTTGCTTATCCCAAAGGCTATTTTCTATTTCCCTACGGCAATGGATTGAACCAGGGATCATTTTAGAAAAGCGGGCCTTCAACGGAAATGGCCCAGACCAAGGGTGACCTCATCGATCGGGACCCCGATGCTTATGTGGATATGATTCTTCAGCCCCTTCCGTAAGTCTGACTTGATAACAGGTAAAGAACATTCCGATTGCCAGATTTATTGTACAATAGAGTGGATGACGCCTGACTCACTGAACGTCCTTTTCCTGGCGGTGGAAGCAGAGCCATTTGTTAAGATTGGCGGGCTGGCCGATGTGGCCGGCTCGTTGCCGCTGGCGCTGCGCAACCTCTCCAGTACGGACAGGCCTGACCGGAAGCTGGATGTGCGGCTGGTATTGCCACTACACCGGGTAATGGTGGCTGAATCAGCTACAATGCGCCAGGTGGCGGAATTTCCTGTTTACCGGCTTGGCAGGAATCTGCAGGCCCGGGTGTTTGAAACGTCCAAGGAGGGAATGCCGGTTTATTTTATCAGCGGCGAACCTATTTCCAGTGCGGCCTCCGTTTATTCCCAGAACCCGGCACAGGACCGTGAAAAATTCACCTTCTTTTCCCTGGCGGCTCTGGAAATGATCCGACATATGGCATGGAAGCCGGATGTTATCCACGCCAATGACTGGCATACCGCCCTGGCGTTGTATGCCTTGCGTTCGCGCCTGTCCGACCCGATGAATGGACGCACGCGCTCCATGCTGACCCTGCATAACCTGCCTTATTTGGGCGGTGATGGTACCGACGTGCTGGCTGCATATGGATTGATCCCCCCTATCGACAAGGGGCTGCCCGAATGGGCGCGCACCCAGCCTCTGCCGCTCGGACTGTGGTCGGCGGATGCAGTGGTGGCGGTCTCGCCTACGTATGCACATGAAATCCTGACCCCGGAATTTGGGTGCGGCCTGGAGTCCTTCCTTGACAACCGTTCGGCCAGCATTACAGGCATTTTGAATGGGCTCGATCTGGCTGCCTGGGACCCTGAAACCGACAAATGCCTAAGCGGAAATTTCTCTCTTGCAAACCTGACCGGGCGCACCGCCAACAAAGCCGCTTTGCAAAGCCAATTGGGCCTGCGGAAAGATCCGCATATTCCCATCCTGGCCATGATCGGACGGATCGACCAGCAGAAGGGTGTGGATATTATTCCCGATGGACTGCGCCAGATAACCGACCTGCCATGGCAATTCATCCTGCTTGGCTCAGGCGACCCGACCCTGGAAAACACATTACGAGCCCTGGAATTGGAGTTTCCCGAGCGCATCCGGTCGGTCATCCGTTTTGATGCGCAACTGAGTCATTCCATCTACGGCGGCGCAGACATGCTATTGATGCCCTCGCGTTACGAACCGTGCGGGCTAGCACAGATGATCGCTATGCGGTATGGCTGTGTGCCGGTGGTACATGCAACCGGCGGGTTGAAGGATACGGTGGAGGAGGGTAAAACCGGCTTCCTGTTCCAGGCAACCGAGGCGGCTGCCATGCAGGAAGCATTGCGGCGGGCGCTATCCACCTATGCGAGCCCGGGAATGTGGGAAAAATTCGAATGCAATGGCATGGCGAAAGACTTCTCCTGGTCGCGTTCAGCAGCTCAATACGCCGAGCTGTACCGGTCCTTGATTTTGGAGTGAAGATTGATTCTGACAGTTTAGAAATTGAAAGCGGATGAAAGTGGATTTTATTAATACGTAATTGAGGTGACCAATGAAAACACGTGCCGTTATCCTGGCGGGTGGCGAAGGAGCCCGTCTTAGCGCTCTGACTGCCAAACGAACCAAACCGGCGGTGCCCTTTGCCGGTAAATATCGCATTGTTGATTTCCCACTTTCGAACTGCGTCAACTCCAATATTTTCGATGTGATGGTGCTGGCGCAGTACCGGCCCCAGTCGCTGATCGAGCATATCGGTTCGGGCGGGCCATGGGACCTGAACCGTGATTTCACCGGCGGGGTGCGCATCATGACCCCTTTCACAGCCCGCAATGAGGCTGGATGGTTTGAAGGCACTGCCGGAGCCGTCCAACATAATTTCACTTTTATCAAGCAAGGTTCCCCCGACCTCGTCCTGATTCTTTCCGGCGACCATATCTATACCATGGATTACGACCGATTAATCCAATACCACCTGGCCAACCAGGCTGCCCTGACGATGGTCACGATCCGTGTCCCGATCGAGGAGGCGTCCCGGTATGGCATTCTGTCGGTGGACGAAAAGTACCATGTAAAATCGTTCATCGAAAAGCCAAAGGACCCGCCTTCCGACCTGATCAACATGGGTGTGTACCTGTTCAACCTTGATTTACTCGATCGGGTCCTGTGGGAAGACCACCTGCGCGAGGAATCATCGCACGATTTTGGCAAGGATATCCTGCCGGATCTTATCCAGAGCGAAGAGCGCATATTCGCCTTTCCTTACACCGGCTATTGGATGGATGTAGGCACCATTAATTCTTTCTGGCAGGCACACATGGACTTGCTTTCCCCCAACCCGCCGCTCAAACTCTACGACCGGAGCTGGATCATCCATACCCGCTCCGAAGAGCGGCCACCCTCGCGCGTGCCGGTCAACGCGGACATTTATGCCAGCATGTTATCGGACGGTTGTTATGTCCAGGAAGGCGCGCGTGTGGAGAGCAGCGTGCTCTCGCCGGGTGTAATCATTGGACCGGGTGCGGTGGTACGCGAGTCCATCATCATGACCGATACCATCATCGAGAGCGGAGCAGTGATCGAGCGGGCAATCATCGATAAACGCGTCCATGTTGGCAAGAACGCCCACATTGGTAGCGGTATCGACACACCCATTATCTTGCTGGCAGTGGTTGGGAAAAATAGCGACATACCGGCTGGAATGCTGGTGGAAGCGGGTGCGGAAATAAGTACCGACGTTGTCGCTACGGATTACACCAGCCAGGTGATCAAATCCGGCGAGACCATTCAGACCAAAAGGCAACCATTTGAAATTTAATCGTTCTGCGGGTGTTCTGCTGCATCCCACCAGTCTGCCCGGTGATTATGGGATAGGGGACCTTGGCCCGGCCGCGTACGCCTGGCTGGATTGGCTGGCTGGCTGCGGCTGCAAGCTCTGGCAGGTGCTTCCGCTAGGTCCCACCGGTTTTGGCGATAGCCCCTATCAATGCTTTTCAGCATTTGCGGGGAACCCCTACCTGGTCAGCCCGCAGGTATTGCTCGAGCAGGGGCTGCTGAGCAACGAGGATTTGGCGGACATGCCCACCTGGGACGAGCAGCGGGTGGATTTCGGGCGCCTGTACCTTTGGAAGCCGGCCTTGCTGGAAAAGGCTTTTCGACGCTTCTCAGAGGAACCGGGGGCGGTCCAGGCCGAATTTACGGCGTTTTGCGCTGAAAATGCCAGCTGGCTGGAGGACTATGCCCTGTTCACAGCAATCAAGGAGACACATGGCGGCGGTTCCTGGGACGGCTGGCCGAAGAACCTGCGCTTACGCGAACGGTCAGCCCTACAGGAAGCGCGCGCCTCGCTGGCTTCCGCCATTATCCGTTTTTCGTTTTACCAATTTCTCTTCTTTCGCCAATGGAAGGCGCTGCACGCTTATGCAAATAAGAAGGGCTTACAAATCATTGGCGATATTCCAATCTTCGTGGCGTATGATTCGTCAGATGTGTGGGCCCATCCCAACCTGTTTCATCTGGATGATGACGGCAAGCCGACGGTCGTAGCGGGCGTACCGCCGGATTATTTTTCACCGACGGGCCAGTTGTGGGGCAATCCGCTTTACAAATGGGAAGTCCACCGCGCCAGCGGGTATGCCTGGTGGCTGGAACGGATGCATGCCACTCTTAAACTTGTGGATATCTTGCGTATAGACCATTTCCGGGGTTTTGCCGGATACTGGGAAATCCCGGCCGGGAACGCAACAGCCGAGATCGGACGGTGGGTTAAAGGCCCGGGAGAGGACTTCTTCAAGGCTGTCAAGGCCAATCTAGGCAGCCTGCCCATCCTGGCCGAAGACCTGGGTGTCATCACGCCGGATGTAGTCAGGTTGCGGGACAGGTTCGACCTGCCCGGAATGAAGATATTGCAATTTGCCTTCTCGGGTCCGGATAATCCTTTCCTGCCGCATTCCTACCAGCAAAATTGCGTGGTCTACACCGGCACGCACGATAACGATACCACGCGCGGCTGGTACGAGTCTGCGCCTGAAGCGGAGAAGGATTTTGCCCGGCGTTATCTGCAGACGGATGGAAACCGGTTTGCCTGGGAGCTTATCCGGGCGGCCTGGAGCTCGGTGGCGGTCTTTGCCCTGGCACCCTTGCAGGAACTGCTGGAGCTGGGGAATTCCGCCCGGATGAATTATCCTTCCCACCTGGGCGGGAACTGGGAGTGGCGAATGGACAAGCAGGCTTTGAGTGCGGAGTTACAGAGCAGGATCAAGGAATTGAACTGGCTGTACCGGAGGTGAGAAAATTCCTAACAGATTCCTGATAGCTTAGTGGCAGGAGTGATGTTGCATTTCATCATCGGCATCCTGATCTTTATTTTAACCCTGGGCGTGATCATGTTACGCCCGTATCGCATCTCCGAGGCAGTGGCATCGGCAGTTGGGGCAGCCTTGATGCTCATCGGCCGTTTTCTACTGCCTGGCGAAGCCATCCTGCTGCTCAAAGGCGAGTGGAATATATATGGCTTCTTTTTGGGCTTGATGACCATTTCGGCGATTGCTGATCAAGCAGGAATTTTCGAAGCCATGGCTAATCAAACCGGTCGCCTGGCCAAGGGCAGCGCTCGCAGGCTTTTCCTGGGAGTCTTCCTGGCCGGGACGCTCCTGACTGCTTTTCTCTCCAACGACGCGACCGCCCTTATTCTGACACCCGCGGTTTATGTCCTGGTCACCCGGCTGCGCCTGCCCGTTCTGCCCTACATGTTCGCCTGTACATTTATCGCTGACACGGCCTCCTTCCTGCTTCCGGTCAGTAATCCCATCAATATTTTGATTCTGGATAGCTTTGGTGGAGGTTTGGTGGTTTTCTTGCATTATCTGTTCCTGCCGGCCCTGTTCTGCATCGTTCTGAACATTGGCATCTTTTTATTCCTGTTCCGGAAGGACTTACGCCTTAAATACAAGATGAGCGACCTGCCTGCCATCCAGCCACCCGACCAAGCGTTTTTTCGCTTCACGCTGGCATCTCTCGGCGTGATTGCTGTGGCATTCGTGCTGGCCTCTTCATTCCAAGTGCCGCTTTCGCTGGTGGCTCTGGGCGGTGCGGTCGTGCTCCTGTTCGGCGCCTGGCGATTTGGGCAGCTTGAGTGGAGCCGCCTGCGCCATGAGATTTCCTGGTCGTTATTCATTTTTATCAGTGGAATGTTCCTGGTCATCCGGGGCGTCGAAAACCTAGGCCTGACCAGCAGTTTCGGAGCCGGACTAGCAGCTCTGGCGGGTTCCAGTCCGCTACGAGCTTCGCTTCTTACTGCCGCCGGCTCAGCCCTGGGCGCCAATCTGATCAACAATGTACCCATGGCCCTGGTCATGATTTCAGCGTTGCGCGGCATGGTCTCTACCGGTTCGTCACACCTGGGGCTGGTGTACGCCGCCATCTTAGGCTGCGACCTGGGACCCAACCTGACCACCGTGGGATCATTGGCCACCATGCTCTGGCTGCTGATCCTGCGTCGCAAAGGCTTGGAGGTCTCATCGGTGGAATACTTCAAGCTGGGTATCCTGGTGGTGCCAGTGATGGTGGCGGTTGGAGCTATCTTGATCTGGCTGCGCTGGTAAAAAGGGATATTTCACTCAGGAGATGGAAAGATGAACGTTTTATGTGCGATCGGATTGAGGGACGGGCCAGAGGTGGTCCGCCGGGTGCTGGGAGTAACCGGTGCTCAGCAAAACCTTTACCTGCTGCATGTCATCGATACCGGCCCGCGCCGTGCCCTGGAAGAATACTTGCACGGGCCGGGCTTGCTACGCCGCCCGCCCGCACCCTCGCCCGGGCAAGAGCGCCCCATTGACGAAGCCGAACTGGCGGCTGGAAATGCAGCCCTTGAAGAAACCCGCCAGGAAGCGGAACGGGCCGGTTTCCGATTTCAGACCGAATTGCTGCATGGCAAACCTGAGCAGATCATTGTCCAGATGGCTCAAGCCTGGACCTGCCAGCTCATTGCCATCCAGGCAAGCCAGGGAACACAAGGCCGGCCCCAATTTGGCCCGGAATCGGAGGGCCATACCGCCCGCTTCGTCCTCGATCATGCTCCTTGTGATGTGCTTTTACTGCGCTAGTTGGACAAGCCGGAGTAATATTTTCAGATACCACTCCCAGAGCTCAATATCGCCGAGGAATCGAATTGGCTACATTTGTGGTAGGAGGATTGCGGAACGCATTTTGACCACCGTGAGGAGGTGGATTATATGGATACTAATATACCTGCAAATACCGGCCCTATTTATTATCGAGACCTCTCCGAAGAGGAATTGCTTCCATATTTCCAATCACAACTTCCCGGCAGCGCCCAGGGGTGTGGCCCGTTTTCCATTGCAATGGCGGCCAACCTGTGCAACCGTAATCAGCAAGGTTCGAATTACCTGGGAGCGGATGTACAAGCCATTCTGGAACAAAAAGGATTAAAGCTGCGCGGGTTCGGAATGCCAACCTGGCTGGACTATGGCAGGTCACTGGGAGATTTTGCACACAAACGGGTGGAGCATAAAAGGAAGGCATCCATCGATGACCTGGAACTGGCCATATCCAATAATAAAATAGTGATTGTGGCTTTGGCGTGGCAGACGACCTGGGAAATCCTGCGCGACATCCGGCATGCCACGGTGGGCCATTATATGGTGGCGGTGGGGTTCGATAAACAAGGTGGGGTGCTGATCTTCTTAAATCCAGGACTGGATTTAAAGGAGGGTGCTTCCCACTTATATGTGATGAGTTTCCAGGAATTCAATACATACTGGAATGAAAAATCCAACCTGTTTGTCCAGGCAGGCTCGATGTGGACGATTTCCCCATAAAGGGGATTTGGAAAAAAAGGGTTTAGTGCTTAAGTAGATTTTTGCCTGTCAGGGGGCCACGGTGGGTTGCGGAGCGATATTTTCGTTATTGATGAAGCATTGGATCCCCGCCACAATGCCGTCAGCGATCACGTTCGGGTGACTGGTCAGGATGTTGTAGTCTTTATACAGGAATCCGGCTTCGATGATGGCGGCCGTGGTGGACGGGTCGATCTCATTAAAGGCATGATACTGGGTCATATCGAGCGTAACGCTGTCATGGTAAGGCAGGCCAGTAATCCGCCCGTAGCGGTCACGGATGCAGGAAACCAGGCGGCTGGACAGGTTGGGGTCGCGGTTGGCGAGGGCGGCGGCAATTTTGAAACCGGTAGCCTGATCGTTAATGTACTGGCAGGAATCATTATGGATCGACAACAAGACGGCAGCCTTGTACCCGTTCAAGCGCGGGTCAAACTCCTGCAGCAGATCCACTTGATAGCCATAGGCGGTCAATTTCTGTTGCACCAGGGTGGCGATGGCCAGGTTGACCTGCTGCTCGGTGGTGCCGTTATCGCAGACTGCGCCGGAGTCGTGACCCCAGTGACCGGAAACTATACCGACACGAATTTGTTCAGGTGTCGGCACGGGGGCAATGGCTGCCTGCTGCGGACTCATAAACTGCGCCAGCATCGCGTTGAAATTGGCATTTGAGAACAAGCTGGGTGAAAAGGCTGTGAACAGGGTGGCCACCAGGATGGCAACCGTGATAGTGGTTTGCAGTACCTGACCGGTGCGGAGTTCTTTTTTGCGACGAGTTGGGATGGGGGGTTTAAGAGCAGTCATATTTATCAACCTTGGATTGGTGAACGGCTATTTAACATACGGACTGATCAGAAGACCGAGCACGTAGGTGGTGATGGCTTCCCCTAATCCTACCAGGGTCATTTCCATACCGCTCTTCCAGGGGCTAAGCCCGGTGACGATCGTTTTGGAGGCGCCAATCAGGAAATGTGCAATGGTGCTGATCGCAAACGAAGCGATGATGGCCGGGTAGCCTCGGGTGAAGAAGAAGGGGATGATCGGGATAAATGCACCCAGGGCAGTGGACAGGGTGGCCGAGACTGCCTCGACCCAGGGGTTTGAAAGGGTCTGGTCGGTAAAGCCCAGTTCTTCGCTGGTCAGCGTCCGCAGGGCTTGCTCCGGTTGGGCCACCAGGCGCTTCGCCAGGGTATTGGCCTCTTCTTCAGGTACACCCTTAAGCTGGTAGAACAGCGAAAGCTCTTCCATCTCCTCTTCCGGATGGGTCTCCAATTCGCGCCGTTCGCGGTTGATCTCGGCCTGGTTTACCTCCCGTTCGGCCTTGCTGGCCAGGTAGGCACCCGAGCCCATCGACAGGGCCGACGCCAGCATGCCGGCCAACCCCGCTACAAGAACTGCGGGACCGCCGGCCGTGGCACCTGCCACCCCGGAGACGATCCCGAAAACGGAACCCAACCCGTCGTTGGCCCCATAGATAGCCTGACCGATCCAGCCACCGCCGCGTTTATGCCACGACTCGCGATGCAGGATCAGGTCCAGGCGGCCTTGAGGGGTGGCGGTGGTTTCAGCTGTCGTTCCGGCCTTGTGCATCAAGCGGCTGTGGCCCTGCTCATCCTCCCGGACATTCTGGATGGCTTCGCCATCGGCCGGGCTGAGGGCCAGTTCAAGCAGGTTGGCGTACTGCTGCTCATCCTTGTCTTCGGCATTTTCAATCAGCTTGAGAGCGTTATCCGTCCCGCTCTGGACCAGGACCCAGCGCCACAGGCGCTGACGGATGGATTCCCGGTCGGCCGGCAGGGGGGAGTTCAATTCTTTAAGCCGGTTTGCCCAACGATCGGCATGACCCTGTTCACTTTCGGCCAATTTTAGCAATACATTCCGCCGGGCTGGGTTTTTTTCGTGCCGGGCCAGTTCCCGGTAGATCCGCAGCCCGGTCTGTTCTGCCAGCCAGGCGCGCTGCAAACCCCGGATGAATTCTTCTGATTGTGTGGGTGGCATGGGTTTCTCCGTCTTTAATTATAAGACAAACGACTCCCTTGGCAGGAAACGACCGATCTTGTACCCTGCAATGTTACCACCGATGGGTTTTGTTTCCAGTGAGATTTGCAGGGAGTAGCAGGGCAATCGTATTTGGTATGGTCGAACTATAAATAAGGTGTCTCATCGCGAGGGCCGGTGTTTTTTCCGGCCGGAAGCAATCCGCTCGCAGACCGGGAGATTGCTTCCCTACGGGATGTCGGGCTGACGCCCTTCTCGCAATGATACAAAAAATGAAATGCGATTGCCCTACCGGCATTAGTTCTCTCAAAGTAAAGGTTTTGGGTGCAGGCTCACTAAATTCTTCTTTCTTAAAGAACTATTGAGATGCCATCTCAATATTGACAACGACCGGATATTGCAGTAAACTCGCACACTATTGATACAAAGTACCAATAATAGACCGTAGAAACTGTGCGGAGGCAGCAATGTCAGGAAACTGGAAAGCTTCTTTGCAATATGTACTGGTCGGCGTAATCCTGACCGCCTTTGGATTAAGCGCTTGCGGAGGAGCTGGAGCCAGCAGCCTTTCGAATGGCGGGTCGTCTGGCTCGCCAACCATTGCGGTTGTAGCTGCTGAGAATTTCTACGGCAACATCGTTCAGCAGCTGGGCGCCGGGCATGTGTCGGTGGTCAGCATCCTCTCGGATCCAAATATCGACCCGCACGAATACGAATCCAGCGTCCAGAACGGGATCGCAGTCAGCAAGGCGCAACTGGTGATCCAGAACGGGGATGATTATGACACGTGGATGGATAAGCTGCTGTCGGCCTCACCCAACCCGAAGCGGATCGTACTGGTAGGTGCGGATATTGCCAACCACAAGCTGACCGACAACCCGCATGTCTGGTATGGCATCGACAACATCCAGACCATTGCCGCGGGAATCACGGCAGCATTGGAAAAGATCGACCCGGCTGACACGTCTGCATTCGAGGCGGCTTCAACTGCCTTCGATCAATCCCTGCTCCCAATCCAGCAGAAGCTAAGTGAATTGAAGTCCAAATATGCCGGAACGCCGGTCGGGTTGACGGAAACGATTTTTCTGTACCAGACCGGGCCGATCGGCTTGAACGTTCTGACTCCCTTTGCATACGAAAAAGCGATTGCGGAAGGGAACGATCCCCCAGCCGATACGGTGGTAACCACCAACAACCAGATCAACCAGCGCCTGGTCAAGGTTTTGATCTACAATGTGCAGACGGTCACCCCGCTGACCACCAACCTGCAGGAGGCGGCCATAAAGAATAATATTCCAATTGTACCGGTTTCAGAGACGATGCCCGAGGGGAAGACCTACCAGGGCTGGATGTTGGACCAATTGAATGCACTCCAGAAGGCCCTGGGTGGTTAGGATGGATATGCGGGCCCCGGTAATTTCCCTGGAAGCCATCGAGGTTAAATTAGGCGGGATGCCGATCCTGCAGGATGTCAGCCTGTCGATAGGACAAGGTGAGTTCATCGTCATCCTGGGGCCCAATGGGGCCGGCAAAACCACCCTGATCAAGCTCTTGCTGGGATTAGTAAAATCTTCCGCAGGGTCCGTGCGTGTATTGGGGCAGACGCCGCACCGTGGGCTGCGCGAGATCGGGTATGTACCACAACGGCGGACGCTGGACGTCGAACTGGCCTTACGCGCGCGTGACCTGGTCGGTTTCGGGCTGGATGGGCATCGCTGGGGGATTGGGCTGCCCAGCCGCCGCAACAAGGAAAAGATCGACCTGGCACTGCAGGAAGTGGACGCCCTGCACCTGGCGAATGCGCCGGTCGGGCAGCTATCGGGCGGAGAACAGCAACGCCTGCTGATCGCCCAGGCACTCATTTCCGACCCGCGCCTGCTGCTGTTGGATGAGCCACTTGCCAACCTGGACCTGGCCCACCAGCAAGAAGTCGTTGCACTGGTTGACAAAGTCTGCCGCGAGCGCGGCGTAACCGTCCTGCTGGTCTCGCATGATATCAACCCTCTTCTTCAATTCACAGACCGGGTGGTCTTTATGGCAAACAACCATACCGCCATCGGCACGGTAGGCGAAGTGATTACCAGCGCTACCTTGAGCCGGTTATATGGTTCGACGGTCGAGGTGATGTATGCGAAAGGCCGTTATTTTGTGGTAGGCGCAGAAGTTTGATGACAGCCTGGAATTGCCACTGTTGGAATAGATAAAGGAACAGAAGGTCCAGATGTTGGCCATTTTTCAGTACCCGTTCATTCAGAACGCTTTCCTGGCCGGTTCGCTGGTAGCGATAACTACAGGCATCCTGGGATACTTTCTGGTTACGCGCGGGCTCACCTTTGCCGGGCATGCCCTCTCCAATATCGGGTTTGCCGGGGCTGCCGGTGCGGTCTTGTTGGGCGTATTGCCGGTGGTTGGTTTGCTGGTTTCGACCGTGGGGGCGGCGGTGGCCATCTCAGTCCTCGGCCGGGAGATCCGCGAACGGGATGTGGCCATCGGGGTGATCATGACCTTTACCCTGGGATTGGGGATTCTTTTCCTGTCGCTCTATCATGGCTACGCCGAACAGGCCTACAGTATCCTATTTGGAACCATCGTAGGCATCAGCCGGAGCGACGTTTGGGTGACGGCCGGGTTAAGCGCCGGATTAATGGCGGTCCTGGCGCTGGTGGGACGGCCACTGCTCTTCAGTTCCTTCGATCCGGAGTTGGCCGAAGCACGCGGACTGCCGGTGCGGCTATTAGGAAGCTTGTTTTTGGTCCTAGTGGCAGTGACCGTGTCGATCGCCATGCAGGTGATTGGGGTGTTGTTGGTGTTCGCTTTGCTGGTCGGCCCGCCGGCTACTGCCATCCGGTTGGTTCACCGCCCTGCCGGCGCGATAGGGTTGTCAATTATTCTGGGGCTGACATACACATGGCTGGGAATCTTACTGGCCGCCAATTCGACCTGGCCGGTCAGCTTCTACATTACCACGCTGGCCTTTGGCATCTACCTGCCGGTGCGATACCTGGCAAAATATCGGATTGATAAACAGGTCCAGCGTGAAAGAAGCTTTCACTTGCAAGTTGCAGCGGGTTCCCTCGACGCAGAGGTTGTTACGAACGACAGGCCTTCTCAAGATTCAGGCGTGCCCATAAAAGGAAAGCGCCATGCTTGATTTATTCCAACATGATTTTGTCCGGAATGCTTTCCTGGCAGGAGGCGTGGTCGCCATCGTTTCAGGCCTGGTCGGATATTTTGTGGTACTGCGCGGACAGGCATTTGCATCCGAAGCCCTTTCCCACGTGGGATTTACGGGCGCTACTGCGGCAGCACTGCTGGGGATCAACTCTCTGGAGGGGATGCTCTTCTTTACTTTACTGGCAGCCCTAGGGATGGGTCTGCTCGGAAAACGGCTGCGAAACCGGGATGTCGAGGTGGGGATGATCCTCACATTCATGCTCGGCCTGGGCGTTCTTTTCTTAAGCATCATCACCCAGAATGCAACCACGGCTGTAAATATTCTATTCGGGTCGATCTTAAGCGTCACGCATACCGACGTACTAGTCACCATCGGGGCAGGCCTGGCAACCATCATCCTGCTGGCCTGCCTGTTCCGCCCATTACTTTTCGCTTCTTTCGATCCGGATATTGCCGAGGCACGCGGCGTGCCGTCCCAGGGATTATCGGTCCTATTTTTGCTCCTGCTGGCAATCAGTGTGTCCGAGGCCATGAAGGTCGTGGGGGTGCTGCTGGTGTTTGCCCTGCTGGTCGTTCCGGCGGCGGCAGCCGAGCACCTAGCGCACCGGCCATTCTCGGCCATACTCCTGTCTGTTTCGATCAGCCTGGTTTCCTGCTGGGGAGGCCTGGTTCTGGCCTTCGTCGGGCATTGGCCGGCCAGTTTTTATATCGTCAGCCTGACCTCCATTTTTTATTTTGTCTCATTGGGCCTTCGGGCCATACTCTTTCCGCGCCGTTACAAGGAACCCTCCCACCCGAGCCGTGAAGTATTTCCTGAGGCGCCCAATCCCGGTTGAGCCATTAACGCCCAGCCTGGAATGGTATTAAATTTCCGAAGTATTATAATGAGCCTGTTGCATGGAATAGAATTTTCCGAAAATTATAGTAGAACCGCATTTTGCATACAGGTATTTATGCGAATTCCTGCTGATTTATCGGATGTGTTTTTAGAAAACCGTTAAATATGAATACTGAAATTAATTCTGCAAGCATATCTGAAAAAATCCGGGCTGCGTTCGAAGAAAAAGGAAGGAGAAAAACGCAACCCAGGGACCGGATTGCCAGCCGGCTAGCCGAATTGGCCGCCAGCGGCCAGGATTTCAGCGTGGAGGATCTCTGGCACGATCTGCAACTGGTGGATGCCGGACTGGGCCGGGCCACTGTTTTCCGGGCCGTCGAGACTCTGGTTAATATGGGATTATTGAACCGGATCGAATTTTCCGATAGAAGCCATACCTACCGGGCCTGCGGGGATGAGCACCATCACCACCTCACATGCAGGAAATGCCATCGTGTGGTGGATGTGGATGTTTGCATCCCGGAGGATCAACTGACCAAACTGGGGCAACGCACCGATTTTAAGATCGAAGGACATTCCCTGGTTTTATACGGGATTTGTGCAGACTGCCGGGATTAACACGGAAGAGACGGAAAAAACCTCTTTGCCATCCGCACAAATCAATGTGTATGGGCCTCTCCACTTGTTTCCGGTCCAAGATACGGACGGATGGCTCCCAAGTGCTCGCTGTACAAAGCAAATAATGTCGCGATCAAGGTCGATACCGGTACCGCTGCCACCAACCCCAGCGAGCCGACCAGTGTGCGGACGATTTCTTCCGCGACCGAGGCGACACTGATCAGTTCAGCATAGTTTCCACGCTCCACTGCGAACAGTAACAATAAAGGCAAGGCAACCCCGGTATAGGCCATGACCAATGTATTAACCGTCGAGGCAACGTGGTCCTGTCCAATGCGGTAAGCGCTTTGATAGAGTTGACGAAACCCAAGCTCTGCATTGGCCTCGTGCAGCTCGAAGACTGCCGAAGCCTGGGTAATGATAAGGTCATCCAATACACCCAAGGCACCGAGGATAATCCCGCCCAAAAGCAATCCGCGCAAGTCGATCGTTATTCCGGGCACCTGGATCAGGTAGAGAGCCTCCTCGCTGCCTCCGCCGGTCAGAAGCGCAATCTTTACAAACGCCCATGCCAGCACACCGGTAAGGATCAAAACAACAAGAATCCCGATAACGGCTGCATGCGTTTTTATATTCCAACCATACGTCACATAGAGGGTTACCACCAATATGATCATTGATCCAATGATGCTCACCCGCACCGGATCCTCCCCATGGATGATATGCGGGATAATATAGGCAATCACAACCACAAAGCTGAATGCCAGGGCAAGCAGGCTACGGACGCCCTTCCAGCGGGCAACGATGATCAGGGCAAGAATAAAAATTGCCAATATGATAAGAATCGGGCGCGTCCGGACGGCATCGGCGTAATCCACCACAATATTGTTGTTGGGACCTGAACTGACCTCAACCATGATCTGATCTCCCGGGTGGAAAAGCACGCC
>JBEKEB010000058.1:0-20619 GCA_050014055.1 Anaerolineales bacterium | reverse complement strand
AAGTGGTCCTGGGCGATAGCTGATGCATCTGTTTTTCAGGCTGGCGGATACATCTGCAGGATGCTACCTGGTTGCCTGGATTTTTCCCATATCCCTTGGCCCCTGATCCCCTGTTCTCTACTCTCTTCTCTCCATTCTCTGATCCCTATGCACTCTTCCCTTGCCATCCTCGACTTCGGTTCGCAATACGCCCAGCTGATTGCCCGGCGGGTGCGCGAGGCGCATGTCTACTGCGAGCTCTTCCCTTGGGATACCCCATCCGAAAAAGTGCTGGCGCTAAATCCCAGGGGCTTCATCCTTTCTGGCGGACCGGCCTCAGTCTATGCCGAAGACGCTCCGACCCTGCTGCCTTACATTCTCGATTCTAAATTACCCATCCTTGGATTGTGCTATGGCATGCAGCTGCTTGCTCATACCCTGGGAGGCGAGGTGGCCTATGCGGCCGAGCGCGAGTATGGGCCCGCCACCATCGAACCGTTGATTCCCGGCACCCTGCTGGATGCAATATCCAAAGTCTGGATGTCGCACGGCGACCGGATCACCCGCCTGCCGGAAGGCTTCCTGGCGTTAGCTAGATCAAGCAACAGCCCGGTTGCCGCCATGGGCGATTTCACCCGCAGGTATTTCGCCGTGCAGTTCCATCCCGAAGTCAAACATACCCCGGGTGGCGCGGCGCTGCTGGAACACTTTGCCGTCCATATCTGTGACTGTACCCCAGGCTGGACACCGGCCTCCATCATCGAAGAGAGCGTGTCCCGCATCCGCCTCCAGGTGGGCGGGGAACGCCTCCTGGCGGCGGTTTCGGGCGGAGTGGATTCATCCGTCGCCGCTGCCCTGGTGCATAAAGCCGTTGCTGACCAGCAGGTGGCGGTCTTCGTGGATACCGGCCTGCTGCGTCAGGGTGAACCGGAGCAGGTGGTGAAAACTTTCCGCCAGCAGATCGGCGTGGAACTGGTGGCGGTGCAGGCGGAGGCGGAGTTCTTCGCGGCTTTGAAGGGCGTCACAGACCCTGAGCAGAAACGCAGGATCGTCGGTGAGAAATTCATCCGCATCTTCGAGCGTGAAGCCAAAAAACTCGGCGCCCCCCGGTTCCTGGTGCAGGGCACCATTTACCCGGATGTGGTCGAATCGGCTGCTCCGGACCGCAACAAGGCGGCAAAGATCAAGAGCCACCACAACGTCGGCGGTTTGCCCGAGCATATGGAAATGTCCCTGGTCGAGCCGCTGCGTTACCTCTTCAAAGACGAGGTGCGGGCGGTCGGCGAAGCCCTGGGGTTGCCGGAAGAGCTGGTCTGGCGCCAGCCCTTCCCGGGCCCGGGTCTGTGCGTGCGTTGCCTGGGCGAGGTGACTCCGGAGCGGGTGGCCCGCCTGCGCCAGGCGGATGCAATCTTCACCGGGGAATTATTCGCCGCCGGGTTGCTGGGAAAAGATGCCGGCACCAGCCAGGCATTTGCAGTTCTGTTACCGGTCCGTTCCGTCGGTGTGATGGGTGACGAGCGCACCTACCAGGAGGCCTGCGCCATTCGTGCAGTGGTCACCGACGATTTCATGACCGCCGACTGGGCCCGCCTCCCTTCCGATCTGCTCGCCCGGGTCGCCAACCGGATTGTCAATGAGGTGCACGGAATCAATAGAGTGGTGTATGATATTACCAGTAAACCCCCCGCTACCATTGAATGGGAGTGAGTTGTTTTAGAACCTGTCTGAAAATTATAGAAGAACCGCATTTTGAGTATGTGATGTCGCGTAGCATGCCCGAAGGGTGCGAAGCAGCACATACGCAAAATGCGAACTCCTCCTGAATTTTCAGGTCGACACATATGATTTGCAATAGGAGATTGAATAATGACTAACCAGACGAATTCCGGGCTGCCGCTATTGCCCGATCCTCGCCGCCTCATCCCACCCGCCCCGATTCACCCGTTGGCGGCCCTGGCGACGATCGTGCTGGATAATATTTTTGCCATACCCGACCTGGCTGGCCCGGAGTTGTGGATAATCACAATACCATTGGTAGGTGGTATTTGTTTTGTCACAACGACAATGGTGCAGCACTACCTTGCAAAAGATGGTTGGGGGGAATCCGTTGCCAAAGGGTTGGTGATGGGTATCATTGCAGGCGTCCCCATCTCCGTGACAGGTACCGCCGTCGGTGGCATCTTGTTGGCGTGGGCGGGCTTGCACGAATGGGTCAGACCCCCCGCCCCGAAGGAACCTCCACAAAAGCTTCCACCTTCCGATGAAATCGTGGACGCGGAAGTAAGGGATGTTAAGTAATTGGAACGGTTGGCGACGGGCATTTGCCAGGTTGATCGCTGCATATGCGTAAATTTTTGGCGGCACTCCTCTGCCTGTATCTGCTCTTCGCCGGATTGACGCCGGCGCGTGCCCAAAGTCAGAATCAGAATACCGCCCACCTCAGCCTGTATGCCCTGCAGACCGCCAATTTCCCGGCCATCTCAGCCGGTCTGGACGTATTCGATTCGGCTGGCAATGTTGTCACCGGTCTGAAACCGGGTGCAATCACCTTGCTTGAAGATAATAAGCCGCGTCCCATTACATCGCTTCAGGAAGTCAAAGTGGGTGTGGAGTTTGCACTGGCGCTCGATCCCGGTCCGACTTTTGCTTTCCGGGATGCCAACGCGGTCACCCGCTATGACAAGATCGTGCAAATTTTAAAAAGCTGGGTCGCCTCCCATTCCGATTCGCTGGACGACGATTTGAGTCTGGTCCCCACCTATGGGACCCTCTCCGCTCATATGACCAGCACCGCGGCATTTTCGGATGCCCTGGCGGCCTACCTGCCCAACCTGCAATCCATCTCGCCGAGCCTGAATACCCTTTCAAGTGCCCTCGATACGGTTTCCGAATCGACCTCCACGCCTGGCATGAAAAAGACGGTCCTGTATGTCACATCCCCTACAGCAGTGGATGCCATACCGACCCTGCAGAACCTGACCGAGCGCGCAGTGGGCCAGCAGGTGCGCGTTAATGTATGGATTGTGGCCTCCACCGATTTCTTCTCGTCCTCCGGCGCAACCGCGCTCAAGGATCTTGCCATCCAGACTGGCGGACAGTACCTTCTTTTCTCCGGCGTGGAGCCGCTGCCTGGCCTGGAGACATATTTCGCCCCACTCCGTTCCACCTACCAGCTCACGTATAATTCAGGCATTCTCACCCCTGGTGGACATACTCTGACGGCCCAGGCTACCCTGGACGGAGCGGCAGTCTCTTCGGCAGAACTGTCTTTTTCGCTGGATATCCAGCCGCCCAACCCCATGTTGGTTGCTCCGCCGGACCAGATCGTCCGCCAGGCGCCAGACGCGCATACGACGGCTACAACCGCTTTCCTCCCCAGCCAGCAACCCATTGAGATAATCGTAGAATTCCCGGATGGGCGCACGCGTCCGCTGGTCAGTACCACTTTATTCGTGGACAACCAAAAAGTAGCCGAGAATACTGCCGAGCCGTTTGACCACTTTACCTGGGACCTGAGCGGTTATGCTACCAGCGGTCAACATATCCTCAGCGTCGAAGCCGTGGACAGCCTCGGATTAAGCAAAATAAGCCTGGGTGTGCCGGTGATGGTCACGGTCATCCGGCCGCAATTCGGACTATTGCCCTTCCTGTCGCGTAATAGCCCTTGGGTGGCGCTGGTCGCAATTATATTTGCCGGGGCACTCTTGAGCGTAATTTTGGGCGGAGGGCGGTTCAGACGGCGCGCCGGCCTGGCAGACCAGGCCGCCACGATTGACCCGCTCACCCAGCCGGTGGAGGGCGAGACGGGCCGGCATATGCGGGTGCCCTGGAAGCGTCCAGCCAGACAATCAGATGCCTACCTGGAACGTCTGAAAGAAGATGGCCAGCCCACGACTGCTCCACCCATACCGGTCATAGCTCCGGAAATGACTTTCGGTTCCGACCCTATGCAGGTCACGCGTATTCTGGATGACCCGTCTGTTTCTCCCCTGCATGCCCGGCTTCTGCAGCAGGACGGTGAGTATATCCTTTCAGATGAAAAGTCGGTTGCCGGCACCTGGGTCAACTACGAGTTGCTGGCCGCCCCGCGTCCCTTGCAGCATGGCGACGTGCTGCAATTCGGACGACTCTCGTATCGCTTCATGCTCCGCAAGCCGCCTGAACGGCCGCGCCCAAAAATCACCCCCACGAAGGTATGATCCGTACAACAAACGCTCATTTGCATGTCGCTGCGTCAACCCACCCCGGCATGGCTGGTAAGGAGAACGAGGATCGCCTGGCGGTATCATCGTACCGCATCAGTGAAAATGACCCCACCCGCTCGGTTTTCGCAATTGTTTCGGATGGGGTTGGGGGACACCGCGCCGGGGAAGTGGCTGCTGAAATGGCAGTGGAGACCATCAGCCATATGGTGGCCCAATCGGATGCCAGCCAGCCAGTGCAGATCCTGGACAATGCCATCCAGGTTACCAGTGACGCGATTGTATCCAAAGGCAAAGATGACACCCAACGCCTGGGCATGGGTACCACCTGCGCCTGCGCTTGGGTCATCGGTGACCAACTGTTCACCGCCTCGGTCGGGGATTCGCGTATCTACCTGCTGCGCAACGCCGGCCTGACGCAATTGACGGTTGACCATACATGGGTGCAGGAGGCTGTGGAAAGAGGCATCCTGGATCCAAAGAATGTGCGCAACCATCCCAATGTGCATGTCATCCGGCGGTATCTCGGTTCCTCCAAAACGCCTCAAGCCGATATCCGCTTGCGGCTGGCTTCCGACGAGACGGATACCCAATCGCGTTCCAATCAGGGTCTGCGCCTGCTCCCTGGCGACCTGCTGCTGCTCTGCACGGACGGTCTGACCGACGTGGTGGAAGATGAGGAAATCATACAGGCGGTACGCGGACAGGATCTTCCGACTGCCGCGCAGACCCTGGTCGATCTGGCCTGTGCGTACAATGGAAAGGATAATATCACTGTCGTGATGATGCTGGTCCCATGACAGGGTATTCTGGAAAAACATGCTTCGCTGACAAATCAAAAAGCCAAATAATTGCTTTCGAAAACAGAACGGCTAGGCCCTTTTAAGGACCTGGTCGTCACCCATTAAGCATGCCTGTCCGCAGTATGCGCGGATCCTTCGACAGACCCGGGGCGGCGCTTCTGGTGGATCAATAGTACCCCAAGCACAATCCCGAAGTACCCCGAATATGCCAGTGCTTCGGTCAGCGATGGACTGGCATTGTAGCCGAATAGCGCAGCCAGGACCTGCCCGAATGTGGATTGTTCATTAAGGAAGCGATTAATATTCCAGATATGCTCGGTAACCGGTGGCACCCAGCCAAGTCCGTTGAATTCTTGCAGGCTGTGGGCTACGAGCCCGGCAGCAAAAAGAACGAGCAGAACCCCGGTCACCTGGAAGAAATGCCGCAAATTCAACCGCAGTGTGGTTGCAAAAAGTGCCCAACCAAGCAAGGCGGCCGTCCCTAATCCTAACAAAGCCCCCGGGGCGGTCTGAGGCGCGCTGGAGGAAAATGAGGCAGCGGCCAGGAAGAGTGCCAATTCCACCCCCTCGCGTAAAACGGCCAGGAAGGCTAATCCGAAAAGCGACCATTTGCCGGCCTGCGAGGCTTTCTGGACGCCGGATTCCAGGTTACTCTTCAGATTTCTGGATTGCTTGCTCATCCAGAAGATCATCCAGGTCAGGATACCAGCAGCCAGCAGCATGGTGGTGGCCTCAAAAATGGCCTCCGCAGGATCCTTCAGCTCCAGGCCGAGATGGGAGAGCAGAATTGCTGTTAACAGACTTAGCAAAGCCGCGCTGCCCGCTCCAAGCCAGACGGAGAGAGCCAGATCCTTGCGTTGCATTTGGCGCAAGGCACCCAGGACCATACCGATGATGAGCGCGGCTTCCAACCCCTCTCGCAGGGATAGAATATAGGCGGAGAGCATGAGGCACCTCTAAAAACCGAATTGCGGACCAATCATATCCAATTACAGCTAATTCTAACACCCCTCTGCAATGTAGGATGCGCAAATGCTGGTAGAGCGACAGGAGGAAATAGCATTTTTAAGTGTACGCGGCGAAGCCGCACACCCTCAAAATGCAGTTCTAATTTATTTTTCGACATATATATGGACTAAGCTTTGGCAGGATGTTTTGGAAAGCGGATCCATTTTCTTGCCAACACAACCAATAAAGCACAAAATTCAGCGATGAGGGTGATTAAAGCCGTCCAATCGAGAACCTGCTGGATGATAGGAAGTTTCCAATCTGGCTGGCGGCGATTAATAAAATCGAGGAATTGGGCTTTCTCTGTGACCGGGATACGTTCATACTCTTGTGAATGATTCACTTCCGGAAACACGTAACCGGTCGGATTGACAATGTTATAGTAACCATCAGATATATCGTAAACGGAGCCGGCATGCAGAACCGGAACAAGGTGACGGTTTATATCCTTGAAGAAGGTATTGTACGGATCGATCATGTTCACCGCATTATCCTGAAAGACGGCCCATGGATCCGCTCTGGGAACAACATTCTCTATGGGAAACGTATCCCCCTGATAGCGGATCATATCGTACGCGGTCAGGATGGGCCGGATATCGCAGAGCAGCTGTTGTGATTGGGTTGGAACATAATGGTAAAACCACAAAGAACCCAGGGCGATGCCGTTAAGAACCAGGAAGGCAGTCCACAGCCTGGCATTTGACTTCCAGTGGCCTGTCCAGTTGCTGAAAATAACTGCACCGACCACTGCCAGCGGAAAAATGAACGCACTTACATTCCGAACGTTTACCCGTTCCGATTCCAGTACCGGCAAGCGGTGGAGCAGCGGATAGACCAGTCCCTTTGCAATCGTAAATTCGATCACTACCCACACGGCCACTAGCAGACAGATTTCTGCAATCAAGCGCTTTTTATCAATCCGCGCTTTGATCCTGGGCTTGTGCAGTAGAAATGTGATCGCGCCGCCTGCCAGAAGGACAAGCAAAGCCGGTGACAGGCTGGCATCCAGTTCCCAAAATTGATAAGGGGTGCCGGTGTTTTTAATCATGTCCAAGGGGAAATTGGCCGGGTTTGATCCCAAAATCCTATAAATGGGAGCGATTGTCATGGTCCCGAGAAGCTGGGAAACCACGCCGACTGTCCCGGTCCAAAGATTGGTTTTGTAACTGTCATCGACCAGCCTGGGGAAAAAACGCATGAAAGAATAAGCCGCCCATAACTTCGACCCGCATAACAGCAGGGTTAAAATACCGCCCCAGATGGTAGTTGCAAGTAACCGTTTTCCATCCAGTAGAGACGGTCTCAGTATATAGATCAGAGGCAAAAAGATAAGCGCGGTGAGTATGAAGAAGGTAATGTCATGGATGCCGGAATATAATAGAATGGCAGCAATGAATGAAAGCAGCAATCCCGCCAGCCAGGCAGGCAGTTTTGGATGCACAATAACGATCAGGATCACCGGAAACAAGGTAAAGGCTTGAAAGGTGACATGGCCGGCTGCCATATGATTAAAGTAGAAGCCATTGGCAATGAAGAACACGGCTCCCAGAATGCTGGCGAATGCGTGCAGCCCCAAGAACCTTTTCAGAAAGTAGTAGGTGGCGATGAAACCGATCATTACATAGATCAACATGGATCCAAACACCGCCCACCATGGGTTGACAATCCAGAGAAGAAATTGTGGTAAGGAAAATTGGAGGTCTTGCGGATTGGGAAAAACCGGCCGGCCCCCGGCAAAACTGGGTGTATACCATTGGATGGTCAGCCCGTTTATTTTTTGATGGAGATATGAATCGAGCATATAAGGTATGAATAACCGGTAGTCATGCCCGATCATGGGATAGATCCGGTTGCAGTACCAGATAATGAAAGCACCAACTACCAAAATATTGACTGCGCAGAGCAGAACGATCAAAGCCGATTTCTTCATGAGAAGGGTTGCCTTTTGTTTATGGAAAAAAAGGATTTTTTCTACAGTACAGTATTAAACACAAATGACGCGAAAAGGTTAATTCCACGAATTAATTTATAAGGTAAAGGTTATCGCCTAGTTTTCCTGGCCCTGCCCCCATGGTAGGCCGGGACGGTGATGGCATAAATTGTGCACAGACGCGCGTCCAGCATACGGGAACGGATGCGTGCATCCATATCCTCAAATTCATCTGACGAAGTTATAACAGTTGGGATGTTTGCATTATAACGATGATTAATTAGTTGATAAAGTTTCTCTTGCACCCAAGGACTCATAGACTTTGTTCTCAAATCATCCAAGATAAGCAATCGAGAATTACGGACTTCGTCGAAGAGTCGATCAAAAGCAACTTGACTGTTTGGTCCGAAAGTAGCTCGCAGGTGGTCAAGCAGATCAGGTGCTGTAACAAAAAGTGGCGGATCGCCTAAATCCTCACGATAATTCGCTATTGCTGCAGCTAAATGAGTTTTCCCACAGCCGAATGTGCCAATAAAGACTAACCAACCTTCTGGGTTTTCAGCATAATGCCGAGCAGCATTAAATGCTTTTTCTAGACTCTGAACACCTTCATCAGATAAATTTTCAGTTTTTCGCAAGCTAAAACTTTCAAAAGTTCGATTTCTCAGAAATTCAAGGGGAAAAAATTTTGCGTGTCCCCTAGCACCCTGTGGGCGACGGTAATCCGGGGCTTCAAGAAGTACTTTTTCCACCAATTCAGCATCCTGAAGCCGAGAACGTATACGTTCCTCAAGTTCTTCAAAAGGAATATTAGTTGTGATTATTGTGGGGAGACGGTTGATATACCTATAATTTACGATCTGAAATAATTTTTCTTGTGCCCACGCAGTGGCGTTCTGTGTGCCGAAATCATCCAGCACCAGCAGGGCCGCCGTGCGGATTTGCTCGAAACGCTGCTCGAAGGTGACATCCTCGGCATCGAAGGAGAAGCGCAGCAGGTCAAGCAGATCGGGCACGGTCAGAAAGAGCGTCGGCACCCCTATACCAACCGCAAAGTTGGCAATTGCGGCAGCCAGGTGGGTTTTGCCACAGCCGGTTGGTCCCATCAAAATCAACCAGCGACCTTGATTTAAAGAGCGTGCGTAATTTTCTGCCCTCTCTTTTGCGGGCGCAAGTGAATTCATTTCCCGTTTTGTTAATTGTCGTTCACGGTGGCCGCGAATATCAAAACTATCAAATGTTAAATGGTTGAGTTCTTCTAGGTGGCTGAGCGAGAAGAGCCGGTCACGCACTTGCCGCGTCACCGCCCCCTGCCGGCACGTGCATATCTCCAATCGGCCAAAATCGGGTGAACCCGGCTCGACGTCACGGCGGACGTAGCCGAGTCCATGGCAGTGCGGACAATCCGGGTCGCCCAGGGTCTCAATGCTCGATGAAATCGGCGTAGTCGCCTTCGGCGTACCGGCGGCCATCTTCTTGAGCGTCTCGTCTATCTTGCTTTTTGGCATGGCCTTCTTCCTTCCAGCGGCGTAATATCGCTTCCACATATTTCAAATTACGTTTATTGTTTTTGACGGCGATCCCCAGCGCTTCCGCCACCCACTCGGGCGGGTAGGTTTTTTCAGCGTCCTGTAATGAGTCCGCAATCAACGGGGTCAGGGGGCCGATGTTTTCTTCATACAGCTTGAATATGTTCGGACGTTCCGGCGGCGCAGGCATGGAACCCGTGGCATCCGGCTGCCACCGGCCCTGGCTGAAGGATGCCGCCGCAGCCCGGCCACGCGGGGAATTAAGGAAATAGAGCCCTGCGTCATTGATATGGGGCGTTTGATCGGAAGCGGGGGGCAGTGCCTTGAGCAGGCTGCCGCGCCTGACCGCTTTTTCAAGCGCCGGACCCGGGTCAGGTATGCAGTCAACAAAATCCTGCCCCCGCAGAAAATGGACGCGGCCCTCCATATTCCCGATCCGCCAGAGCGCATACAAAGTCACCTTCAACTCGTCCAGATCATCCACCTCGCTGAGCAGATGGCGAAAGAACGAGTCGGGGATTTGGGCGAAAGTTTCGGAGTCGCTGAAGCCGGAAGCCATTTTTCACCACGATGGGGGTAAAGAACAAATGTCAAATAGCTAGGATCGAATTATGCCTGGCTCAAATCAAAATTGCGCGTGGCGGCATCCACGAACTTAGCCAGGTGGCTCAAGAAGACCAGTTCGACACTGCCGGTCGGGCCGTTGCGGTGTTTGGCGATGATGATCTCGGCCACATTCTTCTTTTCGGTATCCTTCTCGTACTGGTCGGATCGATAGATGAACATGACAATGTCGGCATCCTGCTCGATGGAGCCCGATTCTCTCAAGTCGGACAGCATCGGGCGACCGCCGGCACGCTGCTCGACCGCGCGGCTGAGCTGCGCCGCAGCCAGTACCGGGACGTTCAGTTCGCGTGCCAACGCCTTCAGGTTGCGCGAGATGTACGAGACCTCCTGGACACGATTCTCTGTACGGGTATCCCCGCCCATTAACTGGATATAGTCGAGGATGACCAGGTCGAGACCGAACTCCATGTGCAGGCGGCGGCACTTAGTGCGCAGCGCCAGCGGGGTAATGGCAGGCGTGTCGTCCAGGAAGATCTGCGTATCGGCCAGCACTTCGATTGAATGGACAAATAAATCCCGTTCGTTTTCATCCAACTTGCCGGTGCGCAAGTGCTGCGAGTCGATGCCAGTCTGCTGGGATATTAAACGCTGAGCAACCTGTTCATTAGACATTTCCAGCGAGAAAATGGCTATGTGCTTTTTATGCAGCAGGGCGGCATTCATCGCCACCGAAAGCAGAAAACCAGATTTGCCCTGACCGGGGCGGCCGGCTATGATCAGCAAATCGGAAGGCTGTAACCCTTCCAACATGTGATCTAAGTCTTTGAAACCGGTCGGTACACCAACTATGTCCTCCGGGCGTTTGGCGAGTTCATCGATTCGGTCGTAGACTTCGCTCATCACTTGGCTGATAGGCTTCACATCGTTGTGAAGCCGCCGCTCGCTGACGTTGAAGAGGGATTTCTCAGACTCCTCGATCACGTTCTCGACGGTTTCCTGCTCGTTGTAAGCCAGGGTGGCAATCGTGTTGGCGGAGGTCAACAGCCTGCGGCGGATAGCAGCCGCCTCGACCATTCGCCCGTAAGCCTCGGCATGCAGGGAGGTCGGGACCTGGTTGAGCAACGCGGTTAAATACGCCGGGCCGCCGATTTCGGCCAATTGCCCGGCACTCTGCAGCTCTTCGGTTACCGTCAGGAAATCCAGTGGGATGCGTTTTTCGTGCAGGCGGGTGAAGGCCTCCCAAATCCAGCGGTGGCGGTGAATGTAGAAGTCATCGGCCTGGAGGAATTGAGCCAGGTCATAATAGGCTTCGGGGTTGATGAGCACTGCCCCCACAACGGCTTCTTCGGCTTCACGGTTGTGGGGGATGGTGGATGTGGATGGAACGGAAAGTCCTTCACTTGGCTCAGGACGGCGCTCTTCGACAGGTTCAGAACGGCGTTCTTCGACATTCTCGGGACGGGGCTCTTCGGGAGCAGGCAGGTCATTCATTTAGGTTTTGGTTTCTCTTCTTCATCACCCGGGTCGTCTTTGAGTTTCTTCAGGAAATCCTCGAACACGTCCAGGCCTTCTTCGCTTTCCCCGGAAGATTGCGGGAGAGGCTTGGTATCATTGGAAGGCACTGCCGGGCTATCGGCCTGCATATCCCGTTCGGGGACGATGCCTGCTTCATCCATCACTTCCTGACTGACCAGGATCGGGACGTGGGCGCGTACCGCTAGGGCGATGGCGTCCGACGGCCGCGAGTCGATATCTATAATTTTCTCATCCTTTTTGGCGACGATATTGCCGTAGAAAGTTTCCTCTTTCAGTGAGACAATTTCGATGCGCAGGATCTCGGCATTTAACAGGCTGAATACATTTTTTAACAGGTCGTGAGTCATCGGGCGACTCAATTCCACTTCCTGCAATGCCACCGTGATGTGTTCGGCCTCGTACGGCCCAACCCAGATGGCCAGGTAGCGTTCCACTCCCGTCTGGCGTAAAACCACCACCCGTTGGGGGGACATCAGACTGACGCGTACGCTGTCGATGACTACTTCAACCATGTCAGACATAAGAGCTCCAGATTGGTATGGTTATTTTAGCACAACCCTTATGGCAGTGGGGCGGGTCTTGTGCTTTTATCCGCCAAATGCGAAGGTTGGCGAACCCTGGATATTTGTCCGGATGCGGAACAACCCGCCGGAGAAAGGATATTTTGCCAGTTGGCCAGAATCCATTTCTTTCCGCGCAGTCGTGACATATAGATCGGTCAGGTGCGGGCCGCCAAAAGCGCATGATGAAACGTTGAGCGCCGGCAAGGGGATTTCTTCCAGCAATTGACCCGAGCCGGGATTCCAACGGGTTAATTTGGCTCCGCCCCATAGCGCCACCCATAGATGGCCCTGGGCGTCCGAGGTCATCCCATCCGGCCAGCCCATTTCGGGCGGGACAGAGATGGCCGGACGCGCGTTGCCGAGCGCGCCGGTAGCGAGGTCGTAATCGTACGCCATCACGGTACGGGTGGGTGTGTCGATGAAATAGAAGGTTTTGTAGTCCGGGCTCCAGGCCAGGCCGTTGGCGATGCGCGTCCCGCGTAGCAGTGTATTAACCGACCCATCCGGGGAGAGCGAATAGAGCGAACCGGATGGCTCGATCTCTGCGTCGTCCATGCTGCCAGCCAGGAAGCGCTCGGCCGGGTCGCATTTGCCATCATTGAATCGGTTGCCGGGTAAATGTGGTTCGGGATTGACAATGACCCTCACCTTTGCCTCTCCCGAAAGGGGGACAGAGTCAATGGTCGCAAAACCGTTGCGCAATCCGAGCACTAATCCCCCCGGGCGGCGCGGAGCCGCGCAGCCCAGATATCCACCAAGCTCAATCGACCGGTCCGACCCATCGGCTTGGTTGAATATATGCAGGCGGCCGGCATGGATATCGACCCAGTAGAGGCTGCCGGTTTGGCTTTCCCAGGCTGGCCCTTCCCCCAGGTCAGCCCGCGCATCCAGGATAAGTTCAGGTGCAGAAATCATCCGACAATTATGCCTTAATCTAAAATTTATTCTCCACCAATTTCATTGTTTCCGGCTATGATCTTCTGCTGGTCTTTGCGCAGTTTGGCAAAGGCCACTTCCCGCACGGCCAGTGGAATTTTACTGACCTTGCGATCGGTGCAAAGTGCCAGAAGATATGCGAGCGAACACTTCTCCAGGATTTCCACATTGTGAACGGCCCGTTCCATATCGGAACCAAAGACCAATGCGCCGTGGTTTTGCAGCATATAGGCATTGTTGTGGTCGCGGACGGACCTGGCGATGATACCTGCCAGCAGCCCGGTCCCGGACGGAGCATAGGAAATAATATTCACACTGCGACCCAGGAAGCGTGCCTGCTCGTCGAACAGGCTCGGGATGGGTGCTTGAATGAGTGTCAGCGCGCTGGCGTAGACCTGGTGGGTGTGGACAACCGCGTTCACATCCGGCCGCACCCGGTAAATGGCGGCGTGCATGCCGCTCTCCACTGAGGGCTTGAGGCTCCCTTCGAGCACCTTCAGTTCAAAGTCCAGCACGCAAATATCCTCCGGCAGCATTTTCATGTAATCATAATTGGAGGGAGTGATGGCCAAGGCGGATTGGCCAGCGATGCGCACGGACAAGTTCCCCCCTGTCGCCATGAGATAGCCCTTCCCGGTCAGTTGCCGGGCGGTCTCCACGATAAGGTTCTTGGCAGAATCAAACTGTCCCATAATTGTCTCCTTTTTTTCAACGCAGCCCAGGACACGCTCATTCTTCTGGGGAGGATGCCAGCGCTTTGTTCACAGGAAAAAACCTCCGTTCGACCAACAGGAAGGCAATCAACCCGACCAGCACGAGCGTGCCGATAAAGGCATACATGCCACCGGGTGAAAAGCTATCCAGCAGGATACCGCCAAGAAAACCGCCGGCGGCCGCGCCGAAACCCATCAGGGTGCCGTTGAACATGCCCTGCGTGGTGGCCTTCATGCCAGGCGAGGCCACCTGGTCAGCGTAGTGGACGCCGGCAGTATAGGCGGCTGCAAAGGTCAGCCCGTGACAGAGCTGGATGACCAGAACTACCCACGGCTGGGTGGTTAATGAATAGCAGATCAGGCGCAGGCCGATGGTTGTCATGGCGATTATCAGCATGCCGCGTGCTCCGAAGCGGCGCAACAGGCGGTCGCTGAAGAACATCGCCGGGATTTCGGAGATGGTGGAAACGGTCAGAGCAAAACCCATCAGGGTAGTGCTCGCTCCCAGGCTTTGCATATATACGAAGAGATAGTTGTTGATGGTGGCATTGCCAATACCGGCAATGAATACCATCACCAGGAAAAGCATCCAGGGCCGGTTGGCGAGCAGCACACGCATCCCGCCCCAGAAGGAGCCGTTCGAGCGACTCTGACGGAAGGGAATCTGGGTAATAATCAAGAATCCACCCAGCATCAGGATGGCATAGCCCCAGAAAGCCCATTTGAGCCCCAGCCGGCCTATCAGATTTCCAGCGAAGGGCGCAATCATTCCATAGCCGATGGTTCCCCACAAGCGCACGCGCCCGAAGCGGTCCTTGCGGTCGCCAAGCAGGGTCAGTACGGCGCTATCGACCAGCGAAGCGGTGGGAGCGCCGAAAAAAGCGTACAGGCTGATCATCAGGAGCAAGCCTCCGAACGAGGCGATGCCCGGGATAATGACACAAATCCCCACCACGCCGAGGATGGAAAGCATCGTGGCGAGCTTGTGACGGTGGCTGGCATCGGCTGCACCGGTCCAAAGTGGTGCGCCAAAAAAAGATATAATCGGAGCAAGGGATGCCAGCAGGCCAATCTGTCCACCGGTGAGCCCCTGGGCCTTGTAGAAGATAGCCAGGAACGGCAGAAGGATGGAAAACGCACCATAAAAAAGAAAATAATAAGCCGAGGAAAAAAACATCTATTGTTACTCCAACCACCCCCATTATAATTGAAGGTCATTTGGGATTCCTGTAATGAAGGGAAAGAAATCAGCTCTTTCTTCCTTCATTGCTCCGGCAATTTCCACAGGGCTAATCAATAGCGACCAATGTTCGCTATTGACAAAATCTGTCAGGAATAGTAGACTAATAGCGACCAATAGTCGCTATTAGGAGCCGATATGCCAAAAGGAATCCCGCTGACCGAAAAGGAAATCGATCGCCGCCGCCACGAAATTTTCCATTCTTCGGTGGTTCTGATCCTCAAGCAGGGCTTTGCCGGCACTTCCATGCAGGAAATTGCCCGGGCGGCTGGCGTCGGCAAGTCCACCTTATACGATTACTTCCCCACCAAAGACCATGTACTTCTGTTCGTGTTCGAGGAAGAACTGGATAACTTGCAGGAACAGGCGGAAGGCATGGCTGCCCAGGACAGCCCGGTGGAAGAGAAACTCATAAGAATCCTCGAAGCCCAACTGGAATACCTGCTCAATAATAAAAACTTTTTTACAGAACTCTCCATGCAGGTGATGCAACTGGGACAGGCCGGGCAGGCGCGCATCATGAAAAAACGCTATTCCTACCAGGACCTGCTGCGAGGGGTACTTGAACAAGGCGTTCTGGAAGGCGTATTCAGGCCAGTCAATACCCGCCTGGCCGCCCGGACCCTGCTTTCGATCATGGAAGTACTGGTTTACACCACCCGGCCGACCGGGACGCCGCACGAAATGCTGGCGGATGCCCTGGATATGTTCATGCACGGAATAAAAGCTTAACCCGCTCATCAAAGGTGAGCTCATTCCGCTGAAACCAACCGAAGGAGAAAGAAATGCGACCCTTCATCCTGAAATTGTCCGCATTGGAAGCCACGCTTGAAACGGTCGGTGGAAAAGGTATGTCGCTGGCCAGGCTGACCCGGGCCGGGCTGCCCGTTCCGGATGGGTTCCATATCACCACGCAAGCCTACCGGCTCTTCGTGTCGGAAAATGCTCTTCAGCCGCGCATCCTGCAGGCGCTCAAAGAGGGGTACAGCTCCGAGTTAAAGGCGCTCGAGCCCGTTTCGCAGCAGATTCGGAATTTCTTCTCTGATGGACGGATCCCGTTTGAAGTTGCCGGGGCAATTATGCAGGCATATGCCGCAATGCCGCAGCCCCGATCATCTACGTTATCGGGCACACCTCCCGCCGGGAAAGGGGAAGTGTCGGTAGCGGTACGTTCCTCCGCCACCGCCGAGGACCTGCCCGAAGCCTCCTTTGCCGGCCAGCAGGATACCTACCTGAACATCCGCGGCGGAGGCGCTGTGCTGGAAGCAGTTAAACGCTGCTGGGCTTCCCTGTGGACGGCCCGCGCCATCGCTTATCGGGCCAGACAGGGCATCCAGCCCGGTGAGGTGGCCCTGGCAGTGGTTGTCCAGGAACTGGTGTTCGCTGATGCAGCCGGGGTGATGTTCACCGCCAACCCGGTCACCGGGCGACGCGACGAATTGATGATCACGGCAGCTTGGGGCTTGGGGGAGGCGATCGTCTCCGGGGCGGTCACCCCTGATACCATCACGGTCAATAAATCCAATGTTCGTTTGGTGCGGCGGGAAACGGCTAGCAAGCTGGTCATGACCGTCCGGACGGATACCGGCACGTGCGAGCAACCCGTACCGGAGCGCCTGAAAAAAGCTTCGGTGTTGAACAATGCCCGGGTGAAAGAACTGGTTTGGCTGGGGCTGGAGATTGAAAAACTCTATGCCGCGCCCATGGACATCGAATGGGCGCTGGCGGGCGGCAGGTTCGCCATCCTCCAGGCCCGGCCGGTGACCGCCCTGCCGGAGCCGCCGTTGGAGTGGCCGGTCCCGATCGCTAAAGCAATCCTGACACGCGGCAGTTTTGCCGAGTTTCTGCCGGACCCGGTCTCGCCGCTGTTTGGTACGCTGGCGGTCCCGTTGGCCGGCAAAGCCAGTCTGGCGATGATGAGCGACATCGGTGGAATCAATGATCCCGATAGTTATATCGTGTTGTTGGTCAATGATTACGTTTACGTTGGTTTGAAAATGACCTTCAAGGTGGTTTTGTCGATGGTGATCATGAGTACCATTGCAACCAGAAAAATGCTTTCCTTGGGAAAGCAACGCTGGGCGGTGGCGCATGAAAAGTATCTGACCCTGGTGCAGGATTGGCAGAAGCGGGATTTGACGGGATTGACCGCCCTGGCCCTGCTGGCGGGTGTACGGGAGATCTTCACCGATACTGCGAATTATTATGCCGCCGTCCAGTCCGGGCCAATCCCAATCGCCCTGACCAGCGAAATGACTTTCAGCAATATCTACAATATGTTCGTAAAACGCAAGGGTGAACCGATCCCAGCCACCTTCCTGTTGGGGGCAGAGAACCAGGCGCTGCGCGCTGAGAAAGCACTTTTCGACCTGGCGATGTGGATAAGAGAGCAACCGGCTTTGCTTGAGAATCTCCACAAGGAACCGGCCGGGCGTATCTACCAGCGCCTGTCCGGTTCAGAGACCGGTGAAGCCTGGGGGGAATTCCGGACCCGATTTTCCGCCCATCTGGCGCTATACGGCCACACCATCTACGACTTGGACTTTGCCAAGCCAATACCGGCGGATGACCCGGTTCCCATGCTGGAGGCACTCAAAGCCTACCTGGACGGCACTGCGGAAAACCCGTATGAACGCCAGGCAGCTGCTCTGGAACGACGGGAACAGATGACCCAGGCCGTGGTCAAGCGGTTGGACCCGCTTCGGCGAAGGGTGTTCCGTAAGCAGCTCAAATGGGCGCAGGAGTCAGCCCCGTTGCGCGAGGATGGCATCGCCGATATCGGGCTGGGGCAACCCCAGATCCGCAGAATGCTGGCCGAGCTGGGCCGCCGGCTGACCGGAGCGGGAGCTATGGACTCTCCGGACGACATTTACTGGCTGAAAGCCGGCGAAGTGGAGAACCTGGCAGCCACTCTCGATCAGGGAGGCAAACCATCCAGTCACACCGCCGTGGTTGCAGAACGAAAACTCCATTGGCAGAAAATGCGGAAGATCGTCCCTCCGAACGTGCTGCCCAGGAATCCGTTGCTCGCCCGGTTTGCGCCGCGCGAGGACCAGACCGGTGATACGCTGAAGGGTTCGGGGGCCAGCGCCGGCAGGGTGCGTGCACGTGCCTGCGTGATGCGTGGCCCCGAGGATTTCAGCCGGATGCAGCCAGGCGATGTGATCGTGGCCGTGGTCACCACTCCGGCATGGACGCCGCTGTTCGCACGCGCCGCCGCGGTGGTGACCGATATTGGCGGACCCCTCAGCCATAGCTCGATCGTGGCACGCGAGTACGGCATCCCGGCCGTGCTTGGGACCGGGGCGGCCACCCGCCGCATCCAGGATGGCCAGATGATCACAGTGGATGGCAATGCCGGCACCGTCAGTCTGAAGTGAGCCCTTCCTCCCCCGCCCAATACCCCCCATTTCCTTTCTTGCCCCGGGAATTCCCGGAGAGCCATTATTACCAGATGGTTATGCAGGTACTTCCCCGGTATAATTGGGTAACTACTATGTGTGGAAAAATGGCATGAATAAGTTTTTGGAACGTCTCCAATCTGGTGAAATTCTGATCGCGGACGGTTCCACCGGGGCCAGCCTGCAGAAGATGGGGCTCAAGCCGGGCACTCCCCCGGAAGACCTGGTCTTCGATGCACCCGAGATGGTGCTGCAATTGGAGACTGCCTTTGTGGCAGCCGGGTCGGATATCATCCTTACCGATACTTTTGGCGGGACGCGCCTGCGCATGAAAGAATCGAAATATGGGCAGCGCGCCCCGGAGGTCAACAAGCGGGCGGCCGCACTAGCCCGCCAGGCAGCTGCGGCGCGCCCGGGCACCCTGGTGGCCGGTTCCATCGGCCCGACCGGCGTAATGATGAAACCCTACGGCCCGCTCAGCCTGGAAGATGCAACTGCCAGCTTCGCCGAACAGGCCAAAGCTCTGGCCGAAGGCGGTGTGGATTTGCTGGTGATCGAAACCATGTTTGCCTTCGATGAAGCAGATGCCGCTTTCAAGGGCGCCCGCTCCGCGACCGATCTACCAATCGTGGTTTCGTTCAGCTACGACCGGGGTGTGCGCAGCATGATGGGCGTTAAACCCGCCGATATGTTCAAGCGCTATAAGGAAATGGGTGCGGTGATGATTGGAGCAAACTGCGGGACGACCCTGGAAAACATGGAAAAGATCCAGCAGGAATATGCTGCGACGGAACCCGACTTCCCCTTGTGGGCCAAGTCGAATGCCGGCCTGCCGCATCTGCTGGATGGAGTAACCACCTACGATATAACGCCGCAGCAAATTGCCGAATACGCCGTAAAGTACGTGGCCCTGGGTGCACAGGTGGTGGGGGGTTGCTGCGGAAACCTGCCCGGGCACATCGCCGCGATTGCAAAGGCGGTCAAGGGTTAAAATGCGCCGGATTGTGCAACGCCGGGGACCTACCTGCCTGAAGACAGCCGCACGCCTGGGCTGTCTATTGCTTTGCCTGCTGGTGGCATGCAGCCGGGCTGCCACTCCATCCGGCCAGACCGGCCAGATCAATCCAATCCTGGCAACATCTACCCCGTCCAGCCCTGCGACAGCGCCTGTCACCGCCACCAACACCGCCACCATAACCATTCCGGCGCCCACCGGATTGAGTCCCTTGCCCACGCCCAGCCCCAACGCGCTTCCGGCGGATTTCTGGCAAGAATTGCCGGTCATCCCGGGGCAGATCAGCAGCCGCGTGCGGGAGATTTACCAAAACGGTCTGGCAATGGGCAACAACCCGCATGTCTTTTCCCGCATTGGGGACTGCGCCAGCGCCGCCCCGGCCTTCCTGGTGGGCTTTGCCGGCCATTACAACCTGGGAGCATACACTGCCCTCCAGCCCGCCATCGACTATTTCCAGGCTTCCTTTGGGCGCCCCAGTCTGGCCGCCAAAGCCGGCATGAACAGCGCCGGGCTGCTGACCACGCTCTGGACCGGCAAGCAATGCCTGGCAAACGAGAGCTTGTTGGACTGCCAGTACCGGCTCGACCGTCCCGGTTTTGCCATCATTGCGATCGGCACCAACGAGGCCTATTATGTCCACGAGAACCCGGGCTCGTTCGAGCACAATATGCGCATCATCTTGGATGATACGATTGCGAAAGGGATCGTTCCGATCCTGAGCACCAAGGCGGATGACGTGGAAGGCGACGGGTCCATTAATGCCACGATTGCGCGGCTGGCGATGGAATATCAAATCCCGCTGTGGAACTTCTGGCTGGCGGCCCAACCGTTACCAAAGCATGGCATGGTCGATCCGGAACATCTCGATTCCGTTTCTTATGCCAATTTCACCGATTTCTCCATTCCGGACAGCCTGGAATACGGCGTGCAGATGCATAACCTGACCGCCCTGCAAATGCTGGATTTTCTGCGGCAGCAACTGGCGGGGAACCCGGCGGTTGAAAACGCACCTGCGACTCCGTAACGCACTAGCTTATGCGCCAATCTTCACCAACTCAACAACCCGTTTCCTGGCCCCCCTCCGAGGCTGTGAAGATATTGCAAAATAGCCGGGAAATATCAAAAGTGGAATCAATGCGCAGCAATTTTACTGAGCACCTTTTGAATAGGGGTGTTCATTTGGTTGTTATTACTAAC